>NZ_JBQQCM010000001.1:0-463778 GCF_052246755.1 Halobacillus sp. B29
TCGTTCATTTCTCTGCTATTCAAGGCGAAGGTTTCAAAACACTAGAAGAAAACGAAACAGTTTCTTTCGAAATCGTTGAAGGAAACCGTGGACCGCAAGCAGCTAACGTTCAAAGATAAAACGTTAAATGAAAGACTCCCTTTTGAGAGGGAGTCTTTTTTTTGTGTCTTGACTCGGGTTCAGATGACACTAAATAGGGAAGCATCTTTCTGCCAATTCAGGGTAGTACCTCTTCAGTTCTCGAATCAGGCTTTACAACGTCCAGAATAAGGAAAATGGCAGACAGGATATGCGTGATAATTCTTGCAAACGGTATCTCCTGCATAAGAATTTCCTGTGCTCTTTTTTCGTTGATAGCAGGGTGATAATGTGTAAGATCAGCATAATTTGAAACTTCGGAACAATTTAGGCGATTGAAAGAGCATCTATGTGCCCTCTGACAAAAAAGTTTGCGATAAGGTTGACGGGGATTCACTCAGGTGCTATGATAGAAATTAATTATTCTTGTTCGTCTATGAATGAAAGAAAAAGTAACCTAGTAAGTCACTTTCGTCTAGAATGAATATGCAGAGCAATAATAGTAATACAATGTGGAGAAATTCCACGCAGGAGGCAACAATTATGTTACAAGGTAATGTTAAATGGTTCAACGCAGAAAAAGGTTTCGGTTTTATTGAAGTAGAAGGTCAAGACGATGTATTCGTTCATTTCTCTGCTATTCAAGGCGAAGGTTTCAAAACACTAGAAGAAAACGAAACAGTTTCTTTCGAAATCGTTGAAGGAAACCGTGGACCGCAAGCAGCTAACGTTCAAAGATAAAACGTTAACGAAAAAGACTTCCTTTTTACAAGGGAGTCTTTTTTTTATGCAAATGGATTTTTTGGAGAATTGAGGTGGCACGGTCTGAAGATGTGCGACCTGGTTCTCTCAGGCTTATTTTCTTTGAAGTGATTAATGGTATATGTGATATCAAAAAACAAAAATCAGGTCTGCTTCGAAGCAGACCTGATTTTTTCCCGTTATTTTATTTACTGTGCCATTCATCTTTTAACGTTTGCAGCATAAACACATTCTGATCGTAAGTGCCTTGATAATTGTTTATGTCAAAGCTGTCTGCAATTTCACCGCGGAAGGAAAAATTCGCCTTGTATCCGTTGGATTTTAAGTAATCTACGACACTTCCTCTGTGCCATCCACCCATAGGGACTGCATATTCTATGCCGTCATGTTCTTTCCAAGCCATTCCACCTTCATGGCCTCCGTCTTCGTCATCTAGCTTATGACCCATGGCAGCTGCTATTTTTTTCGGCATATCCGTATTGTTTACCAATCCGGAAAACTGATCAGAAGATGGACCGAATGCATAAACAGGTACATCTACTCCAGTGTGATTGGAACTTGTCCAACCTACGAGCGCGCGGTCACTGACAATTTGATTGATCGCCGCGTTTGGAGTTTCAGAAGAACGGATGGTTTCTACTTCTTCTTTGCTTAACTCCAAACCAGTATATTTGTTAACTACATCTTTAATATTAGATTTATCGTCATTCAATTGCTCCGCCATATGATCGCCAGTAGCCGTAATTTCCTGAACAACATCCTGTTTCACATCATATTCACCGTTAGCACCAACACTCATACCGCCTGTGTCATGGTCACCTGCAATCACAACTAAAGTATTTTTATCTTGTTTAGCAAATTCCAAAGCTTCTGTTACAGCTTTTTCAAAAGCTTGAGTATCGTTCATAGCCCAGGCAGCATCGTGAGCATGGCCGGCCCAGTCAATTTGACTGCCTTCTACCATAAGAAAGAATCCATCTTCATCTTGAGAAAGAGCGTCGATAGCAGAAGAAGTCATATCAGAAAGACTTGGCTGATCGGTTTCATCTCTATCCAGTTCTGAGCTCATTGGACCTTCAGCGAACAGACCAAGGACTTTCTCATCTTCCTTAAGATCCATCATTTCCTCTTTATTTTCCACATAAGAGTAACCGTCTTCCTGAGCCTGTTCAACGAGGTTATTTTCTTTTTGTTTTCCACCCTCAGATTCAGGAAGGAAGTATTCTTTACCTCCGCCCATGATCACGTCTACATCATTTTCTAAGTATTGAGGAGCAATTTTCGCCTGGTCATCACGATCTTTTACAGACGAACCAAATGTAGCGGGGGTAGCATGTGTAATTGTTGAGGTAGCTACCAGGCCAGATGATTTACCTGCTTTTTCGGATACATCAAGAATACTTTCCGCTTCTTCACCATCTGGAGTTACGCCAACCATGCCATTGTTTGTTTTGGTCCCTGTAGCCATAGCCGTTCCAGCCGCTGCTGAGTCGGTCACTTCAGAATCCTCCGAATAGGTTTTCATCATTCCTTTTAAGTAAGGATCGAAAGCAGAATCTTCACCTTTAAACCATCGATAGTTCGTGGCATAGGAAGTTGAATAGCCATCGGGAATCATGTAAATAACGTTCTTTACTTCAGAAGTTTCGTGCTCTCCCGCATGAACCTCTTGACCTCCTCCAAAAGCAGCTCCAGCGAACAACATAGTCGAACTTGCCAATACAGCAGCAGATTTTTTGAGCATACTGTTTCTCCTCTCTCTAATGTAATGGTGTTTCATAGATAACTATAGTATCCAATTGTTAGTGTAACTTTAATTAGATGTAAAATTGTAGAAAATTAAGGAAAATGAGGAAAAAAGACTGAATATAGTCGATGGATAGGAAAGAGTAATGATACTTTTATACTAGTAGAAAGATAAAAAAATACCTGTTCCAAAGGAAGCCTGAAAATCAGGCTGTTTCTCCTTCAGGATCAGGTTTTGCAGCGTCCAGCATAAGGAAAATGGCTGATAGGATATGCATGGTAATCCCTACAAAAGGGATCCACCCTACACAAGAGGTTATAATCCCCAGGATACTTCCCGTGGAGGCGCCGTTATCTTTTTTCGTTAATACCAGGGTGATAATGTGTAAGATTAACATAAGTGCTAAAGGTGTCCAGAGCAGACTGATGATAATGGTTGCACCAAGAAAAGGTACACCCAGAATGGCTTCAAAGCCGCCGGTTACCCATTTCAAAATACGAGATGCTGACATTCGTTTCCCCCTTAAAATGTACTCTAACGGTTAAGTATATCCAGACAACTAGTCCGATATGCTCCGATACATATCAACGGAAAAAAGGCGTCATTATCAAATGTAAAAAAACCCCGCACTTTTTTAAAAAGCGCGGGGTTATGATCTTATCGTACTTCTCCAGTCCAGGCTTTCATGCCGCCTTCCATGTTAAGGGCATTTAAGCCTCTATCATTCATGATGTCGGCAGCCATATCACTTCGTCTGCCAGAGCGGCATACCGTGATATATTCCTTGTTAGGGTCAAGCTCTCCAACTCGTTCTTCTATTTCATCCAATGGGATATGAAGAGCTTCAGGAATTTTACCTTCTGCAACTTCTTCATTGGTCCGTACATCAAGAACTTGAATGTGGTTTTCTTTTCGCTTGCTTTCAACTTGTTCAGGCTGAATGGTTTTAGCCATAGTGTGAACCTCCTTGCTCTTATCGAATATTATAGGTTTCTTAGCCGTACACTTCGATGCGTAAACCTTAGTGTTTAGCACTCAATAATAGATTTTATTGAATCTTATAAAAAGTATTCCCTGTATAAGTGCCACTAAACGAATCATGACTGAATACATATGATCAAAAATTGTTAGCGTTATTTTGAGCTTTATGTAGTATAATAGACTTAATTAGACAAAATATTCTGTTTATTGCAGCTGATCATCTTCACATTAAGGATTCAAAAAAACTTAATAAGAGGTGAATGTAATGGGAGAGAAGTTTTTTAAATACAGTGTGATCTTTCTTCTGTTTATGGGCAGTATCCTGTCTTTTTCTATTCCTGTAGAAGCGTCCGCTTCAGAGTTTGTTACCAAAGGAAATACCTCTGGTAAACGTGTAGCTTTAACGTTTGATGACGGCTCCGATGGGACAAACATTGCTAAGATCCTGCAAACGCTCTCCAAAGAAAATATCCACTCGACCTTCTTTTTAACAGGCTCCGGAACAAAAGCTCATCCAAATTCTATTAAAGATATTAAAGCGGCCGGTCACGAATTAGCTAATCACTCCTATTCCCATGCTGACTTTACTGAGCTATCAAGCGCTGAAATAAAAAATGAATTAGACCGGACTGAAGCTGCGGTGAAAAGTACGACAGGCGTATCCACAAAACCATTATTCAGGGCACCTTTTGGCTCCGTAAATTCCACTGTACTTAAAGCCGTAGGAAACGCGGGCTATACCCACACCATCCACTGGAATATTGATACACTGGATTGGAAAGGTCTATCAGAAACAGAGGTTTATAACCGGGTGGTGAATAACATCGTTCCAGGTTCCATTGTGCTGATGCACACCGGTGCGGGAGCCTCCGGGACTCCGGGTGCACTTCCGGATATCATCCGGTCATTAAAAGCCAAAGGCTATCAATTTGTTACGGTTTCGGAAATTTTAAATATGCCTTCTGCTTCAGGAACCATTCATACGGTAAAAGCAGGAGATACTCTTTATAGCCTCGCTGGAAAATATGAGGTAACGGTAAATCAAATTGTAAAAGCGAATAACCTGGTAAATGCTAATGTAATTCAGATTGGCCAACGCCTTTCCATTCCAGGGGATACGCCGAATCCTCCGCCTGTCCAGGGAGAGAGCTATACAGTGAAAGCCGGGGACACACTTTACAGCATTGCTAAAAGATATAACGTCTCCCTGAATGACCTTATTGAGGCAAATCAAATTTCAAATCCCACCTATATACGGATCGGGCAAAATCTGGTGATCCCTCAGGATATGAAAAATTACACCGTAAAAGCTGGGGATACCCTTTATAGTATAGCGCGGAGAAACGGAACAACGGTTCATCGTTTAGCGGAGGTTAACAATATTTCAAATACGAGTTTAATCTATCCTGGTAGAACGTTAGTGCTTCCATAATATAGGGCGTGAGACAGGGAACTTTTGTCCTTTTATGGTTTTTCAGTATCGTAAAAATTTTTAAAAAGGCGGAAAAGGACTCAGTTTGCGTAGGGCTTTCTAGTGGAACATTTACGTATGTACACAAGGAGGTATGACGATGAAACTGATTCGTTCACTAATTCATACAATTGTTGATATCCTTCTCTTTATCCCACGCGCTATTGGAAGGTTAATCAAGAAAATCGTATAATCAAGAACACTGGAATGCTAAAAGGACACTCTCCGAAGTAGGGAGGTGTTCTTTTTTTTGTAGGCATAAAACAGCCGTACTGGTAGAAATTAAGAGAGATCAAACATTATTGTTGACCTTTACTGAAACGACATGTATTCTCTAATAGTATATTAAACCGATTAAATTAGTTGGTATTAAAAAGGAGGAAGCAAATAGAATGAAAAAATTAACCTGGTTAACCATTACGTCATTATTTATTATTATACTTTCAGCCTGCGGATCAAGTGTAGATGAAGAGGAGTCTTCATCTGGCAGTGACCAAAGCAGTGACAAAAGTTTATATGAACAAATTCAAGAAGAAGGGGTCCTGACGGTAGGAACCGAAGGGACTTATGCCCCGTACACGTTCCATAACGAAAACGATGAACTCACAGGGTATGATGTAGAAGTAGCAAAGGAAATCGGCAAACGTTTAGATCTTGAAATTGAATTCAAGGAAACCAAATGGGATTCTATGTTTGCCGGCTTGAACAGCAATCGTTTTGATATGATTGCGAATCAGGTAGGGATTAAACCGGATCGAGAAGAGAAGTACAGCTTTTCTGTACCTTACACTTATACATCAGCTGTGCTGGTAGCAAGAAAAGATAACAACGATATGCAAAGTTTTGAAGACCTGGAGGGCGCCGTGTCCGCTCAGTCATTAACAAGTAACTATGCCGATGTCGCGAAAGAATACGGGGCTGAGATTCAAAGTGTGGAAGGGTTCAATCCTGCTATGGAATTATTAAATAATGACCGTGTGGATGCTACCGTGAATGACCGTCTTTCCGTGTTGGATTATTTGAAGGAAAAAGGCGATCAGTCGAAAGTGGAGATTGTTGCTAAAGAGGATAACGCATCAGAAACGGCTATGATGTTCCGTCAGGATAATCCTGAACTTGTGGAGGCCGTAAGCGGAGCACTGAAAGAAATGAAAGAGGACGGTACGCTAGAAGAAATTTCTAACGAATGGTTCAATGAAGATGTTTCTACTCAGTAGTTTTCTCAGTTCAGAGGACGTGACTATATTACAAGACTCCTTTCTTCCTTTGTTGAAAGGAGTTCTTTCTTATACGATTCCCCTTACGCTCATTTCTTTTGCAATTGGTCTGATATTGGCGATCACGACGGCTTTATTTAGAATTTCCGGTATCAAAGTACTGTCTGGAATAGCCAGAGTGTACGTATCCATTATTCGCGGGACTCCTCTGCTTGTCCAGTTGTTCATTGTCTTCTACGGGTTAGGTAATTTAGGAATCGAAGCTTTGAAATTTGAACCTTTTGTGGGAGCGATTATTGCGTTCTCCTTAAATACGGGGGCGTATGCTTCCGAGACGATACGGGCCTCTATTTTATCGATTGAAAAGGGACAGTGGGAGGCTTCGTCATCTATCGGAATGTCTTATCTTCAATCTTTAAGACGAGTGATCCTTCCTCAAGCTACTAGGGTGTCGGTTCCTCCTTTATCCAATTCATTTATTGGGTTAGTTAAAGAAACATCACTGGCTTCTACGATTCTGGTCAGTGAAATGTTCAGAAAAGCTCAGGAAATTGTAGCCACGACTTATACTCCTTTACTGGTGTACGTGGAAGCGGGTGCTATTTATTGGGTCATATGCTTTCTACTATCGGTTCTGCAAGGCAGAATTGAGAACCGCATGAACCGTTATGTGAAAACGTAAGGAGAATGCTCATGATTAACATGAACAATATATCAAAACAATTTGGCAACTTAGTCGTTTTAAAAGATATCAGTTTACAAGTAGAACAAGGAAAAGTGGTTGTCATCATTGGTCCTTCAGGTTCGGGTAAAACGACGCTTCTCCGGTGCTTGAACGTTCTTGAACGACCGGAAGAAGGCTCCATCACAATTGATCAGCAGACCCTTAAATTTTCAGAAAAGGTATCCAAAAAAGAAATTAGGGAGTTCAGGAAACAAACCGGCATGGTTTTTCAAACCTATAATTTGTTTCCTCACTTTACGGCCGTTCAAAATGTGATGGAAGGGCCCATAACCGTCCAAAAAGTCGCTAAGACCAAAGCGCGTGAAAAAGCAGTGGATATTCTGACTAAAGTTGGTCTCCACGAGAAAATGGAAGTGTATCCTTATCAGCTTTCAGGAGGGCAGCAGCAGAGAGTGGGGATTGCCCGGGCCATGGCGATTGACCCTAAAGTCATGTTGTTTGATGAACCGACTTCAGCACTGGATCCGGAACTAGTCGGTGAAGTTCTCCAGGTCATGAAGAAACTAGCAGCGGAAGGTCGTACGATGGTGGTCGTTACTCACGAAATGAGCTTTGCTAAAGAAGTAGCTGATGAAGTGCTGTTTATGGATAATGGCATGATCGTTGAAAGAGGCGAACCATCTGTTCTATTTGAACAGCCTAAGGAAGAACGCACAAAGCAGTTTTTAAATTTAATAAAGCAGTAATAAAAAAGAACTTCCGGTTGCGGAAGTTCTTTTTTTAGGGAACGCAATTTTCCAACAAAGCAAACCACTAGTTTAATGGAGGATTATTATTCTTTGCTTAATTTTTTTAGTGGTTTCGTCGCAGGACCTTCGATAACTTCTCCGTCCAGTGTAAACCGGGAACCATGACAAGGGCAGTCCCAGGATCGTTCTCCATTGTTCCATTCCACATCACAGCCCATATGGGTGCATGTAGTATCAACTATTTTCACAGTCCCATCAGCTGTTTTATAAGCACCGGCTTTCTTTCCATCCTTATTTATGAGAGCCCCTTCATCCGGGGCCAGGTCGTTTATTGTCCGATCACCTTTGGTCAGTTTACCCTTTACGAATTCCTTAGCAACATCAGCATTTTCTTTCGTGAAACTCTTTACATCTTCCTGTGCGTGAAAACGAGAAGGGGTAAAAAGTTCTGCATAAGGACTGCTGTCCTTGCTGATTAAATCGGTAATCACCATGGCGGCCGCTGTTCCGTTTGTCATTCCCCATTTAGCAAATCCGGTCGCAACATGGATGTTGGAGTGTTTTTCTGTAATCGGTCCTATATAGGGAACCATATCCAGGGTGGTCATATCCTGAGAAGACCAACGGTAGGACACGTTCTCAACGTCAAAATGGGTCTCCGCGTAATCACGCAGTCTCTCATAATGTTGTTCTGTATTTCTGGTCTGGCCGCTCGGGTGTCCTTCACCGCCGATAAGCAGATAGCGTTCTCCGTGATCATCAATGGCATGGCGCAGCGAGCGCTTGGAAGACTCTGCGTTTATATACATACCGTCTGGGGGTTGATCCGTCATTTTAACGGCCAGACTATAAGAACGGTCGACATGGAGTCTCGCAAAATATAAACCTTTAAAATCTTTGAAGGGGAAATGGGAGGCCATTACGACATAGTCAGAGCGCACAAGCTGCCCGTTTCTTGTCATAACTTCAGGCCTTATGCCTTCTTTAATATCCTCTGCGCGTGTGTCTTCGTAGATTGCTGTGCCGTTTTCTCTTAAGAAGTCAATAAGAGGGAGCAGAAATTTGACCGGGTTAAAGTGGGCCTGGTCTTTCATTTTTATAGAAGCTGTTACAGGAAAAGGGAGATCCGTATGGTCGGAGAGCCCTCCATTAATCCCAAGCTGCTCATAGGCTTTGGCTTCTTTCTCAATGTTCCGTGTTAATTCTGCAGTGGTGCTGTAAACGTAAGCGTCCTGGTAAGCGAAATCGCAGTCGATATGATGTTCCTGTCTAATGTGATCTATCAGCTGCAGTGCCTCCTGATTCGCCTTGTAGTAGAGTTTTGCTTTTTCTTTGCCGAACGTTTGAATAAGGTGGTCATAAATGAGTCCGTGCTGAGAACTGACTTTCGCCGTAGTATAGCCGGTGGTACCTTCCACCATCTTTCCTGCTTCAAGGATCACCACGCTGTATCCTTTTTTCACCAGAAGATAAGCGGTCATGATTCCGGTGATCCCGGATCCGATGACCGTCACATCTGCTTCCGTATTCTCGGTTAGGGCGGGAAAGGATTCAATTGACTGGTCTCTCCATAAGGGAAAAGATCTTTCAGGGAGCTGATGAACCATGTTTTTTTCTCCTTCCTAGATAGTTTGATAGGAAACTAAAATCTCTTCTTGTGTAAGAATAGACTCGATGGCGTGACGTGCTTCTTCCAGTACCGATTGTCGCCATTCGTCCTGATTGGGGTAGAACATATTTTTGAATTCCTCAAGAATCCATTGCCGATCCTGCTCCCTTTCTGCCCCTTCCCAGTAAAGCTGGTTTTCGAGGATAATCGTTGTAAATTCCCGCAGCTCTGCTTTTCGGCTTGTACCGAATGTGCCAAATTCAAATAAAGCTGAAAATAGATACGTATCTGGATTTTCTTCATTTTTTACTTTATGAAAATAGTTGGTAGAGTCTCCTTTTACCTTTTTAGGAGTGAACTTCTGGATATTTTCCATTCCATACTCTTCTTTCATATGATCTTCTTTCCGTTCATCATGTTCGGAGACGACCATTGTAACCTCGTTGGTTGGTCCAAGAGCTGTATGCCAATCCATATGGATCACACGTGGATAGGTAGAAAGGAGCTTTCTCTGCCAAGCTTTTAAAAAGCTGGCTGATTCCTCTTCGCTCGATCCTCCGTAATAGACGCCGCGTGGGAATTCAAATTGTCCCATGCCTTTTGCTTTCTTAATTCCACTGTATCCTTCTCTCATCATTCCTTTGCTCAATTGTTCGTATAGCTCTGTTTTTTCTTTGGCTACATCCTTAACGGGACCGTTGGGCTGAAAAATATGACTCTCTTCCGAGTAATTCTCGTTTACATTCTCAGGAACTGATCCTGGGTCGAATAAATAATTACGGTTCAAATCCACGTTATTTTCAGTTACACGTCTGAAATTCCTCATTCCCCAGGGGTTGATAGCGTGGACGAGGCAGATGCCAGTAGTTTGTGGATCGATTTGATCAAGGTATTCCTCGACAAACAGGTGAGTTACTGCTGCTCCGGCATAACCTTCAATCCCGTGCTCTCCAGTGGTGAAAAAAACGACTTGGTCGTTCGACGTAAGTGCTTCGGAATAAATAACATCAATGGTATTGTCCGGATCCTCTCCGATGGTTTCGATTGATAAAACAGCCTGAGGCCACTTTTCTTTGATGGTGGATAAATGTTCTTGGAACGTTTCTCTGGATTGTTCATAATCTCTCTTGAAAAATTTTTCTATTGCTGTCATAGGACTCACTACCTTTCGAATGCTTTTTGTAATAAATTCCACAAATGTGAAATGCTAAACAGTTATTTTTTATATTAAGATAATATAATTGATGGTGCGGAGTGAATTGAATGCTTTTGAAGTGTCAGAAATAGTATGGTTAAGGTTTTTTGTTTGAGGTATAATTTAATGTTAAAAGATGGTATATTGAATTGTTTTCTTAAAAAAATAAATTCAGTCTTATTTCCGGAGAATGAATCCAATCTAGGGAGAGGGTTTCGTTAGGAATACGGTAAAGGGCAATAAAGTAAGTGGGAGATGAATCCTCTATCCAAAAACTATAGGCATTGTACTCAACCGAGGGCTGTTGTTTTAGTTCAGGACTTTTTCCTATAAGAAAAAGACCGGATCAAGGTTTCCCTTTGATCCGGTCTATCTTTACGTTTGGTGATTACGAAGTTTTTACCCAGTGGGCAGCTTCATTACTTGAAGGAGAAGGGGGGAACTGTTCACCTTTTTCCACTTTCACTTCAGTATTGTCCTGATTTGAAGAACCTCCACTGACTAAACTTTGTACCTTGTAAGTGCCTGATTCTGGCGCTTTTTCGCCTGTCTTATAAGTGTTTTGTGCCATGTTGCTCCACCTCCTGAATAAATTAGAAAAGGAAAAAAATAGGTTGTCCTTTTCTTATATAACGTATTTACCATAGAAGTAATGGGTTAAAACGTAATTATTTGATAAAAATGGAAAATAGGAGATTCGGCAGAGCTGGTTTTTTGGAAAAGTGGGAAGAATTGAGGGAGTATAGTTCGAACAGCATATAGCGAATCATAAAACGGGATGAAATCTCTAAAATTGACATTTAATTGTATTCGTATTATATTTATCTTGAAATTGAGATAAATTATTTTTAAGTCAACGGAGGGTATGAAATGAACGAATTGAAGGGCTTGCACCATGTGACCGCTATTACCAGCAGTGCTGAAAAGAATTATGAATTTTTCACATATGTACTGGGAATGCGGCTGGTGAAGAAAACGGTCAATCAGGATGATATTCAGACATACCACTTGTTTTTTGCGGATGATAAAGGGAGTCCGGGTACAGATATGACATTTTTTGATTTTCCAGGCATCCCTAAAGGTGAACACGGAACGAACGAAATATCTAAAACTTCCTTCCGGGTTCCCAGTGATGAAGCGCTCGAGTACTGGGTGAAGCGGTTCGACCGATTAGAAATTCAACACGAGGGAATCAAAGAGACATTCGGAAAGAGAGTGCTGCCGTTTACAGACTTTGACGAACAAGCATACGAACTCGTCTCCGATGAAAATAACACTGGGGTACCTGCGGGGACTCCTTGGCAGAATGGTCCGATTCCACTGGAGTATGGCATAACGGGTCTTGGACCGCTGCACGTAAGGATTGCAGATTTTGATTATTTTAAAGAAGTACTGGAAAAAGTTCTCCTGTTCAGAGAGATAGCCAATGAAGGTCCTTTTCATCTATTTGAAGCAGGG
This sequence comes from Halobacillus sp. B29, assembly GCF_052246755.1. Lineage (NCBI taxonomy): Bacteria > Bacillati > Bacillota > Bacilli > Caryophanales > Bacillaceae > Halobacillus > Halobacillus sp. B29. Next base: position 11,953 of record NZ_JBQQCM010000001.1, read on the forward strand.
GAAGGTGGAAATGGAGCTCAGGTGGTGGTAGAGCATAATGATCAAATGCCTTCCTCTCGCCAGGGGTACGGTACGGTTCACCATGCGGCTTTCCGTGTAGAGGACCGAGATGCACTGAATGAATGGATTGATCGTATGCCTCGCTTCGGATTCAGGACCTCTGGTTACGTGAACCGTCATTATTTCGAATCCTTATATGCCGGTGTAGCACCACAAATCTTATTTGAGTTTGCGACCGATGGTCCAGGGTTTATGGGAGATGAACCTTATGAAACACTGGGCGAAATGCTGTCGCTGCCTCCAATGCTTGAGCCTAAACGAGAAGAGATTGAACAAGCGGTACGTCCAATTGATACCGTTAGAAGTACAAAAGATATTAAGAAAGAATATAATTAAAACGGTAAGCCCTCTCCAAGTTGATGAAACTTGGAGAGGGCTTTTTTCTTGAGAATTCATACAAATACTTCCACCTCAGGTCATCCATATTTTAGCACCTCAGGTCATACAAATATTGTTAATGATGCGTCTGTTTAGGTGTGTTCATCATATTTTCACAGAAGTGAGGTATGATGGAATTCAATTCAGTAAAAGTAGAGGTATGTAAGATGACTATTCAACCCGTAACTATCATTCGAGTTGCTTCATTAGTAATTGCTGCCCTGGTCATGTGGCTGGCTGTATCGAAGGAAACCAGTCACAAGAAAAGGGCATTGGATCAGTTCAGCTCTCTACTGCTAACGTGGGCTTTATGGTTTATTGCTGTAAAACTTCTGACGACCTGGCCCCTTGTGCTGGAGTATCCACTTTCCGTATTAGCGTATCCAAGCGGGACCCTGGAATTTTACTTAGCTTCGTTGCTTACGATCAGCACAGAGTTTCGCAGGAAAAAGAAGCATCAGACGTTCATGTACGAGTATATTCTTCTGCTCGCTTGCAGTTTTTTCTTTTTTACATTACTTTCCCAACTGCTGCTCGAGCGAGGGGGATTGGTCGAACTGGTCCTATTTTTTGTATATCTGGCAGCCGTTCTGTTATTCAGGCAAGTTTTTATCATAAGCGCTATTTTTTCTATTAGTGCGGCAGCTTCTGCGTGGGTAGGCGGACCACCGGCCTTAATGGGCTATCGTATGGATCTGTGGTTTTATGTAGTGATCAGCCTCGCGATGTTTTTATTATGGAATTTAGAGAAGAGGAGAGAGGTATCATGTCGGTCGATGTAACGATATGGCTTGCTTTTGGAGCCGGAGTCATTTCATTTTTATCTCCATGTACACTTCCTTTGTTTCCGGCGTATTTGTCCTACATAACCGGAATGAGTGTGAAAGAGATTAAAGAGGATCAGAGTGCCAAGGTAAAAAGGAAGCTGCTTCTTCACTCGGTGTTCTTTCTATTAGGTGTATCTACCGTATTTTTGACTCTGGGGATTGGAGCATCCTACTTAGGAAACGTGATCCAGGGATTTTTATCAGGCGAATCAGGCCTTTTACTGCAGCGAATAGCAGGTGTATTTATTATTCTGATGGGCTTTTTTGTAGCTGGATGGCTTAAAATTAATTGGTTTATGAGTGAAAAACGAATGAGCTTTAAACCGCGCCGTTCGTTTAGTTATGCCGGCACCTGGTTTGCGGGAATGGGGTTTGCAGCAGGGTGGACACCGTGTATCGGGCCGATTTTTGCCTCCATTTTAATGCTTGCGGCAAGCCAGCCCACGCAGGGAGTACTGTACACAGTGGTGTACGTCCTTGGGTTTATTCTGCCGTTTCTTGCCTTCTCCTTTTTCATGGGATCTACACGAATGATTCTGAAATACAGCGGTCAGATTATGAAAGCGGGAGGGGCTATGATGATTGTGGCAGGAGCACTTTTATATACCGGGTATATGACGAGGATTTCGACCTTTATGTTGAACCTCGTGCAAGATACTTGGCTTTCCAATTTAGGATTTATTTTTTAATATGAAAGGAGACAGGTTATGAAACGCTGGATCATTATATTGGCTGTGACGGCTTTGTTTGGCTGGGCGATCTATGATTTTGCTTATCAGGGTAAAGCGAGTACTGATCCTGAAGAAGAGGGGACGACGGTTACCACAGGAGAAACAGATGAACGTTCGAATGCGCCGGAGAACGGGAGGACAGGACTTGAAAAAGGTCAGGAGGCTCCTGACTTTACTCTTCAAACGCTTGAGGGAGAAGAGGTGTCTTTATCCGATTATCGGGGTGAAAAAGTGATGATTAACTTTTGGGCTACCTGGTGTCCTCCTTGCCGGGCGGAAATGCCTGATATGGAGAGATTTTATCAGAACGAAGATATTGTCATCTTAGCTGTAAATCTGACGGAAACTGAATCCGGTTTAAAAGAGGTACAGGAGTTCAGAGATGAATTTAATTTGTCTTTTCCTATCTTATTAGATAAAAAAGTGGAAGTAGCCAATAAGTATCAGATTAATCCTGTTCCTACTTCAGTGTTCGTGGACGAAGATGGAAAAATTGATTCCGTGATGCTTGGAGCGATGAACTATGACATGATGCTTCAGCGTGTGGAGGAATTATAGGAGAGAGTACGTTATATGAAACCGGAAATTTTAATTGTAGAAGATGATCCGAAGATTTCAAATCTCGTTGCTTTGTATGTGAAAAACAGTGGTTATGAGGCACTTCAGGCTTATGATGGCGAAGAGGCAATGCGTCTGTACTCCGAGCGGAAACCATGCTTGATTATTCTCGATCTGATGCTGCCGAAAATAAGTGGGGAAGAATTCTGTGAATGGGTGAAGGAAGGACGGGAAGATGATCCCGGGGTTATTATGCTCTCGGCGAAAGCCAAAACGGATGATAAGATCAGCGGCTTGAAGCTGGGAGCAGATGACTACGTGACGAAACCGTTCAGCCCTGAAGAATTAATGGCTCACGTGGAAGCGGTACTTCGTCGAACAGGACGTGTCTGTCAAAAGATTGTTGTGAATGGACTTGTTATCAAACCTCGAAAAGGAGAGGTGTGGCTGCACGATCAACTGCTCGAATTAACCCATTATGAGTTCAACTTGCTTTATTTTCTAATGGAAAATGCCGAACATGTATTTACACGAGAGCAGCTGGTTCAGCAAATCCATCCTTATGGAGAATCAGAAATCATGGGGCGTACGATTGATGCACATATAAAGAAACTGCGTAGAAAAATCGAGCGTGATCCAGCCAAGCCTGAGCGGATTCTTACCGTGAGAGGAATGGGGTATAAATTTGTTCAAAATTAGAAGAAGCTTAACTCAGAAGCTGTGGGTGAAACTCACTATGGCCAATATAGCCATGCTTGCTGCGGTTGTTATCCTTACAGGCTTCACCCTCTATCGAACCGCTTGTTTTCTGGCTTCGAACATAGCGGGCGTCGAGGGGCAGACCCAGACGTCCTTTAATTCCACCTTGTCGTCTTATGTGTGGATCATTACGCTGCTTCTTATTATAGTAGGTGCCTTCTTCTATTCTGTCATAACGAAGCGAATGCTTGAACCTGTGAATGAACTCTCGCGCGCCATTCAAACGATGAAAAAAGGGGAGTATCCAACGCAGTTGACGGCTAGGTCCCAGGACGAAATCGGAGAACTGGTGCACCATGTGAATCATTTAAATTCTCTGCTTGAACAGCAGGAGAGCAGTAGAAACCAAATGCTTCATGATCTCTCTCACGAGCTCAGGACTCCGCTTTCAAATTTACAAGGTTATCTGGAAGCACTTAATAAAGGCGTAATCCAGGGAGATAAGGCTATTTATAAGTCTTTGGCTGAAGAAACTGAACGGGTTACTCAGCTGGTTCAAGGACTGGATGAAGTGAAGAAGTGGGGCAGGAACGATGAAGAACGTCCCATGACCAAACAGTATACGGTCATGGACAAGTTTATCCTGCAAATTGTCCAGCTGTTCGAAATCGAATATGAGCGAAGGGGAATTGATTTAATCGTTCATGCTTCTCCTGAAGTGATCATGATTAATCAGCAGGGTATCCAGCAAGTGGTAACCAACCTATTAAATAACGCTTTGCATTATTATCAAGGCCACTCCTCTGTAGAAGTAAAAGGAGAGCCAGGAGATTCATTCTATACGGTAACCGTTTCAGGCCCGGGAAAACCAATCCCTTCTGCGGACCAGAATAAAATTTTTGACCGATTCTATCAGGTGGATCCTTCCCGAACACGTAACGACGGTGGATCTGGTCTTGGATTAGCGATCAGCAAGGAAATTGTGGAGAAGCACGGTGGGAAGGTATGGCTCGAGACAGACGGCACGCGTCATTCGTTTCATGTACAACTGCCTTTAAACACATAGGAGAATAAGAGCGATAAGGAAAGCCCCTGGGTCTCAGGGGCTTTCGTAATGGATGGGACTTATTTGCTGATTTCACCACATGCAATTCTTGCACCTGCATCTCCGGAAGGCTGAGATTCTTGATCATCAGCTCCTGCATGAATAACGAGAGCCGTTCCGCCTTCCTTCAGGAGGGAGTTCTCCTGGCCTTCTTCCAAAGTAACACGTTCCGCCGTTAGTTCCTTCTGAATAGAACCTTCTTCGGACACTTCAAGATTAGGAAGGTCTCCTGCATGGGGTCCGTCCTCCGATTCTGTTCCATGACTCACGTTGGTCGGGTTAAAATGACCGCCTGCTGATTTAAAATCTGGATCTTCGCACATGCCTTTTTCATGGATGTGGAATCCGTGGGTGCCCGGCGGAATATCTGACGCGCTGAAATCAATTTTTACAGCGCCATCAGCTTGTGTGAGTTCAGCTTTACCCATCTCTCTGTCTTCCGTATTCATCATCTGTACAGAGATGGTTTTACTAGAGTCATTCTCTGACTGGGAGTCGCTGTTACTTTCAGATTCACTATTTTCACTAGATTCTTTTTCCTCCGAATTTTCCTCACTTTCTCCATTGCCGTCCGCATTCGTTTCGACGGATTCCTCTCCATCGTTTCCAGAATCTCTGGCACTGTCTTCATTTTCTGTGCATGCAGATAGAGCAAATACGGCTAAACCAATAATGAGTAAGGGTAGTAAACGCCTCATATAATCTCTCCTTTAGGTATCGATTGATGGATAGGATATTTTTGGAAACTGAGATGAAGCTGAACTAAAAAAAGTTTATTTCTTTTACTTAAACCATGCAGAAAAGCAGCAAGTGGTTGACTTGCTGCTTTTCATATTATGGTTTAAGCACGACCTTGATGTTGTTGTCTGATTTTTTATCAAAAATATCATAAGCTTCAGGTGCATCTTTGAGGTCCATTTTGTGCGTAATGATATCAGTAGGATCAAATTCGTTGTTTTCAATCATGTTATAAAGTTCCGGCATTAGGTGAATGACGGGAGCCTGGCCCATTTTCAAGGAAACGTTACGGCCGAACAAGTCCCCGATTGGGAAGTTATCCGCATTGATGCCATATACACCTGTTAATTGTAGGGTTCCAAATTTCCGAACGGACTGGGAAGCTGTGATAATGGGGCTGATATTCTGGTCATTGCTGGGTCCGTGATCGCTGGAAGCAACGGTCCCGTCCATTCCTACACAATCAATGACCACATCGGCTCCCCCTTGAGTTGATTGATGGAGGAAACCACCGATTTCATCATGTTCTTCAAAGTTATACGTTTCAACATTGTTGGTACGCTTAGCATGTTCAAGCCTGTGAGGAACATGATCGATGGAAATCACTCGCTTGGCTCCTTTTATCCAGGCGAATTTCTGAGCCATCAGACCGATGGGTCCAGCACCAAGAATGACTACCGTGTCGTCCTGCTTCACACCACTGTGTTCCACACTCCAATAGGCGGTCGGTACGACATCGGACAAGAAGAGCACACTCTCATCTTCCAATTCACTTGATTCTGGAACGACAAAGGAAGTGAAATCAGCGTAAGGAACACGGAGGTACTCGGCTTGGCCGCCGGGATAGTTCCCGAATTGCTCGGAGTAACCAAATAGAGACCCGTTATCGCTGTGCGGGTTAGAATTGTCACACTGGCTTTCCATCTGATTATTACAATAGAAGCAGTCGCCGCACCCTACGTTAAATGGGATCACTACACGGTCTCCCTTTTTAACATTTTTCACTTCAGGTCCTACTTCTTCTACGATACCCATGGGTTCGTGTCCGATAATGTAGTCTTCGGACAGGGGGATTCCGTTTTTATAAAGGTGTAAATCTGAACCGCATATACCTGTTGCGGTAATACGGACGATCATATCATCGCCTCTTTGAATTTTAGGAGCTTTAACGTTTTTGACTTCAACATGGTCTTTTCCTTGATAGGTCAGTGCTTGCATGGAACGTCACGCCTTTCTTTGGAATAGATTACTTCTTATATACGTTCACTCTGCCAAAGGGTTTAAAACTATAAAAAGGATAATATGGTATATTTTACCTAATGGTTGCTTCTTCTATTATCAGATTGTAGTTAGGGTGAATAAAGTGTAAATGACTCATGAAAAACCCTTGTTTTTCCGTTTCATTCCTTAAACCTTCTTGAAAAAAGGGCAGTCAGACAAGCTTCGCGTTATAGTATATATACGGGGTATAGAGAAAAGAGGAGGAAACGATGGTGTCAAAAGAAATTCTAAAACAGAATAAGGTAAGCTGGGATATCGTTGCGCCACATTTTAACGGGGTGGATGCTTTGCCAAACTATGGACCATTCGCTCAAACCGAAGAAGAATTACAGCTTTTCGAAGAACTTCAAGGTAAAAATGTGCTTGAAATTGGTTATGGAAGCGGTCATTCCTTGCGTTATATGGATTCTAAAGGGGCGAGTGAACTGTGGGGCGTCGATTTATCCAATACGCAAAAGGAAGCGGCCGCTCAGCTACTTCAAGGGTTAAAGCCTCATTTATTCTGCGGAGCGATGGAATCAGATGTCGGCCTGCCGAGGGAGTATTTTGATTATGTGTACTCGGTTTATGCGATTGGGTGGACGACAGATTTACAGGCAACCTTTGATCTCATTTATTCCTATTTAAAAAAAGGCGGGATCTTTATATTCAGCTGGGACCATCCTTTATATGCCCATGTGACTAGTGAAGATGGAACATTGCGCTTGGAGGGGAGCTACCAGGAAAAAGGGGCTGAAGTCATGAAAAATTTTAAAGGGGAAGAGGTGGATATGATGATCTATAAACGGAAAATGTCTACTTATATGAATCAGTTAATTCAATCGGGATTTCGAATAGAAGAAGTTATAGAAAGTGAGCCTGGGGAGAGCTACGATGGAATAGAAGCAGAAGTGTCCGATCGCTATTATTCATTGTACAAAGCCCGGAAGTTTCCGGCAACTATGATTATAAAGGCAGGTAAACGCTAGACTGAAAGCTGCAGATAACCTAGAAGGAGTTGAAATTATGTCCATTCAAGGATTAAATCACTTTCTATTTTCCGTATCCGATTTACATAAATCGATTCAGTTTTACCGTGATGTGTTTGAGGCAGAGTTATTGGTGAAAGGCGAGAACACGGCATATTTTGATTTGAATGGGATGTGGCTGGCACTTAATTTTGAGAAGAATATTCCCCGCAATGAAATCAGTCAGTCTTATACTCATATCGCCTTCTCTATAGAACCATCGGATTATGAAGCGATGTATAACAAACTTGAGGCATTGAATGTAAATATCCTATCTGGACGGCCGCGCAGTGAGCAAGATAAAAAGTAGATCTATTTCACCGATCCGGATGGTCACAAGTTTGAGTTTCATACAGGTACTTTGGAAGATAGGCTAAACTATTATAAACAAGAAAAACCACATATGGAATTCTATTACCGGTCATAAATACCATCCTAATATTTCCACCTCAGGCCATTTATATAATGTAATTAAATCCATATAATGTAATTTTGTTTAGGTTTTAATTTAATTACGGTTCTTTTATAGTTTATTTTTAATTTTTCATAAGGCTTATTACGCAATAGGGCCGTTTAGTTAAAGACTCAGTTTCGAGATATTGGTTTGCCGTGAAGGTCCTACGGGGGACGATTTCGCTTTCCGTGGGCATGTGCTGAGCCTCCTCAAGCATCGCTTTCCGGGGTCTCACCGATCATGTTTATCCCACAGGAGTCTTCATCGTCCCCCTCCGGCCCTTGCCAAAACAGAATTTCAAAACCACTTCAAACATCACCTGAGTGATGAGGGATGAGACCATGTGGTTTCGTACCTATTTTAGGATGTAACGATGCACAATAGCCTGTCATAAAAGCATTTCATACAGATTAAGGAGGAAAACCTTTCTCTTCTAGGAGGGTCCGTTTTTCTTAATCATGTTGGGGTGGCGGAGGAAACGACGAGACTCCCGCGGGAGAAGGAGCTAGGTGAGACCCCACAAGGAGTGTTAACGACTGAGGAGGCTTGCCAGTTCCCCCGCAGGAAAGCGAGTTGTTTCCGTAGCCGCCATCATCTAATGTTTGCAACGGACCCGAGTTATCTCGAAACTGAGTCTTCAAGTAATGGGAGCTTTACCTTAATAACAACACGGAAGGTTAACAGAGCCTTAATTAAAGAAAGATCAAATAAAAAAACCCGTCCGATGGCGGGTTTTTTGGGTTTAGAAAATACCAAATGACATAAGGGATAAGGTTACAGTAATGATGAAGATCAGCCAGCCTACTATATTGATCCAGATTGGATTGACGTATTGGTGCAGTGTTTTTCGATTATTCATGGCAAACATTAAGAATAATACGATAATCGGCAGAATCAATCCATTCGCATATTGAGAAAAAACAATCAGTTGAATAGGATCATAGCCCAGGCTTGAAAAGATGACACCTACGAGCAGAACAATAATCCAAACGAAACGGAATTTTGCTGAACGAAGATTCTTTTTCCATCCCAGCGCTCCGGCTGTGGCATAGGCAGCAGCCAGAGGAGCTGTCATGGAGGAAGAAATTCCAGCAGCAAAAATCCCTATGGCAAAGACGTATTTTGCCCATGAGCCAAGCAGCGGCTGTAACTGTTCTGCCATGGAGGAAGGATCCTGAATGGACGTTCCTAAAGGAAAAGCAGCAGCTGCTGTAATGATAATGGAAACGGATATAATTCCGCATATTGCCATAGTCAAAATAACATCGAAGCGGCTGTCGCTTAGGTGTTCTTCCCCTTTAAATCGTTCCTGCACGGTAGAGGATTGCAAGAACAGAGTGTAAGGGACAATGGTGGTCCCTATTAAAGAAATGACATACAATGTATTCCCAGATGAAACTTTAGGAACGAATCCTTTTGTGAATATAGCAGAGAGCTCAGGCTGAACTACGATAGCCGTGATCACAAAGCTTAGTGTCATTATTAAAATAAGTCCTACAAAGACTCGTTCAATCACCTTATACTGGCCAATCCATAAGAGAATTCCAGCAAAGACTCCAATTATAACAGCAACTAATTTAGTAGGAAGTCCGGTGATGGCTACCATCCCGAGGGCTCCGCCCACGATATTTCCAGCTTCATAGGCTGCACTTCCAATCACGATGGCAGAAATAATTAATAAAATTGTGGTCCATTTTAATACAGGATTGGAAAACTGTTCTCTTAAAATAGTACTTAAATCCTTACGAGTAATTACTCCAAGTCTTGTTACCATTTCCTGGAGAAACATGGTGGCTATGACGGAAAAAACAAGCGCCCAGATAAGAGCGTAACCAAATTCTGCTCCAACATTACTGGCTGTCGTGACCGTTCCTGGACCAATGATGGCCGCAGCCACAATAGCGCCTGGTCCGACATTTTTCAGCCGTCTTTTAAAGGTGCTGTCTTTAGGCATAACGTTCCCTCTCTTTCTATTTTTTAAATAGGAAGTGGCTAAGCTTTAAAGGCTGCTTCGGCTAGGTCTGGGAATATGTACAAGGAATTCATTACATTATCGGGAAAATATTTTAATTTTTTAACAATTCCCTTTATGATCCTGCGTTAATCGTTTTATTTTTAATGCTAATCAATTGTTATAGGTAGCCTGGAGACTAGGATAAAGCTTGATATAACGCCCGTATTGGGCTCTATAAGTCTCTTGGTTTTCTTGTACAGGTGTGAAGACTTCCGCTTCCTGGGGATCGATATATTTTTCAGTAAATTCCGCGTAATCCTCGACCCAGCCCATAGATATAAAAGCAGTCGAGGCAGCTCCAAGTACAGTAGAGTATTCGCTTTCATTCGGAACTCTGATTGGTCTGTTTAAAATAGAAGCGAGTGTTTGAGTCCAGACGCGGCTTCTGGTTCCACCTCCTATGATCGTTAGCATTCCTTCTTGTTTTTCGGATAGGGATTTAATCACCTGACAGCAGGAAAAGCATAATCCTTCTACTACCGCACGTGCGAAATCGGACTTCTGGACAGCTGGGTTCAGCCCAACGAAGGCGCCTGAAGCTTCCTGATCCATAACCGGAAACCGTTCTCCGTGCAGATAAGGCAAAAAGAGAACGCCATTTGCACCAGCTTGCGAGGCAGCAGCCAATTTTTCAAAATACTCGTAAGGTGCTTCACTCTGATCGCCCCAAGTATGGACGGCCCACTGATAAACGTTTCCGGCGTTCAACAGCGGGGCGATGGAAATGTTGGTTCCTTCCGGCAGATGCGAAAGGGTGAATACGCTGTCTATCTTATTTGCACTCTTATTTGTAGGAGCAGCTGCCCAGCCCGTAGTTCCCAAGTATAAATACAAATCACCTTCGTGAAGAGCGCCTGCACCGAGTGTGGCGGCACCTGCATCCCCGCTGCCGCACAAGACAGGAATGTCCACAGAAAATCCTGTCCATTGAGAGACTTTATCCGTTATCTTTCCTGCTTCTTGTTCAGGTTCAAGAAGACGCGGCATCTTACCGGCATCTATTGAAAAATCGGAAAGAAGTTCTTCGCTCCACCTCCGCTCGTGTAGATCCATTAGACCTGAAGATGCTGCGGTTACAGGGTCGGTCACTGCTTTATTTGTCAACTTATAGATGAGATAATCCTTCGCGCTGAATACGAAGGCTTTTGCATATAGGTATTGAGCTGGCCGATGCTTTTTCATCCATAATAATTTCGCAAGAGGAGTAGAAGAGCGGATCGAATTCCCTGTTATATTTGAAAGGAAAGGCTTCTTTGATTGTATATATTGTGCTTCTTCATCCGCTCTTGTGTCTGAATAAAGAATGGCTGTAGAAGTAGTTCCGGAAGCATCCAGCGGAATAACATCTTCCATTTGGCCGCTAAACGTAACTGCCCTGATGGCCTCTACTCGTTCGGGAGTGGTGTCCTGCCAAAGGGATAGGATAGTTTGAAGCGCCTGCCACCATTGTTCCGGCTGTTGTTCAACTTCCTCGTTCGGCCCATATTTCGTTTCAATTTCTATCGACTGTTCACTCGTCCGGCGACCCTGTCTATCTAAAAGAATTCCTTTTAGAGCAGATGTTCCCAGATCGAATGCTGCTATGTATGTCATTCTGATCCCTCCAGCTTGAATAGTAATCCTTATTTCTTCAAATTGTACACGATTCAATCCATATAATGAACGTGAAAGATTAAGAGATGATAGAAATGATAGGCTCGTTTATTCCAACAATTTATTATGAGAAAGACCAGCTTAAAAGGGGAGAAAAAAGATCTGTATTTATTTGTAAAAAGATAGGCAGAGAGGTATATTTATGTTATCTTTAATTCAAGCCATCTTAATTAAAGAGAAATTATAAAAAAGAGACGATGGTTTGTATAGGTATAGGATTAGGTGGTGAAGCTCTGGTCCATTGGCCAGGGCATTCAGTGGCAGTAATAGTCACATTGAGTAAAAAAGTGGGAATCCTCATCATGGATTTCCACTTTTTTATTTTTTGCTAATTTTAGTCAACCTGAGGCTTATTGCAGATACGCTCCCATTACTTGAAGACTTTATTTCGAGATAAATGGGTCCGTTGTCAAAAAAGGGGAAGGCGGCTACGGAAACAACTCGTCTTGTTCCATCACCCAGACACTTGAGACATAAGCCGCTCATCAACGGATGGAAAAACCGCCATCCTTTTGATGGTCGGCTTATGCTGGTCGTGTCTTTCGGGGTGATTCCACATTTGAACACTTTCCTGCGGCGTGCAGGGCCGGAAAGCGAACTCGTTCCCTGGAGACCCTTTCTCCATAAAATATCTCGAAACTGAGCCTTCCACAATATGGCCCTTTAGTTTAATAGATCCTGATTTTTACAAATTCTTAATGTTACTGAAATCCTGATAAGCCGGGAATTTTAATAGATAGGAACATCTACATATTTTGTCCCGAGTCTCTGGATGTAGTATAGTTAGAATGAGCGTGAGAATTCTGAAAATAGTGTAATAGGAAGAGAGGGGTACACCTAATGAATCAGCAAACATTTTTATATCAGCCAAAGATTTCTGATGTGATGAAAAATATTAATAAGGTGATGATTGGGAAAGAAGAAGCGGCTTTACTAAGCATTGTGGCTTTGCTCGCGAAAGGGCACGTACTGCTTGAAGATGTCCCGGGCGTAGGAAAGACGATGCTTGTAAAAACCCTTGCCAAATCCTTGGATTGTGAGTTTAAACGAATTCAGTTCACCCCAGATTTGCTGCCATCTGACGTTACAGGTGTCTCTATATATAATCCAAAAGAAATGGAATTCGAATTTAAGCCTGGTCCTATTCTAGGAAATGTTGTACTGGCAGATGAGATTAACCGTACTTCTCCGAAAACACAATCCGCTTTACTGGAAGGTATGGAAGAAACGAGTATTACGGTAGATGGAAACGCTGTGCCTCTTAAAGATCCTTTCTTTGTCATGGCTACCCAGAACCCCATTGAATATGAAGGAACATACCCGCTGCCTGAAGCTCAGCTGGACCGTTTTTTGTTAAAGATGAAAATGGGATACCCTACTGCAAGTCAGGAAATGGAGATGCTAAGCCGGACCTCAGGCGGCCATCCGATCAATGAGATATCGTCTGTAATTACCCGCGATGAACTGGTAAGTTTACAGAAAGAAGTCGAAGAAGTGTATGTGGATAGAACCGTAAACCGCTACATTATTGATTTAGTTACAGGCACCCGAAATCATGAAGGTGTCTATCTGGGTGTGAGCCCTCGTGGATCGATTTCCCTCATGAAAGCTGCTAAAGCCTATGCATTTGTTCACGACCGTGATTATGTCGTGCCCGATGATGTCCAGTACCTTGCCCCTTATGTATTGTCACACCGTATGATTCTTACTTCTGAAGCGAATTTTGAAGGAGCAACACCTGAAAGTATTATCGAAGAGCTGCTCTCCGCCACTTCCATTCCTGTAAAGAGGAATATTAGTGAATGAGACAGACTTTTCAATTCACGGCTAAACTCCTCGTTGTATTGACATTGTTTACTGTTTTATTTTCTTATGCAATGTTTCAGGGAGGCTTTGTCAGCTGGTTTCTCTTCTACGCATTTCTTCCTTTTCTCGTCTACATGACAGGGGTACTGCTTTATCCAATAAACGACTGGAAGGTAGAACGTAAACTATCAAAAAGGGTCGCTACAGGAGGCGAAAGTGTTGAGGTTAAGGTGACACTGACAAGAAGAATCCCTTTTCCGATTTATTATTGCGTTATTGAAGAGTATCTCCCTGAGTCCCTCAAGAAACAGGACCGTCATCTAGAGAAATTCAGAGATATGGAGAAAGCGAATGAATTTCAGCAGGACAGGATTGTTAAGAAAGTCACGTTCCCCTGGTTCAAGAGACATTTACGCTACCATTATGAGCTTGAGAAGCTACCGCGTGGAGAGCACCAATTTAAGGCTTTCCGCATCAAAACTGGGGACTTTTTTGGGTTTATTAAAAAAGAGCACGTGTATCAGGAAGAGGATAAACTCCTCGTCTTTCCTTATAAGCGTCCAGTGAAAATGCGTGAGCGTGTGTACAGCTTTGAACAGGGAGCGAGCCCCTCTTTTAAACTCAATGAAAAAAATACGAACGTCGTCACAGGTGTTCGTGAATATATGCAAGGCGACCGCTTTGCCTGGGTGGATTGGAAGACTACTGCCAAAAAGAATCAAATGATGACGAAAGAATTTGAGCAGGAAAAAAGTGTCGATATGCTTATCATTTTGAATGCAGTCTATCACCCTTCCATGAACCCTGTGAGCTTTGAAGGCTCCGTTGAATTCACCGCCTCTTTACTAGAGGAACTTCATAAAAAATCTTCTCAGCTTGCTTTCATGACTCTTGGAGATGGACGAGCGTATTTTCCGTTTCATCAAAATCATTCACAGACCCACCAAATTCAGGGCCATCTTGCTAAAATAAGGCCGCTCGGCCGTGTGCCGTTTTCACAGCAGCTGGACCGTGAACGGGCTCAGATTCCTTCAGGGACGATTGCATTAGTGATCAGTCATTACTTAGATGAGAATACCGAACAATCCCTCGTGAAATTAGCGAAAAAAAGCAAACGTCTTGTCTTTTTTTATGTGCGCCCGCGCGAGCAGTTGAACTTTCAAGACCATCAGCACATTAAGCTGTTAAAAAATCAGGGAGTCGTTGTTCAAGTATTATCAGAGGAGCAACTGATACAACAAGAATTTGAGGTGAGTACCTGATGCCAAATACAATTAATGACCAGCGCTCTACTGTGTTTAAACTCATGATCTATGTAATTGGTTTCCTATTATTTTGTGAATGGCTCCTGCCTCTGGAGGCTATTACGGAAACGAAAAATGTGACGATCTTTTTTATTTATGCAACGTTTTGTTTTTTTGTATCTTTTATTCAGGTTCCATGGTATTTATCTATGCCCCTCAAACTATTGGGATTAGCCTTTATATTGGACGGGCTCTATATTGCCGAAACCATTTTCAGCCGCAATTGGTTTTCTGTCCTCTATGATCAAATCGTCTTTAACGTCCAGGTGATTCAGGCACAGGAATGGTGGCAGATGACTCCTTTATTCCGGAGTCTGCTTTTTCTCATCCTCTTATGGTTAATGAGTTACTTGCTGTTTTACTGGATTGTAGTCGCAAACCGTATGTTCGTGTTCGTACTGCTTACGCTTATTTACGTTACGGTGATTGATACGTTTACTGTATACGATGGAAAATGGGCGATCATCCGCACATTCGTGCTGGCAATGTCCGCTCTCGGTGTTACCAGCTTCCACAAAGAGATGGATAAAGAATCGATTGGTTTGAGCGGGTTTAAAAAAGGTCACCTGTGGGTGCTGCCTTTGCTTGCGATCATCCTGATTTCAACGGTTGCGGCTTATGCTTCTCCCAAACTCTCGCCGCAGTGGCCGGACCCCGTTCCCTTTATTCAGAGTGCTGCAGGAGGCGCTGGACCTGGAGGAAGCGGTGTCGTCCAAAAGGTTGGCTACGGTGAAAACGATAGTCGTCTAGGAGGATCTTTTATTCAGGACGACACTCGCGTCTTTACAGCCATGGCCGATGGAGAAAGGTACTGGAGAATTGAATCAAAAGATACGTACACCGGAAAAGGCTGGGAAGATACATTGGAAGATCCCGTCCAAACGGTTTCTCCTGACAATATTCCTTTTCAAACCTTTACGGATGAAGTCGAAGTAGAAGAACAGCAGTCCCTTATCGAGTTAACTAGTGAAGCTGATTTTCAAAAACTTGTGTATCCATATGGCGTCACTTCGCTTGACTCTTACCCCGAAGATTATAGGCTTCAGATTCATGAAAATACCGGTGAAATGGATACACTCAAAGGAGATTCCAAAGCTAAGCTGAACAGATACGTCATCAACTATGATTTTCCTTCTTTTGAATATGATCAGCTTCGGGAATCGAGCACTGACGACCCGGAAGAGATCAAAGAGAACTACTTGCAGCTTCCAGATTCCCTGCCGGGGCGTGTGCGCAATCTCGCCAGTCAAATTGTCGAGGAAGCAGACAATCGGTATGATAAAGCGAAAGCTGTAGAGTCGTATTTTTCATCGAATGGATTCGAATATTCAACGACCGATGTACCGGTACCTGATGAAAACGAGGACTATGTGAACCAGTTTTTATTCGAATCTCAAATCGGATACTGTGATAACTTCTCCACGTCCATGGTGGTTATGCTGAGGTCAGAAGGCATTCCGGCCCGCTGGGTAAAAGGGTTCACAGCTGGAGAGCGAATTGATGCAACAGATACTACGTACACTGATGGACTTCAGAATAAATATGAAATCACAAGCGGCAATGCGCATTCGTGGGTGGAAGTTTATTTTCCAGATGTCGGCTGGGTTCCATTCGAACCAACGAAAGGGTTTACGAACAACGCGGATTTCTATACAGATATAGAGACCGATGAAAGTGACTCAGCAGCTTCAGGTTCAGATACGGAAACCCCTGAAGACAATATGGGTAACCCGCAGCAAATGGAGGAGCAGGAAGCAGCCTCTGATTCTGAATCCGTGAATATCGATTCAGAACAGAGCTATGTATGGGTCTATGTTCTAGCCGCATTTCTACTCCTTGCTTTACTCGTTCTGTATGTGACTCGTTACAAGTGGATCTCCGCTTTTCTCATTCGACGCTATCGAAAAAAAGAGGACGAAGAAACGTATGAAAAAGCCTACCAATATTTACTAAAAGTACTGGATCATAAAGGGTTCAAGCGTAAACCCGAACAGACGCTCAGAGACTATGCCTTCGTCGTCGACCGCCACTTCCAGTCCAATGACATGCGGCGTTTGACGAATGATTACGAGCGGGTTCTGTACAGAAATGAGAGTCGCCGTTCCCATTGGCCGAAAGTCACTGAATTATGGGAAAATTTAATTAAAAAAGCATTGTCTTGATTCCTGTCAGAACCGTTGATAAAATGAATGGAAATTAGACGCATTCTTCCTTCGTATATCCTCGAGAATATGGCTCGAGAGTCTCTACCGGGGCACCGTAAATGTCCTGACTATGAAGGTGGGGATCACGTGACGAGATATGCACGGATGGATTTCTGCCTTCGCCTGAATTATTTTAACGGGAAGGTGGGAATCCTTTTTTTATAGGCCCCAGGTCGTGCGTTTTTTCTAATGAAAAGGAGTGGAAAGATATGGAGCAGGTCCAAGGTATGATCCTGGTACTGGATTTCGGAAGTCAATATAACCAATTAATTACCCGCCGTATACGTGAGTTCGGGGTTTATAGTGAACTTCACTCTCATAAGATGACGGTTGAAGAGATCAAGGAACTGAACCCAAGCGGGATTATTCTTTCTGGCGGACCTAACAGCGTCTATGGAGAACATAGCTTCCGTTGTGATGAAGGTCTGTTTGAGCTGGGGATCCCGGTGCTTGGCATTTGCTATGGCATGCAGCTGATGACTCACCATTTCAAAGGAAAAGTGGAGCGTGCGAATGAACGTGAGTACGGAAAAGCAGAGATTAACATAGCCGAAGATCCGGTTATCTTTAAGAAAACTCCCCGGCATCAGACGGTTTGGATGAGCCATAGTGATAAAGTCATTGACCCGCCTCAAGGCTTTGTCGTAGATGCGACCAGTCCTTCCTGCCCTGTAGCTGCGATGAGCAATGGGGAAATTAATATGTACGGTGTTCAATTTCACCCGGAAGTGCGTCATTCCGAGTACGGCAATGATATCCTGCGCAGCTTCGTATTTGATGTATGCGATGCGAAGGACGACTGGACAATGGAGCACGTGGTGGAAATGGAAGTAGAGAAAATCCGCGATCAAGTCGGGGACCGTAAAGTATTGTGCGCGCTAAGCGGCGGGGTAGATTCCTCTGTTGTTGCAGCGCTGATTCACCGTGCGATCGGAGACCAGCTGACTTGTATTTTCGTTGATCACGGATTGCTTCGAAAAAATGAAGCAGACGATGTTATGCGCACGCTTGGCGATGGCTTCAATATGAACATTATCAAAGTAGATGCCAAAGACCGATTCCTAAGCAAGCTTGAAGGCGTATCTGATCCTGAACAGAAGCGGAAAATCATCGGTAATGAGTTTATTTACGTATTTGATGATGAGGCTGAAAAACTGAAGGAAATTGATTATCTCGCTCAGGGAACTCTTTATACCGATATTATTGAGAGTGGTACGGAAACGGCTCAAACGATTAAATCCCACCACAATGTCGGGGGCCTTCCTGAGGAAATGGAACTTCAGTTGATCGAGCCTTTGAACACACTCTTCAAAGACGAAGTGCGTGCGCTTGGAACTGAGCTTGGTGTACCGGAACATATCGTTTGGCGCCAGCCATTCCCAGGACCTGGACTTGCGATCCGCGTATTAGGTGCGATTACAGAAGAGAAGCTTAAAATTGTTCGTGAATCCGATGCTATTTTGCGTGAAGAAATTAAAGAAGCCGGGCTGGATAGGGATATTTGGCAGTATTTCACCGTCCTTCCAGATATTCGATCCGTAGGAGTTATGGGCGATGAGCGGACGTATGACTATACAATCGGCATTCGTGCGGTTACATCCATTGATGGGATGACGTCAGATTGGGCTCGAATTCCCTGGGACGTTCTCGAGAAAATTTCCACCCGCATCGTGAATCAGGTCGATCACATCAACCGAGTGGTTTATGACGTAACGAGTAAGCCGCCGGCTACGATTGAATGGGAATAAACGAACGTTAAAGTTGTTTTTGATAAATAATGTTCGGGAATAGGGTTGACGAACTATAGTCTTCCCTAGTAAGATAGAGAAAAATTAAGAATTAGTAACACCGCCGTATAATTTTGGGGATAAGGCCCATGAGTTTCTACCGGACCGCCGTAAACTGGTCTGACTACGCTGGTGAATAGTTGACGCCTTGCATGTGGTTTGTGCCTGGCTCATCTATTGCCTCCGTATATAGGTAGACACTCTTGATCATTCAAGGGTGTTTTTTATTTGGGTCTTAACATAGAGATAACTCTCCGAATGGAGCGGCTGGTGACTGTGAGGGAGGAAATAGAAATGAGTAAATTTTTTAAGTTTAAGGAGCTGGGCACGAACTACCGCACGGAATTCATGGCGGGTCTTACGACATTTCTCGCGATGGCCTATATTCTGTTCGTTAATCCGTCTACGCTTGCTCTTGATGGGATTGAGCAGCTTCCTGAAGGAGTAACGCGTATTGATAAAGGGGCTGTATTTACAGCGACGGCCATAGCTGCTGCTGTTGGTACATTGATTATGGGTGTTTTTGCAAAATATCCAATTGCTCTTGCGCCTGGTATGGGACTGAATGCGTTTTTTGCTTATACAGTAGTTCTTGGATATGGCATCCCTTGGGAAACGGCACTGGCAGGTGTATTAGCATCCGGACTTATTTTTATTGTATTAACGGTAACCGGCCTGCGCCAAAAGATCATTGATGCAATTCCTGGGAACTTGAAACTGGCTGTTGGAGCAGGGATTGGTTTATTTATTGCTTTTATCGGCTTTCAAAATGCAGGTATCGTTCAGAACAGTGATGCGACGCTTGTACAGCTTGGTGACTTAACGGCTGGTCCAACGATGCTTGCGATTTTTGGAATTATCGTATCTGTTGTATTTCTTTCTTTAGGCATTAAAGGCGGTATTTTCTACGGCATGGTGCTGACGTCTATTGCTGGAATGGTGACAGGACTGATTGCACCGCCGACAGCAGTGAATGATGTCGTAGGGGCTGCGCCGAGCGTGGCACCGACTTTTGGGGCGGCATTAACTCACTTTGGTGATATCTTTACAATTGAAATGCTGGTCGTTATTCTCACCTTCTTATTTGTCGACTTCTTCGATACAGCGGGAACATTAGTAGCGGTGGCTACGCAGGCAGGATTCATGAAGGATAATAAATTGCCTCGTGCCGGACGCGCACTGTTTGCGGATTCTGCAGCGACTGTAGTTGGGTCCGTTGTAGGTACATCAACGACTACCTCTTACATCGAATCCACAGCAGGCGTAGGAGCCGGGGGGCGAACAGGCTTTGCATCTGTCGTAACAGCTGCCTTTTTCTTACTGGCGCTATTGTTTTCGCCATTATTATCCGTTGTAACCGCACAGGTCACGGCACCAGCCTTGATTATTGTAGGTGTGCTGATGGCATCCACTTTGAAAAATATCGACTGGGATCAATTTGAAATCGGTGTTCCGGCCTTCTTTACAATTGCCGCTATGCCGCTTACGTACAGCATTGCTACAGGAATTGCGATCGGATTCATCTTTTATCCAATTACAATGCTGTTAAAAGGACGTTCCAAAGAAATTCATCCAATTATGTACTTCTTGTTCGTCATCTTTGTTCTTTACTTTGTCTTCTTAGCTTAATGGAGGTATCTCAAGGTGCAGCTTATTCCATATAAGCTCCCGTTTGTTGAAGGCTCAGTTTCGAGATAAATGGGTCCGTTACGTTAGATGGATAAGGGCTGGTGGGGAAATAACTCGCTTTCCTATGGGGGAACGGTGAGCTTCCTCGCTCGTTTCACTCCCTGCGGGATCTCACCTAGTTCCTTCTCCCATGGGAGTCTCGCCATTTCCCCACCAGCCCAGCCGAGTAAGCATAACGGACGCTTTTATATGAGAAGATGTTCTCTTTCTTAATCGGTCCTACATGCTTTTATGGAAGTCTATTTCACATCGATATAGCATAAAAATAGCCTCGTGATCCATGCTTTTGTCTCATGAACCAGTCGATTTCTTAAATGGTTTCGAGTTTATGATTCGGCCAGGTCCGGAGGGGGACGATGAAGACTCCTGCGGGATGAACATGATCGGTGAGATCCCGCAGGGCTGTCAAGCCCGAGGAAGCTCAGCACAGAAGAGGTTCGACTAAGAACGCCACGTCGTGTGGCAACGTCGAACGACCCTGCGTCGTGCAGGGCCGGAAAGCGAAATCGTCCCCCGCAGGACCTTCCCTCTCTTCAAGTATCTTGAAACTGAGTCTTACAGTAAACGGCCCGTTGGCTTAATAAGTCTCTTATAAAAAACACGGCAGTCGTGGTGACTGCCGTGTTTATTCATCTTCAAGGTGACGGATGCTGAGTGGCTTTTGACGCGTCTGGTCCGTAACGTGACGATAGAGCTGGATGACGAGCAGACCGTGCTTATAGGTGGCTTCCATTTTGTCGCTTCGGACAGGGAAAGGCAGGTCGATGCTACGCTCGAAAGTTCCGTCCGCAATTTCAGACATAAGCTGGTGACCACCGCGCTGGTTGATTTCAATTTTTCCTTTTATCGTGAGGGTGGTGTGATCGACAAGTACTTCTACATTTTTCGGATGGCTCATTCCAGGGATACTCACATAGCATAAAAGTTCGTTATCATACTGATACATATTGATATAAGGAATAGAAGGCTTCATCATTCCCTCAAAGTCGCCCCAGAATTCATTACCGAAAAAACGGTCTAAATTGGATTTCCAGTCTTTAAATTGATTCATGTCATCACCCTCCATAATTTGTCAGTAATTGCGATGAAAAATGATTGTGTCACAGACTTCTCATAGTTTATAGTGTATGCAAGAAAGAGCCCATGGGTGAATATCCTGAATAGTAAGAGGGGCAGAGGCAGGAGGGTGCTGGATGTTTGAAAATCCGTTATTGCTGATCGGAATTATTTTAGCTGTCAACATTGTTTATGTATCGTTTTTAACGATGCGTATGATTTTTACATTAAAAGGCCGCCGTTACACGGCAGCTTTCCTCAGCATGTTTGAAATCGTTACCTATATATATGGTCTTGGGATTGTGCTTGAGCGTTTGGATCAGATCGAAAATGTTATTGCTTACGCCATCGGTTACGGTCTTGGTGTAATTGTCGGGATGAAGATTGAAGAGAAGCTTGCTTTAGGGTATATTACGGTTAACGTTATTTCTTCAGACCCGGATATTGATTTTACCCGCAGGCTTCGTGAGAAAGGATACGGAGTTACGAGCTGGTATGCTTATGGGATGGAAGGTGATCGGTTGGCTATGCAGATTTTAACTCCACGGAGATATGAGCTTTCTTTGTATGAAACCATTCGCACCATTGATCCTAAAGCATTTATCATAGCTTATGAACCTAAGCAGATTCATGGCGGATTCTGGGTTAAATCCGTTAGGAAAGGAAAGATCCGCGAAGATGCCGAAAAACAACAACAAGAAGCGCTTTGAGGTACAAGAGCACGAAACCATTGGCCAATGCCTGGATCGTATGAAGAAGGAAGGTTATCTTCCAGTGCGCCGGGCGGAGGAACCGATATTTCGTGAAGAGACTAAAGATGGTGAAAAAGTCATGGAACCCGTGAGTAAACGAATTGTTTTTCATGCGGTGAAGGAATAAACACGAACGATACTAAGTTTGTATTTTTAAAATGTTCGTCATTTACGTTGACATTTCTTTGCGGCTATTGATATGATGGAAGCAGAAATTGCATAAAAGGAACCTCATATAGGATGGGAATACGGCCCGTCCGTCTCTACCTGGGAACCATGAATTCCCGGACTATGAGGGGAGTCCAAGCATTCTATATCCATCAACAGTCGACACGTATGCCTGTTCAACTCCTCTCATGATTTGAGGGAGCTTGAGCAGGTTTTTTTAATGAAAGAAGGGATAAACATGGCTGAAGTAGGTGTTATCATGGGTAGTATCTCCGATTGGGAGACGATGAAGAATGCCTGTGATGTATTAGATGAGTTACAAATCTCGTATGAAAAAGAAATCATTTCTGCCCATCGCACCCCGGAGGATATGTTTACCTATGCGGAACAGGCGAGGGAAAAAGGATTGAAAGTCATTATTGCAGGAGCTGGTGGAGCGGCTCACTTGCCAGGGATGGTGGCTGCTAAAACCACACTGCCTGTCATTGGTGTTCCAGTAGAATCGAAATCACTCCAGGGACTCGATTCGCTGTTGTCTATTGTGCAAATGCCAGGCGGCGTTCCTGTTGCGACAGTGGCCATTGGAAAGGCCGGAGCGAAAAATGCAGGGATTCTGGCAGCGGAAATGATCGGAGCTTTTAATACGGACACAGCAGAGCGTCTGGATTCGTATCGCAAGCAAATGAAAGATAAGGTCGAAGATATGAGGAGCGATTTAAATGAATCCTAATGTAATTAGACCAGGTCAAACGATCGGTATTCTAGGTGGAGGTCAGCTCGGAAGAATGATGGCCGTGGCTGCCAAACATATGGGCTACCGGGTTGCTGTTCTTGACCCTGCCGAAGACTGCCCATGCGCCCAGGTGGCTGATGAACACATCGTGGGTGCTTATGATGATGTGGAAGCCGCTGAACAGCTGAGCGAGCGGAGTGATGTCATTACGTATGAATTTGAAAATGTAGATCTTGAAGTGGCCCGTCTGTTTGAGAGTAACGGGAAATTACCTCAAGGTGCTTACTCTTTGGAAGTAACTCAAAACCGAGCCAAGGAAAAGCAGGAAGCCGTAGCAGCTGGTCTTTCGGTTCCTTTTTACGACATTATCGATAATTATGATCAGTTTCTGGAAGCTCTTGATAAGACTGGCTATCCAGCGGTCATTAAAACGACCAGCGGTGGGTATGACGGAAAAGGTCAGTTGAAGATCGACCATGAAGATGAAGCAGCAAAAGCGCGTCAATTTATAAAAGAAGGACGCACGTATATCGTGGAGCAGTGGGTCGAATTCGATATGGAAATCTCGCAAGTGTTTACGCGAGCAGCCGATGGTGAGATTACGTATTTCCCTATCCCTGAAAATATTCACAAGAATCATATTTTACATGAATCGAGAGTGCCGGCGGAGTTGGGTGAAACTCTGGTGGATAAGGTGCAAGAAGCGGTGAAACGCCTGTCGGAGCAGATGGGAATTGTAGGAACATTTGCCGTCGAAATGTTTGTGAGCGGAGAAGATATTTTTATTAATGAAATGGCCCCGCGGCCGCATAACTCTGGTCATTTTACCATCGAAGCCTGTAATGTTTCCCAGTTTGAACAGCATGTACGGGCGATTTGCGGGCTTCCACTGCTGCCGGTCCATTCTTTTTCGTCAGCCGTTATGGTGAATGTACTGGGTAAACACCGGCAGATCCTGATTGATAAGCTGGAATACTACCGGGGTGTTCATTTTCATGATTATGGTAAGAAGGATGCCCGCACGAATCGCAAGATGGGTCATCTTACGTTCATAGGGACAAGCCTGGAAGAGATTGATGAGAGAATTCAAGAAAATCAAATACATTTATGGTAGAGACCGAGGAGGAAGACGATGATTGAACGATATACAAGGCCTGAAATGGGGGCTATCTGGACAGAAGAAAACCGTTATGCAGCCTGGCTTGAGGTAGAACTGCTGGCTTGTGAAGCGTGGAGTGAGCTTGGAAATATTCCAAAGGATGACGTGAAGAAATTGAGAGAGAAAGCTTCTTTTGACGTGGAGCGTATTCATGAAATTGAAGCAGAAACTCGTCATGATGTGGTTGCTTTTACCCGCGCTGTTTCCGAAACAGTCGGTGAAGAGAGGAAATGGGTCCATTACGGACTGACGTCAACGGATGTCGTAGATACGGCCCTTTCTTATCAATTAAAGCAGGCAAACGCCATTATCCGCAAAGATCTCGTAAACTTTATTGATATTTTAGGAGATAAGGCACGCGAACATAAGCATACTGTGATGATGGGGCGTACACACGGTGTACATGCGGAACCTACAACGTTCGGACTGAAGCTTGCTCTTTATTACGAAGAGATGAAGCGTAATCTGGAACGCCTGGATCTTGCGATTAAGCACATTGAAGTTGGGAAGCTTTCCGGAGCCGTTGGAACGTACGCGAATATTGATCCTTTTGTAGAAGAGTATGTGTGCGAAAAGCTGGGCATTGCACCGGCACCGGTATCCACACAAACGCTGCAGCGTGACCGTCATGCTCATTACGTATCTACATTGGCTTTGATTGCGACGTCCATCGAGAAAATTGCCGTGGAAATCCGTGGCCTGCAAAAGACAGAAACGCGGGAGGTAGAAGAATTCTTCGCGAAAGGCCAGAAAGGCTCGTCTGCTATGCCGCATAAACGAAACCCGATTGGATCGGAGAATATGACCGGCATGGCTCGTGTACTGCGCGGAGAAATGGTAACTGCTTTTGAAAATGTGCCTCTTTGGCATGAGCGGGACATCTCTCATTCATCTGCCGAGCGCGTGATTCTGCCGGATGCTACGATAGCTATTAATTACATGCTCAATCGTTTCGCTTCGATCGTTAAGAACTTAACGGTTTTCCCGGAACGGATGCAGGAGAATATGGAGAAAACGTACGGATTGATTTTCTCTCAAAGAGTTCTGTTGACACTGATTGATGAAGGCATGGTCCGAGAAGAAGCTTATGATCTGGTTCAGCCGAAAGCCATGGAAGCGTGGGAGCGTGGTGTTCCATTCCGTGAACTGGTAGAAGCGGATGAGCAGATCACGGCGACGCTGTCAGAAGAACAGCTGGACGCCTGCTTCGATTACAAGCATCACCTGAAAAACGTCGATCGCATCTTTAGCCGCATCGGCCTGTAAATTACCAATAACTGTATGACCTGGTCCTCCAATCATTTACAGACCAGGTCATACATAAATTACCAAACTATCAATTTATCAAACTGCCAGATCTGTTTATTTCTATAATTAAGTGAGGTGTCTATTGATGAAGGGTTCGCTGTTATATGAAGGAAAAGCCAAGAAAGTTTATCACGTGACGGATCAGCCGGAACGTTTAATTTTATCTTATAAGAACGACGCCACCGCCTTTAACGGCAAGAAAAAAGATCAATTTGAAGGCAAAGGCCGGCTGAACAATTTGATTACCTCCCGAGTATTTGACTATTTAAAGCTGCATCACATTCCATCCCACTTTATTGAAGCGTTGAACGATACGGAACAATTAGTTGAGAAAACGACCATCATTCCTCTCGAAGTGGTTGTTCGCAACGTCGCTGCCGGCAGCATAACACGCAGGCTAGGTATCGAAGAAAAAACAACCTTCACCCCACCGATAGTCGAATTATTTTATAAAAAAGATGAACTGGATGATCCGATCATTAACGACGTTCACGCTTATCACCTGACAGATGTCAGCGAACAGGAATTAACCCGCATCAAAGAAATGGCCCTTACGATCAATGAACATTTAATCGAATTATTTAAACAGGCTGGGCTGCAGCTTGTTGATTTTAAACTGGAATTCGGACGCTTAAAAGACGGAACGATTGTCCTGGCTGACGAAATATCACCAGATACATGCCGTCTTTGGGATTTAGAGAGCGGACAAAAACTGGATAAGGATGTCTTCCGCGAGGGTATTGGAGACCTGATTGAAACGTACGAACTCATATTACAACGACTGGAGGAAAACACATGCGCAAAGTAAAGATCTACATCACATTAAAAGAAGGGGTTCTTGATCCCCAGGGTAAAGCAGTACAGAACTCCCTTCATTCCCTGGAGTATAAAAACGTCAGCGAGGTACGTGTTGGCAAGTATATGGAAGTTATGATGGAAGACACGAACGACATTGAAAAGCAGGTAGATAAGATGTGCGATCAATTGCTTGCGAACCCAGTCATTGAAAATTACACCTACACGATCGAGGAGGTTGTCTAAGTGAAATTTGCTGTCGTCGTATTTCCAGGCTCCAACTGTGACCGTGATATGTACTTCGCTGTTAAAGACGCCCTCGGAGAAGAAGCAGATCTTGTCTGGTATCAGGAAGCGGATTTGAGCTCGTATGATGCCGTTCTTCTACCTGGCGGATTCTCTTATGGAGATTATTTGCGCTCAGGAGCCATCGCTTCTACTTCGGATGTGATCAGTCAGATCCGTGAAGCAGCGGAAGTGGGGAAACCGGTACTTGGTGTCTGTAACGGATTCCAGATTCTGCTTGAGATGGGGCTTTTGCCAGGAGCTATGCTATCCAATAAGCATCTGAAGTTCATGTGCCATTTCGAAACATTGAATGTGGAAAATGCGGAAACCATGTTTACCCGTGAGTATGAACCACAGGAAAAAATCAGCATCCCGATTGCTCATGGTGACGGGAACTATTATTGTGATGAAGCCACTTATCAGGAGCTGAAAGATAATCGCCAGATTGCTTTCACATATGAGAACAACCCCAACGGATCCGTAGGTAACATCGCCGGGATTACAAACAAAGCAGGTAATGTGCTTGGCATGATGCCTCACCCGGAACGAGCGGTGGAAGCTCTCGTTGGAAATGAAGACGGACTGCGTTTGTTCCAGTCTATTTTGACACATTGGAGGAATAACCATGCCATCAAAGCTTGAAATCAGCCCGGAACAGATTGAACAGCAAAAGCTTTACAGTGAAATGGGCCTGCGGGATGAAGAATATGCTTCCATTAAAGATATTCTCGGCCGCCGTCCAAATTATACAGAAACCGGTCTATTCTCTGTTATGTGGTCGGAACATTGCAGTTATAAAAACTCCAAACCGCTTCTAAGGAAATTTCCAACAGAAGGGCCGCAAGTCCTTCAAGGTCCAGGAGAGGGAGCTGGCATCATCGATATTGGCGATGAGCAGGCGGTGGTTTTCAAAATTGAAAGCCATAATCACCCATCTGCTGTAGAGCCTTACCAGGGAGCAGCGACAGGCGTGGGCGGAATTTTAAGAGACGTCTTCTCTATGGGCGCACGCCCGATTGCTTTACTCAATTCCCTTCGATTTGGATCGCTGAAACAGCCTCGCGTTAAGTATTTGTTCGAAGAAGTAGTTCGCGGGATCGCGGGCTACGGCAACTGTGTCGGCGTCCCGACAGTAGGAGGCGAGGTCCAGTTCGACAATGCCTACAATGGCAACCCGCTTGTTAACGCCATGTGTGTCGGATTGATCGAGCACAAGGATATTCAAAAAGGAATTGCTGCCGGGATCGGCAATACCGTTATGTACGTTGGAGCTAAAACCGGTCGTGATGGTATTCACGGCGCAACGTTTGCCTCCGAAGAGCTCTCCGAGGAATCCGAAGAGAAGCGTCCTTCGGTGCAGGTCGGTGACCCGTTTATGGAAAAACTCCTCATTGAAGCTTGTCTGGATGTTATCCAGCACGAAGCTCTTGTAGGTATTCAGGATATGGGCGCTGCCGGTCTCACTTCCTCAGCCAGTGAAATGGCCAGTAAAGCCGGAACGGGCATGACGATGAACCTTGATTTAATCCCTCAGCGCGAACTAGACATGACACCTTATGAAATGATGTTGTCTGAGTCTCAGGAACGCATGCTGCTTGTTGTGGAAAAAGGACGTGAAGAAGAAATCGCACAAGTCTTCCGTAAATATGATCTGGAAGCTGTGGCAGTGGGAGAAGTTACGGATACGAAGCGCTTCCGTCTCGAGCATCGAGGAGAGATGGTGGCGGATGTACCGGTGGACAGTCTGGCGGAGGACGCTCCCGTCTATCATCAGCCTTCTGCGATTCCGGCTTACTATAACGATTTTCAGGCAATGGAGCCTTACGTCCCAACCGTAACGGACCATAGGTACACCCTTCACAATCTTTTAAGTCAGCCGACCATTGCCAGTAAAGAATGGGTCTATGACCAGTATGATTCCATGGTCCAGACGAACACCGTCGTATCTCCAGGTTCAGATGCAGCCGTGTTACGTGTGCGGGGTACCGATAAAGCTCTTGCCATGACGACCGACTGTAACTCCCGCTATATCTATGTGGACCCGGAAGTCGGAGGCAAGATTGCTGTTGCGGAAGCAGCCCGGAATATTGTCTGCTCCGGCGGACGACCGCTTGGACTTACGGACGGTTTGAACTTCGGATCTCCGGAAAACCCGGAAATCTTCTGGCAAATGGAAAAGAGTGTGGAGGGGATGAGCGCGGCCTGCAATGAACTGAGTACACCGGTCATCAGCGGCAATGTTTCCTTATATAACGAATCATTTGGAGGTCAGGCCGTTTACCCTACTCCCGTTGTCGGGATGGTTGGATTAATTGAGCATACCGAACAGATTACCACTTCCCATATGAAACAAGCCGGTGATTTGATCTATCTCATTGGAGAAACGAAAGCTGAATTCGGTGGAAGCGAGCTGCAGGGATTGCTGGAAGACCGCCACTTCGGAGCTGCTCCGGCCATCGATTTACAAATAGAAGCACAGCGTCAGAACCAGGTGTTGACGGCGATTCGTTCCGGTCTCGTTCAGTCGGCTCACGATCTTGCAGAAGGCGGACTTGGAGTCGCTCTGGCCGAGAGCTTATTTGATCAGGAATTAGGCTGTGAAGTGACCATTGACGGTGACCCAACTACCGCTTTATTCTCAGAAACCCAATCCCGTTTCCTTCTGTCGGTCAGACCGGAAGATCGGGAAGCTTTTGAAAAATTGGTCCCTGAAGGCCGTGTTATCGGAAATGTTAAAGGGGACGGGGTGTATCGTATCCTGTCGAACGATCAAGTCATTTTGGAAGATCAGACAACGAAGCTTAAACATACGTGGAAAGGAGCGATCCCATGCCTGGTGAAATCAAAGGTTTAAACGAAGAATGTGGTATTTTCGGCGTGTGGGGGCATCCTGATTCTGCCCAGCTGACGTATTATGGGCTGCATGCTTTGCAGCACCGCGGTCAGGAAGGCGCAGGGATTGTCACAACAGACGGGAAGCAAATGAAGCTCCATAAAGGACACGGGTTGATCAATGAGGTCTTCTCCCAGAATCAGCTCCAGGAATTAAAAGGTCATGCCTCTGCTGGACACGTCCGTTATGCGACAGCAGGCGACGGCGGTTACGAAAATATTCAGCCGCTGGTCTTCCGGTCTCAGACGGGAAGTCTTGCTCTTGCTCATAACGGTAATTTGGTAAACGCCCATGCGCTAAAAAGCCAATTGGAAGGTCAGGGAAGTATTCTTACAACTACCTCTGACACAGAGGTGGTGGCCCACTTAATTAAACGAGCACGCTATCTGCCTCTTGATGAAGCCATTATGGAGGCACTATCCATGATTAAGGGAGCCTATGCTTTCTTATTAATGACAGAAGATCAAATGTTTGTCGCAAATGATCCGAGAGGGCTCCGCCCGATTAGTCTTGGCCAAATGGGCGACGCCTGGGTGGTTTCTTCTGAAACATGTGGGTTCGATGTGATCGGAGCCACACACGAACGCGAAGTGAAGCCTGGCGAACTTGTGGTCATTTCGAATGAGGGAGTAGAAGCGAAACGTTACGCTTCGCCGATCCAGCGAACGCTTTGCTCGATGGAATATGTCTACTTTTCAAGACCGGACAGCAACCTGGACGGAAAAAATGTGCACGCGTCCCGGAAGCGGATGGGGAAAGCGCTCGCTAAAGAAGCACCAGTGGAAGCGGATGTAGTCACCGGAGTGCCGGATTCAAGCATCTCAGCGGCTATCGGCTATGCGGAGGAATCAGGAATTCCTTATGAACTTGGACTCATCAAGAACCGTTACGTTGGCCGCACATTTATCCAGCCTTCTCAGGAACTCCGTGAGCAAGGGGTGAAAATGAAACTGTCAGCCGTCCGAGGTATTGTAGAAGGAAAACGAGTGGTTATGGTCGATGACTCCATCGTGCGCGGAACAACCAGCCGGCGCATTGTCCAAATGCTCAAAGATGCGGGTGCCAGTGAGGTTCATGTGCGCATCGCTTCTCCTCCGATCAAAAACCCTTGTTATTACGGGATTGATACGGCGAACAGTGGTGAACTGATTGCCTCTAACCGCTCGGTGGAAGAAATTGAAGAGCAGATCGGCGCCGACAGTTTGACTTTCCTTAGTCCTGATGGTCTGAACGAAGCCATCTATCAAGGAGAAGAATCGATCGAACACGGAGGGTGCATGGCCTGCTTCACGGGCAATTATCCGACAGAGATTTATCCGAATACCGCACATCCGTATGAAAAGCTGTAGAGAAATGGGGGAACCTCGATGAGTGAATCGTATAAACAGGCCGGTGTAGACGTGGAAGCTGGCTATCAATCCGTCGAGCGCATGAAAAAACATGTGCAGCGA
Source organism: Halobacillus sp. B29 (assembly GCF_052246755.1). Lineage (NCBI taxonomy): Bacteria > Bacillati > Bacillota > Bacilli > Caryophanales > Bacillaceae > Halobacillus > Halobacillus sp. B29. The sequence goes on from NZ_JBQQCM010000001.1 coordinate 42,851, forward strand.
ACGATGCGTAAAGAAGTGATTGGAGGCCTTGGTGCTTTTGCTGGGCTGTTTGATATTAGTGAAATGAAGTATGAGCAACCGGTTCTCGTCACAGGTACGGATGGCGTAGGCACGAAGCTGAAACTAGCCTTTGAAATGAATAAACATGATACGATCGGGGTGGATGTGGTTGCGATGTGTGTGAACGATATTGCGGCACAGGGAGCAGACCCTCTTTTATTCTTAGATTACATCGCCTGTGGAAAAAATGAACCAGCGCGTATCGAACAGATCGTCAAAGGAATTGCGGATGGCTGTGAACAGTCGGGAGCGGCTCTTATCGGCGGAGAAACGGCCGAAATGCCTGGCATGTACGAGCTGGATGAATACGACCTGGCCGGTTTTGTCGTAGGGATGGCCGATAAGAAACAGCTGGTGACCGGGGAATCGATTCAAGCAGGAGACGTGCTTATTGGTCTATCGTCATCAGGTGTGCATTCTAACGGCTTTTCTTTAGTTCGAAAAATTATCGAATCAAGTGAGCTGCAGCTGGACGAAGTGTATCCTGAATTCCAGCGCCCGCTTGGAGAAGAGCTTCTTACACCGACACGGATTTACGTCCCGGCGATTCAGCGGTTAAAACAGGCTGTCACCATTAAGGGTATTGCTCATATTACAGGCGGCGGTTTTTATGAGAATATTCCGCGCGCGCTGCCTGAAGGACTCGGGGCACAGGTGGATCGGACAAGCTGGTCAGCTCCTTCCATTTTCTCTTTCTTAAAGCATCAAGGAAACCTATCCGAAGAGGACATGTTCGGTGTGTTTAACATGGGTATCGGAATGGTTACGGTTGTGTCGAAAGAACATAAGGAAGCGGCACTTGCTGCTTTACAGGAAGCTGGGGAGACACCGGTGGTTATCGGGCAGGTTACAGATGAGGAAGGAATTCACTGGTTATGAGAAATATAGCGATTTTTGCCTCAGGCGCAGGCTCGAATTTCGATGCCATCGTTCAAGCCGTTGAAAGAGGAGATCTTGAAGCAAACATTTCTCTTTTGATCTGTGATCGTGTCGGGGCTCCCGTGATCGAAAAAGCCCAGCGTCATGATATTGATACCGTCGTGTTTACACCGAAAGTGTATAAAAATAAAGCGGCCTACGAAGCAGCTCTTCTTGAAGACTGCCGCTCAAGAAATATCGATTACATCGTGCTGGCTGGATACATGAGGCTGCTTGGCCCTACGCTGCTTAAACCTTATCAGAACCGAATCGTAAACATTCATCCCTCTCTGCTGCCGGCCTTTCCAGGAAAAGATGCGATTGGTCAGGCACTTGATAAAAAAGTGAAAGTTACCGGTGTGACCGTGCATTTTGTAGATGACGGCATGGACACCGGACCGATTATCGATCAAGAAGCTATCCGTATTAAAGAGGACGATACCGAAGAAGATGTGAAACAAAAAATTCAGGCGGTCGAACATCGCCTGTACCCGGAAGTTATTCAGTCTTTACTGGTCAAGGAGGAATCGAAATGAAGAAACGCGCCTTACTCAGCGTATCAAATAAACAAGGATTAACAGAATTTGCGAAGCAGCTGCATGAACTAGACTACGAACTAATCTCGACCGGCGGGACGAAGCGAACGATCGAAGAAGCAGGTATTCCGGTGTTGTCGATTTCTGAAATAACCGATTTCCCTGAAATCATGGATGGGCGCGTCAAAACTCTTCATCCGGCCGTACATGGCGGTCTCTTAGCCAAGCGCGGCAATGACGACCACATGCAGCAGCTGGATGAACTGAATATCCAGACGATTGATCTAGTGGCCGTTAATTTATATCCATTTAAAGATACGATCGCGAAGCCTGGCGTAACAGAAGCGGACGCTATTGAAAATGTAGATATCGGCGGACCGACGATGCTGCGGGCAGCAGCAAAGAGTTTTGAAGATGTAGCGGTTGTCGTGGATCCGGCTGACTATGATGAAGTAATCGCCGGGTTACAAGATGAAATAACTTATGAAAAACGCCGGAACCTTGCGGCGAAGGTTTTCCGCCATACGGCTAATTATGATGCCATGATTGCGGAGTATTTTTCCACTAAGACGGAAGAAGCTTACCCGGAAACGTACACAGCTACGTATGAGAAAGTACAATCCTTACGATATGGAGAGAACCCTCACCAATCAGCAAGCTTTTATAAAAAAGCGAATTATGAAGGTGCCTCTCTTGCTCAGGCTGAACAACTGAACGGCAAAGAGCTATCTTATAACAATATTCAGGATGCTAATGCAGCGCTTGAAGTCGTACTTGAATTTGAACAGCCGGCCGCGGTTGCTGTGAAACATATGAATCCGTGCGGTGTAGGCGTGGGTGAAAACATATATGAGGCGTACGTTAAGGCCTACGAAGGAGATCCTGTCTCCATTTTCGGTGGTATTGTAGCTTTGAACCGTGAAGTGGACGAGGCCACAGCAGCAAAATTAAAAGAGATTTTCCTAGAAATTATTATTGCACCTTCCTTCAGTCAGGAAGCTCTGGACCTTCTGACGAAAAAGAAAAATCTGCGCCTGCTTACCGTTGATATGAAAAAGGCAGAGCAGCAGACGCACAAGCTGACAAGTGTAAGTGGAGGTCTGCTTGTTCAGGATACCGATGAAGGTTCTGTTGATGTAACGGAGCTTGAAGTAGCGACCAGCCGGAAGCCGACCGATCAGGAGCTTCATGATTTGAAGCTTGGCTGGAAAGTGGTGAAGCATGTGAAATCGAATGCGATAGTCATTGCTAAAGGCGACCGTACACTGGGTGTCGGTGCGGGTCAAATGAACCGTGTAGGTGCTGCGAAAATTGCTCTTGAGCAGGCGGGTGAGCAAGCGAAAGGAAGCATTATGGCTTCTGACGCCTTCTTCCCGATGCCGGATACGGTCGAAGCAGCAGCTGAAGCTGGTGTTACAGCGATCATCCAGCCGGGTGGTTCGAAGCGTGACCAGGATTCGATTGATGCCTGCGATAAGCACGGCATCGCCATGGTATTTACTAGAATGCGTCATTTCAAACATTAGAGGAAGAGGTGGACAGGCATGAAAATCATGGTCATCGGACGCGGTGGAAGAGAACACAGCCTCATTCAGAAGTTTGCCGAAAGCGAACAGGCAACGATGGTTTATGCCGTACCTGGAAATGCTGGTATGGAAGAATTGGCTGAGCGTGTAGCTATACCGGAAACCGATCAGGAGGAGTTAGTTCGTTTTGCTAAAGAATGCAACGTTGACCTCACAGTGGTCGGTCCTGAAAATCCGTTGCTTGAAGGGATCGTCGATGCCTTTCAGGAAGCAGGCTTAAAGGTTTTCGGACCTAATCAACAAGCCGCGCTGATTGAAGGAAGCAAACATTTCGCGAAACAGATCATGGAGCAGTATGAGATTCCTACCGCTTCCTATCAGGCCTTCACGGAAGCTGAGCCTGCCGTTGCATATATTAAAGAAAAAGGCGCACCGATTGTCGTAAAAGCAGATGGTCTCGCTGCTGGTAAAGGGGTGGTCGTGGCAGAAACGGAAGATCAGGCGATCGAAGCGGTAGAAGAGATGCTTGACGGCCAGTTTGGCGAAGCCAGTGAAGAAATTGTGGTAGAGGAATTTTTGCAGGGGAAAGAGTTTTCCTTAATGGCTTTCGTCCAGGGTGAAAATGTGTACCCAATGATTCCTGCAAGAGATCATAAGCGGGCATTCGATGGTGATCAAGGCCCGAATACAGGCGGAATGGGGGCTTATGCTCCGGTACCTGAATTAGAAGAGGGAGCGTATCAGACGGCGGTTTCTTCTATACTCGAGCCGGCAGCGCGGGCTCTTGTCAAAGAGGGACGTTCTTTTACCGGCATTTTATACGCCGGCTTAATTGAAAGTCCCGAGGGGCCAAAAGTGATCGAGTTCAACGCGCGCTTTGGAGATCCCGAGACGCAGGTCGTTCTGCCGCTGCTTGAAAATGATCTTGTGCAAGTGATACTGGATGTTCTGGAAGGCAAGGACCCTGAACTTACCTGGTCAAAAGAGGTTTGTGCAGGGGTGGTCGTCGCTTCGAGCGGATATCCGGGGGGATATGAGAAAGGACGGCCGTTACCTGTATTAAAAGCACACGATCAGGCGTTTACGGTTCACGCCGGTACGGAAAAGGACGAGGAAGGCTATGTATCCAGCGGCGGGCGTGTCCTGCTTGCAGGTGCTAAAGATAAGAATCTTGCCCGGGCGCTGGATGGCGTTTATGATTATTTGACCTGTTTCGAAGGGTTCTCTGATTTTTTCTATCGCCGTGACATCGGACATTCATCGATTTCTTCGACGGAGACCTAAATAAAATAGGGCGGCGATCGAACCGATGATCGTGATGACAACGAATCCGACGTCTGTTAAATATTCCATAAAGTCCATTGATTTCATCCTTTATAAGAAGGACGGGGAGTGCCCCGTCCTTTTTTTATTTCGGGATTAACCCGATTTCATCATCATTAACTGCTGAACTGGTTTAAATTCTGCTGCCATCCTTGTTCAATACCGTCTGTTTCCTCAGCCATTTCTTCAAAAGCTGCCGTTAACGGGCAGTAGCGGACAATACCTTCTGCTACTTTCATTGATGCGAGGATAACAAGCATAGGATGGACTTCTCTTGTCTTATTTGCTCGAATGGTCAGTAACGTCAGCATGCTTAATCCAGCTGTAATACGAACCATTGAGTTTATGATGCCAATGTTTGGCTTCATGGTCGGCTTCCTCCTTACCACATAAAGACTTCCTGTGTTACCATAGTACATATTGACTCGATAGGAGGACGCTCCATGAATGAAACACGATTCCGTTGGCGTAACCGGCAGCTGCGTGAACACGCAAGCGTCATGGATGGTACGCATGCGCCAACCAAATTAATTAAACATACCACTTATTTAAACGTATATTTAAAACAATGGATGACTGGACATATATGGTTGTACGAAGACCGCATCATTTATACCGGTTCGGAGCTTCCTGCCAATCTAGAAGGAACAGAAATCATTAATGGAAAGGACAGTTACATTGTCCCGGGGTATATTGAACCCCACGCCCATCCTTTTCAATTATATAATCCCCGAAGCTTAGCGGAATATGCAGCGCGCACAGGTACCACATCATTAATCAACGATAATCTCATGTGGCTTTTTTTAACAAAAAAAGAGAAAGCGTTTTCGCTGCTTGAAGAATTCATGGATTTACCGGCTACGATGTACTGGTGGGCACGCTTCGATCCCCAGTCTGTCTTAAGGCACGAAGAACGAGAAGCCTTCGACGAGCAAGTTGTGTCCTGGATTGAACACGATGCTGTCATACAGGGCGGCGAACTCACGGCCTGGACGGACGTCTTATATAATGGCGACGAACAAATCCTGCACTGGATGCAGGAGACGAAACGCGCCCGCAAGCCGCTTGAAGCCCACTTACCAGGAGCCAGCGAAAAAACGCTCGTGAAAATGCGTCTGTTAGGCATGGATTCAGAACACGAATCCATGAACGCCGATGATGTGATTAAGCGGCTTTCGGTCGGTTATCAGACAGGAATCCGCTATTCGTCTATACGACCGGACCTTCCGGAGATTTTTAAAGGTCTGAAGGAAAAGAATCATACACACTATGATCACCTGATGTACACCACCGATGGGTCAACGCCTGGTTTTTATCGTGAAGGACTGATCAATATGTGCATACGGCTTGCCATAGAGGCCGGAGTGCCCGTTATTGATGCTTACATGATGGCTACCTATCAGCCGGCACGTCACTTTAATATTGAAAACCGGGTAGGAAGTATTAATTCCGGACGCGTGGCTCACTTGAACTTTTTGACAGATCCCAAGGATCCGACTCCGCATTCCGTGATTGCTAAAGGGGAGTGGGTCAAGCGCGATGGAGAAGACATCAAACCGGAGAACACCATCCAGTGGAAAAAGAATGGCATTGATCATTTAAATCTTGATTGGGAAATGAACGAGCAGGACATGCAGTTCTCCATGCCGATTGGAATGAAGATGATTAATGACGTTATTATGAAACCTTATGCGATTGATATTGATGCATCTACATCACAGCTTCCAGACGATACAGATGAAGCCTTTCTCATGCTCATGGACCGGGAGGGTAAATGGACCGTAAACACCCTGCTCAAAGGATTCACGGATTCCCTGGGGGCTCTTGCAAGCTCATACTCCAACACGGGAGACCTTATCCTGATCGGGAAATCGCGTGCGGATATTGAAAAAGCATTTTCCCGAATGAAAGAAATCGGCGGTGGAATCGTTCTCGTGGATCAAGGAAAGGTTGTTTTTGAATTACCTCTTCCGCTTGGCGGGATCATGTCTGATCTGCCGCTTGAGGATTTAATGCAGGAAGAAAGCAAACTGAAGGAATATTTGAAGGAGTACGGTTTTTCATTTTCCGATCCTGTGTACACACTGCTTTTCTTATCTTCTATGCATTTGCCCTATATACGAATCACACCGCTTGGTATCATGGACGTGAAAAAGAAAGAAGTACTCTATCCTTCCATCATGAGATAGTATAGAATGATATGAAAAAAATGATGAGGGAAGTGCGAGATGAGAAGGTTAACCTGGATGCTGCTGTTTGGTTGTGTGCTGATGCCTCTTCAGGCCTGTGCGGGCGAGGCTCCTCAGGCGCCGTCTCCTTCACCAGAATCCCCTGATGGGGTTTCTACAGAAAACGAGACGCTTGAAGATGATGAGGATGTTTTTCCATTAACCGGAGAACCTGCGGAGGACAGGGTTGATCATCGGGTGGTTTCTGTGATGATTAATAATCATACAAAAGCCCGGCCACAATCCGGCTTAAGCGAGGCAGATATCGTCTTCGAAGTGTTGGCAGAGGCTCAGATCACCCGTTTTTTAGCTTTATTTCATAGTCAACTACCTGATACAATAGGACCAGTGAGAAGTGCCAGACCGTATTTTAATGAGCTGGCTTCTGGATTCGACGCACTGTATGTGTACCACGGAGCTTCTACAGCGATCAACCGTCACGTCGCTGAAAGCGGTCTCCCTTACTTGGACGCAGCAGGCTATGATAACAACGGCTGGCTGTTTGAACGGTCCACTGGGAGAAAAGCTCCCCACAATTCCTATTTGCTGACGCAGGGTATTGAGCGGTTTATGAAAGAAAAGGAATACACAAACCCGGATCGCATCGAGGCGTTACCTTTTGAAAAAGAAAACAGGGAAAGCGCAGAAGGTACGTCCATTGATAAAGTAAAAGTTATTTACTCCGAGCGCCCTGAAGAAACCGTTACTTATTCATTTCGAGAAGCGGACGGAGACTTCGAGCGTTCGAGCGACGGAAAGCCCTCAGTCGATCACGAGAACGGCGAGCGGTTAGCTGTGGATAACGTTTGGATTGTTGAAACAAGACATACCATTATAGATTCACAAGGCCGGAGGGCGATAGATTTAACTTCCGGCGGAAACGGGTATCTATTACGAAAAGGGAAAATAATAGAGGCAGAATGGAAAAATGTGAACGGGCGGATCCTGCCTTATCGAGATGGACGTCCCATTCGCTTCACCCCGGGCAAAACCTGGGTGAATATTATCCCTGAACAAGCTAGAATAGAAACCACATATAGAAAGTAACCAAGGAGGAATCTTGACACATGCAGATTGATAAATTACGCGGGAAGACGCTGGATCAATTGTTCGAAGCGATTCTTTCTCTGCAGAATGTGGAAGAATGTTACGAGTTTTTTGATGACCTGGCGACAATGAATGAGGTTCAATCCCTGGCTCAGCGCCTGGAAGTTGCTCGTATGCTTAGAGATGGATATACGTATCATAAGATCGAAACGGAAACAGGTGCGTCCACGGCGACCATTTCACGTGTGAAGCGCTGTTTGAACTACGGAAATGACGCCTATACCCAGGCGCTTGATCGTGTTCAGGAGAAGAAAACGGAATAAATCAGCAGGAGCAGTCCAATTCGTATATTAAGTTGGGCTGTTTTTTTGTATGGGCGGGTTTAGACAACCTTGATGATTTTCATAAAAGGGTTATTATCCTATAGGTTTGGATTGTGTAAGGCTCAATTTCGAGATATTGGTTTACCGTGAAGGTCCTGCGGGGGATGATTCGCTTTCCGCGGGCATGTGCTAAGCCTCCTCAGTCTTCGACTTCCGGGGTCTCACCGATCATGTTTATCCCGCAGGAGTCTTCATCATCCCCTCCGGACCTTGCTGAAATGAGAGGCTCGAAACATTGGCAAAAATCACTTGGATAGGAAATATAAAAATCATGCCATGAGTTTCTGTTTTCTCTAGGTTTTGTTAGAAAAGGCCTGATACCACTGGATTTAGAAAGGATCACGTCCAACACCTTCACTTCTAAAGAAGGGGTCCGTTCCCCCATAGGAAAGCGAGTTATTTCCCCACCAGCCCTCTTCCGCATAGAGTAACGGACCCGAGTTATCTCGAAACTGAGTCTTAAACAAACGGGAGTTTTACTGGAAGGGTGGAAGTTCGACTAAGAGCGCCGCGTCGTGTGGCAACGTCGAACGACCCTGTGTCATGCAGGGACGAAAAATTTTGAATATATAATGATAGGAGTGTAGGGGATGAAGGCTGTGTTTGTGGATAAGTGGAACAATGAATATATACCGAATCGAACGGAGTGGAAGCCGGAAGAAGGTATATTCCGTATAAAGCCGTATCCGGTGAAATTCCCAATGAACCAAATTAAAGAGAGACAGGCAACTATGTGGCGCTATCAGGAAGCTCTGCCTTTTGAGAACACAGATACATATACCTCGATAACCATGGGAGAAGGGATGACGCCTCTCGTCCCTCTCGACGCTGATCATCCAAACCTTTTGATGAAAATGGACTACCTCATGCCGACAGGTTCTTTTAAAGACCGTGGGGCTGCGGTTTTAATCGCAAAAGCGAAAGAACTCGGTGTATCCTCTCTCATTGCCGACAGCAGCGGGAATGCCGGAACAGCTATTGCCGCGTACAGTGCTAGAGCCGGTATAAGATGCCATATCTATGTGCCAGATTCCACTTCTGAGAAAAAACTCGCCCAGATCGAAGCCCACGGGGCTCATATCCATAAGATTCCCGGGTCACGTGAGGATACGGCCCAGGCAGCTAAAAAGGCAGTGGAGAAAGAAAACCTCTATTACGCAAGTCACGTGTACAATCCATTTTTCTATGAAGGTACGAAAACATTTGCTTTTGAAGTCTGGGAGCAGCTGGGGGAACAGGTGCCGGATTCCCTCATTCTTCCGGTCGGGAATGGGACACTTCTGCTCGGAGCCTATATTGGATTTCAGAATTTAAAAGAGGCCGGCGTCATCAACCGGATCCCAAGAATAATTGGTGTCCAGTCCGAGGCATGTGCGCCGATTGCCCGTGCTTTTACAAACGGTGAGCCTGTGAGCCAGGCAGAAAACAGTGGCACTCTGGCCGAAGGGATTGCCATTGCTGATCCCATGCGCGGGCCAGAGATTATAGAAGCGGTTAAAGATACGAAGGGCACCATAGTGACAGCGCCTGAGGAGGGCATAACGTCTGCAGGAGAAGAACTAGCCGGCAAAGGTTTCTATGTAGAGCCGACAACCGCTGCTACGTACGCGGCTTATCAGCAGCATAAAGCAGAAATGGTCCATCCCGATGAAACGGTTGTGATGGTGCTGTGCGGATCAGGGTTTAAGAAATAGCTTCTAAGCAGGGCGGGACAGGCATAGGCTAGAAGAAACCTGTCCAAAAAGGGGATTTTTATGATGAAATCCTTATTGAAAAAAGGCCTGATGATCCTGTTAGGAAGCTTATTTATTTCGCTTGGTATCAACTTTTTCCTCATGCCGGATCATGTGCTTGATGGGGGGATGATCGGACTTGGTCTGATTGCCAATTACGTGTGGGGCTTGAAAGTCGGTTTCACCATCATATTGTGCAGTATCCCGATTTTTACTATAGCCTGGTTCAGGTACCGCGCCTATTTTTATAACAGTCTTCATGGACTGCTCATCTCCTCTTTTTTCATTGATGTTCTTCATGGGCTCAGAGCCTATCACCTGCCGCTTGATCCGGCGCTCAGTTCCATCGTAGGCGGTGCGTTCGTAGGGGGAGGGATCGGACTGATGCTCCGGCATAAGACAAGCACCGGAGGAACGGACCTCCTTGCCCAGATGATTGCGGATATCTCGCGAATGAACGTCGGTTTTGTGATATTCTTTATCGATCTTATGATCATTGGGATAAGCGGCTATGTCTTCTCCATGGAAACGCTGCTGCTATCCACCATCACTATATTAAGCGTGGGTCTGGTGACGATGCTGTGCACGTCATCACGTTTTTTTCCGAGTCGTTCAATTTTTGATTGAACGGCTTTTTTGTTCGGGTTAAAAAGTCCATCCATACGGAGGTATGCCCTCTTAAGCCGGCAGACATAAAACATTCGTTAATTTATCTCCCTTATCCATTCAACCCAGTAAGCAAAGTTTGCTATAATAAGTGAATGGACAAAAGTTTTTTTGGAGGACGGAAATGAACAAACTGAGCGAGTGGAAGCATGTCTTCAAGCTGGATCCGCAAAAGACGTTGTCGGATCATGACCTGCAATTGATCTTGGAATCAGGTACGGATGCTGTGATTATCGGAGGCACGGACGGTGTAACCTTTGAAAATGTGAGTGATTTGTTTGACCGTGTCCAGCCCTATGACGTGCCGTGTCTGTTGGAAGTTTCAGATATAGAAGTAATTGCTCCTGAGTTTGATGGGTATCTCATTCCAATGGTGCTGAACAGCCGTGAGAAAAAGTGGATGCTCGATATTCATCATCAAGCGGTGAAGGAGTATGGCGACATAATGGATTGGGAGCAGATGGTGGTTGAAGGCTATTGCGTCTTAAATGAAGAAGCTAAAGTGTTCAAACATGCCGAATGTTATCTTCCTGATGAAGATGATGTTCTCGCCTATGCAAGGATGGCTGAACATATGTTTCATTTGCCGGTTTTTTACTTAGAATACAGCGGCACTTACGGAGATCCTGAGCTTGTTAAAAAGATAACCAATGAATTACAACATACAACAGTCGTTTACGGCGGCGGTATCAGGTCCAGCGAGCAGGCAGAAGAAATGAGTGCCTGTGCGGACGTGATCGTTGTCGGAAACGTACTTTACGAAGACCTTGACGCTGCCTTAAAGACCGTCAGCGCAGCCAAGAATTCTAATTTTTGATTAAGGATGGTGTACGATGGCACAAGCAATGAATGCCTTGATTAAAGGCTTGAACGAAGAACAACGAAATGCAGTGACCCATACAGAAGGACCTTTACTAATTATGGCTGGGGCAGGAAGTGGGAAGACTCGCGTTCTGACGCACCGGATTGCCTATTTATTAAGTGAAAAAGATGTAGCTCCCCGAAATATTCTTGCGATTACCTTTACGAATAAAGCTGCCCGTGAAATGAAGGATCGTGTAGAATCTCTAGTCGGAAAAGATGGAGAAAAGATCTGGATGTCCACCTTCCACTCCATGTGTGTAAGGATCTTAAGACGTGACATCGACCGGATCGGTTATGACCGGAACTTTTCAATCCTGGATTCGAGTGACCAGCTGTCTGTGATCAAGCAGGTATTGAAAGAATTTAATCTTGATCCAAAACGGTGGGATCCAAGAGCGATGCTCGGGGCGATCAGTAACTCGAAAAACGAACTGATGACGCCGGAAGACTATGAACAGAAAGCCGGCAGCATGCATGAGGAGCAGATTGCCAAGATTTATAAAGGCTATCAGAAGAAGCTTCGCAAAAATCAGTCGCTCGATTTTGATGATTTGATTATGCAGACCTTGTCTTTATTTGACCGCGTACCGGAAGTGCTGGAATATTACCAGCGCAGGTTCCAGTATATCCACGTCGATGAGTATCAGGATACGAACCATGCCCAGTATCAACTGGTGAAACAACTTGCAAGCCGATATAAGAATCTGTGCGTGGTAGGGGATTCCGACCAGTCCATTTATGCCTGGCGCGGAGCGGATATTCAGAACATCCTTAATTTTGAGAGTGATTATCCGAATGCCCGTACGATTCTGCTTGAACAGAACTACCGCTCGACTGAACTGATTCTGAACGCAGCGAACAATGTGATTGATAATAACAGCGGACGCAAGCCGAAGCGACTTTGGACGGATAATAACGGCGGAGATAAAATCCATTACCATCAGGCGAATACCGAGCGTGAGGAAGCCTTGTTTGTGACAGATAAAATTGAGGATCTCATCAGACAGGGACGCTTTCAATATAAAGATGCAGCTATTCTATACCGTACCAACGCCCAGTCCCGTACCATTGAGGAGACCTTCGTAAAAGCCGGGGTACCTTACCAGATGATCGGCGGCACGAAGTTCTACGATCGTAAAGAAATCAAGGACATGCTGGCTTATCTGCGTCTAATCGCGAATCCGAATGATGACCTTAGTTTCCAGCGTGTGGTCAATGAACCGAAGCGCGGCGTCGGGAAGACGAGTATGGATAAGATGATGGCTTACGCGACTGACCATGACATTTCTTTATATGAAGCGGCAGCGGAAGTCGATTTCGTTGGCGTCAGTGCAAAAGCAGCTAAAGCGATCATGGCCTTCCGTAAAATGATTCAGAACTGGACCCAGCAGCAGGAATTTCTGTCGGCCACCGATATGGTCCAGGATGTCATTACCAAAACGGGATATGAAGAAATGCTGAAGAATGAGAAAAGTATAGAGGCACAAAGCCGTCTTGAGAATATAGAAGAGTTCAAATCGGTCACGAAGAACTTTGAAGAAAACAGTGAAGATAAGACACTAATTGCCTTTTTAACAGATCTTGCTCTGATTGCGGATATCGATTCCATGAATGAAGACCCTAGTAGTGATGACACGGTTACGCTGATGACGCTTCACTCCGCCAAGGGACTTGAATTCCCGCTCGTATTCCTCATAGGGATGGAAGAGAATGTATTTCCGCACAGCCGCGCCCTGATGGAAGAATCGGAAATGGAAGAAGAGCGCCGTCTCGCTTATGTAGGCATTACCAGAGCAGAGAAACAGCTATTCATTACCCATGCGAAAATGCGTACGTTATACGGCCGTACGAATATGAATCCGATCAGCCGTTTTATCAATGAAATCCCAGAGGACCTGGTAGAAGGTAAAGAACAGCCGGAAGAGCTGCCATTCTTTAATAAAAAACGCGAGCCTGCAGGAGCACAGGGCCCTGCACCGCAGCCGAAGAAGCGGGCAGCGAAGAAAACGCAGCCGAAAGAATCTACAGGCGGGGAGAAGATTACCTGGAACCCTGGTGATAAAGCTGCCCATAAAAAGTGGGGCGAAGGGACCGTCGTAAATGTACAGGGTGAAGGAGATGCAATGGAGCTTGATATTGCTTTTCCAGCCCCAACCGGTATTAAGCGACTACTCGCCCGGTATGCACCGATTACGAAAGCGTAAGGAAGTGGATGGTTATGAACGCAGATGAAGCAAAGAAAAAAATAGATTCCCTAAGAGAAGAACTAGAACAATACCGCCATGAATATCATACGCTCGATGCTCCAAGCGTTCCTGACTACGAATATGATCAGAAAATGCAGGAACTGATAGAGCTTGAGGAGGAGTTTCCTGATTTACAAACGGCCGACTCCCCTTCTCAGCGTGTCGGCGGTGCGCCGCTCGATGCATTTGTAAAAGTGCAGCACGACGTGCCGATGCTGAGTCTTGGGAATGCATTTGACGACCAGGAACTGCGCGATTTCGACCGACGGGTGCGCGGGGGAACTGATGAAGGTGTGAGTTATGTTTGTGAATTAAAAATTGACGGTCTTGCCGTTTCCCTCCGTTACGAGGATGGTGTGTTTGTCCGGGGAGCCACCCGAGGCGACGGGACGACCGGTGAAGATATTACAAAAAATCTCCGCACGATTCGGAATATACCACTCAGGCTGAAGGAGCCGGAGACGCTTGAAGTCCGAGGCGAAGCGTATATGCCGAAGCAATCCTTCAATTCTTTGAACGAAGCACGTGCAGAACGTGGGGATGAACCTTTTGCCAATCCGAGAAACGCAGCGGCGGGCTCCCTGCGCCAGCTTGATCCGAAAATTGCGGCGAAGCGTAATCTGGATATTTTTCTTTACGGAATTGGCCAATGGCAGAATGAGTCCTCCGAAGCCCATAGTGAACGTCTAGAGCAAATGGAGAAGCTCGGGCTTAAAACGAATCCAGAATGGAAAAAGTGTAACGATATTGAGGAAGTAATCGCCTATGTTCATAGCTGGGTAGAAAAACGCCAGGACCTCGATTATGAAATTGACGGTATCGTCATTAAGGTTGACCGTCTTGATCAGCAGGACACGCTTGGCTTTACCGCGAAAAGCCCACGCTGGGCAACGGCTTATAAGTTCCCGGCTGAAGAAGCGATCACAACTCTTAAAGATATTGAACTGAGTGTCGGCCGTACTGGAGTGGTGACGCCTACCGCGATTTTAGAACCGGTCAAAGTAGCGGGCACAACGGTTCAGCGCGCCTCTCTTCACAATGAGGACTTAATACGTGAGCGGGATATTCGGATCGGAGACACCGTGGTGATTAAAAAAGCCGGCGACATCATACCAGAAGTGGTTCGTGTTGTTGAGGATGAGCGTAGTGGTGAAGAGGAACCGTACCATATGCCGGAATTCTGCCCGGAATGCGAAAGCAAGCTCGTTCGTTTAGAAGAGGAAGTCGCCTTGCGCTGCATTAATCCGAACTGTCCGGCTCAGCTCAGGGAGGCCCTCATCCACTTCGTATCCCGTAATGCGATGGATATTGAAGGCCTTGGAGAGAAAGTCATCGCCCAGCTGTTTAGAGAAAAGCTTATTCATACGATCGCAGACCTGTATAAGCTGGAACGCGAAGAACTGCTGAAGCTCGAACGCATGGGTGAAAAATCGGTCCAGAACTTATTAAATTCCATTGAAATCTCCAAGGAAAATTCAATGGAACGCTTGTTATTTGGGCTGGGTGTCCGCTATGTGGGCACAAAAGCGGCCAATACACTTTCGCAGGAATTCGGACATATGGATGATTTAGCAGCGGCTGATGCGGAAGCGCTCGAAGGCATTCCAGAAATCGGCGAAAAAATGGCGGACTCGATCGCAAGATATTTTGATAAACCTCAGGTCATCCAGTTACTGGAAGAATTAAAGCAGCTGGGGATTAATATGGCGTACAAAGGAGCAAGGAAGCAGGAAGCACCTGCGGACTCTCCATTTGCGGATAAAACGATTGTCATTACAGGAAAGATGGAAGAATACAAACGCTCGGATATGAAAGGTATTGTGGAAGAGCTGGGTGGAAACGTCACGGGAAGTGTCAGTAAAAAGACGGATATCCTGATTGCTGGAGAAGATGCCGGTTCGAAATACACGAAAGCACAAGAGCTGGGCGTGGAGATATGGAACGAAGAGCAGTTTAAGCAAGCGGTACCTCAGCCGGAGTAAAACAGACAGGCGCCACTCCTCTAATGTAAACGAGTGGAGCTTTGGGGACAGGCAGGAAAGCCCGGCACAATTCACGGAAGATCATCGTTTCACGTAAATACATGGGGAGTGGGATACATGAGGAAGTGGCACGCACTGTTGGTTGGTTCATTGCTTTTGGTTAGCGCGTGTACGCCAGTGTTTGATAATAAGGATGAAGTTATACAGGAAACAAAAGATAAAGACAGCAATCAGGCATCGATCGTTCCGAATCATAGCATATCGGAAGAAACGTACCGCATGATTTTATCCGAAGACCGTTCGAAAGTATCAAAAGCCCGGTCGGTCACGGTAAATCAGATGGGAAACCGGATGGACATCTCCGAGTTTGAACAAGGCCTCAGGCGGCATTCTAAGGAATACTATGATCCGGAGGAATACTTTTTTCAGCCTGGACAGTTTCTAAACGGAGATACGCTGCTTGAAGAATGGCTGTCGAGATATGCAGAGGGAGAAAACGAAGACGGATTAAATCCGGAGCTTGATGAAGGCGAGGCGACAGTGGAGCAGTTCCGTAAAAACCCTAAATATATTTCGAACATTGTCGAGCAGGATTACCTCATTAAAAAAGATGACGATGTCGTGGAATTGAAAGGGTTAACCATAGGCATTTCCTTGCGCACAGTTTATAACTTCACAGCTGAAGGAAGGAGTTATAAAGAAGATCATTCTACTGAAAAGCTATTGGAAAAAGGAAAAGAATATGCCGGAACGATTCTAGAGCGACTCAGAGAACGAGACGAGCTGAAGAATGTGCCGATCGTGTTTGCCCTTTATGAAGAGGAAGAAGCGAGTTCCAAAATTCCTGGTCAATTTATTAGCAAAACCATGGTGAAAGGCTCTTCTTCATCAATTGGTGACTGGAAAGACATTAATGAAAAACACGTCCTTTTCCCTTCGAAGGAAGCGGAGAATGACTACTTTGAAGATTCGCAGATTTTTTCTGATTTCCGAGAAGAAGTATCCGATTACTTCCCGAACTTCGTAGGAATGATTGCCAACGGATTTTATGTGGATAATGAACTTCAGCAAGTGTCTATTGATATTCCGATCCAGTTCCGCTCCCAGTCAGAAGTTGTCGGATTCACTCAGTATGTGTACGGTCTTGTGGTCGAGATGTTCCCGGACCACTATGATGTAGAAGTAAAAATTAACAGTATGGATCAACAGGAAAGCCTCATTGTCCAGCAGGCGGGCAAAGAGGAACCTTTCGTTCATATCTATGAATAATTATCTTGGGCCGCGTGGATGCTAAACATCGACGTGGCTTTTTTATATTTAGAGATCTGCAAATTTCGAGCAAATTCGATTTACTATACTTATATGAACGAAATTTTGCTGTATGAAGAGTTGTATTTAGTTTAAGTATTTAAATTAAGTTAAATCAGATTATTTGCGATTATTTGATTTGTGGAAGAGGAGAAGTTGCGGTAAAATAAGCTTTGGAAAAGCCGTGGTAATTTTCAAAAAATTACTCGGCGTCTGTATGTATTTATTCCTTTAGGAGGCGGGTAACCATGGTGGTCCCTTACAAACATGAACCATTTACCGATTTCAGTATTGAAGAAAACCGTAGAGCACTTGAATCTGCTATTAAGCAGGTGGAAGCAGAGTTAGGAAAGACGTACCCTTTGATTATCGGCGGCGAACGGATTATGACCGATGACAAAATAGAAGTGGTGAATCCAGCAGATAAGAAAGAAGTGATTGGATACGTCGCAAAAGCGAACCAGGATCTCGCAGAAAAAGCGCATAGAATTGCAGACGAGACCTTTAGCTGGTGGCGCAAAACAAAAGCTTCGTTCCGTGCTGACATCTTATTCCGTGCCGCAGCCATTGTCCGCCGGCGTAAACATGAATTTACAGCTCATCTTGTTAAAGAAGGCGGAAAGCCCTGGAAAGAAGCAGACGCCGATACAGCGGAAGCTATTGACTTTATGGAGTTCTATGCCCGTCAGATGCTCGATATTGATAAAGGCGTAGAAATAAATTCCCGTCCGATCGAAAATAACCGATTCCATTACATCCCGCTTGGCGTAGGCGTGGTTATTTCTCCGTGGAACTTTTTGTTTGCGATCATGTGCGGTACGACGACAGCAGCCATGGTCTCCGGCAACACGGTTTTACTCAAACCAGCAAGCTCCACACCTATTATTGCTTATAAAATGATGGAGGTGCTTGAGGAAGCCGGTCTTCCCGCCGGAGTCATCAATTACATCCCCGGCAGTGGAAAAGAAGTGGGCGATTATCTTGTTGACCACCCTCGGACTCGATTTATCAGTTTCACTGGATCTCGTGAAGTCGGTACCCGGATCTTCGAACGCGCGGCCAAAGTGCATGAAGGTCAAAAGTGGCTGAAGCGCACCATTATCGAAATGGGCGGAAAAGATACAATTATCGTTGATAAAGATTCCGATTTGGAACTGGCCGCTGACGCCATTACTTATTCTGCTTTTGGCTTTTCCGGTCAAAAATGTTCAGCATGTTCCCGTGTGGTGGCCCATGAGGCTGTGTACGATGAACTGCTCGATCGTGTTGTTCAGAAAACAAAGAATGAAGTAAGTCATGGTAACCCTGCAGATAACCGCTCTTACATGGGGCCTGTCATCGATCAGGGGGCTTATGACAAGATTCTCAACTATATTGAGATCGGCAAAAAAGAAGGGAAACTGATGGCGGGAGGAAAAGGCGATGACAGTAAAGGCTGGTTCATTGAGCCAACCGTCTTCGCAGATCTTGATCCTGACAGTACGATTATGCAGGAAGAAATCTTTGGTCCTGTGTTAGGGTTTATGAAAGCTTCTTCTTTTGATGAAGCATTGGAAATTGCCAACAACACAGATTATGGGCTTACCGGTGCTGTCATTACCAATAACCGTCAGCACATTGAGAAGGCGAGAGAAGATTTCCACGTTGGAAACTTATACTTTAACCGCGGATGCACGGCTGCGATTGTCGGCTACCATCCATTTGGAGGCTTTAACATGTCCGGCACCGACTCCAAAGCTGGTGGACCTGACTACCTGTATCACCATATGCAAGGAAAAACCACATCTGAAATGCTGTAAATCATAATTAAACCCATTCTCTGCAATAAAAAAAGCAGAGAATGGGTTTTTTTTAGAAAATGGAGCATACTACATGTAGCTGCAAAATAAGAAGAAAAAGATAAAAAATGGTAAAGTGACCAATAAGAATTAAAAAAATTTAATGAATGTTTATAGTGAATTCCTCGAATATGTGTATATAAATACAGTATTTGTGCATATAAATCCACGATCGATAATATGTCTCAATTTTTGCAATGTTCTTGTAATTATACTATGATATAGTTGTACTTGTGTTTGACTTTTGAGACTTCTATGACATATGTATCACAAGTAAAAACTAGTGCATAGGAGTGCATATTACGACATACAGGAGGTGAAAATGTGTTTGAACTAGCGACTGCAGCTGCTTCATATTCCATTTCAGGGGCAACCTGGTTCTGGTTGTTTGTCCCTATGCCTATCTTAATTATCTTATCCATTATTACATTATTTACTGAGAGGAGCGACTAAAAAAACATGAGTACAGCAACGTTAATAACGTTTATTATTTATCTAATTGGTATGCTAGGTATCGGTTTTGCCGCATATCGTTTAACAAGTGATTTATCTGACTATGTATTGGGCGGCCGCCGTCTCGGTCCAGGAGTAGCCGCACTTAGTGCCGGTGCCTCCGACATGAGTGGCTGGTTGCTATTAGGTCTTCCAGGTGCTATTTACGCATCCGGTTTATCTGAAGCGTGGATTGGTGTAGGTCTCGCTATTGGTGCTTATCTAAACTGGCAGTTTGTTGCCCGCCGCCTGCGTGTCTTTACAGAAGTGGCGAACGATTCCATTACGGTACCGGACTATCTTGAGAACCGTTTCCGTGATAAATCCCACATTCTGCGTGTTATTTCCGCAGCCGTTATTTTATTATTCTTCACATTCTACACCTCTTCCGGTATGGTTGCCGGCGCGAAGCTGTTCGAAGCTTCCTTTGCATTAAGCTATACACAAGCTCTTTGGCTCGGAGCTATTGTAACGATATCATATACTTTCCTTGGAGGATTCCTGGCCGTAAGCTGGACAGACTTTGTTCAGGGTATCCTTATGTTCCTGGCTCTAATTGCTGTGCCAATTGTAGCTATCTCTGAACTTGGCGGCTGGAACAACGCTGTCGATGCTGTTGGTCAAATCGACCCGGCTCACTTGAACATGGTACAGGGTGTAGGCGCATTAGCTATTATTTCATCTCTGGCCTGGGGTCTTGGTTATTTCGGGCAGCCTCACATTCTTGTACGTTTCATGGCCCTTCGTTCACCTAAAGATGTTCCGAAAGCCCGCTTTATCGGTGTAGGCTGGATGGTTCTAGGTCTTTACGGGGCGATCTTCACAGGTCTTGTAGGACTTGCTTACATTAACACAGCGGATATTAGTGATTTAAGCACGTTCAATGCAGAAGTTATGAGTGAAGGCGGCGTACAGATGCTTGCCGATGCTGAGAAGATCTTCATTACCTTCTCACAAATTCTGTTCCACCCTGTCATCGCAGGTATCCTGCTTGCAGCGATCCTATCTGCTATTATGAGTACGATTGACTCTCAGCTGCTTGTATCTTCTTCTGCTCTTGCAGAGGACTTCTATAAAGCGCTGTTCCGTCCAAACGCAACTGAGCGTGAGCTTGTATGGGTTGGACGTGTTGCGGTTGCCGGTATCGCCTTAATTGCCGTATTGATTGCCGGAAACCCGGACAGTTCTGTACTTGATCTTGTATCGTATGCCTGGGCAGGGTTCGGTGCCGCATTCGGTCCGATCATCATCTTGTCCTTGTTCTGGAAAGGCATTACCCGTAACGGTGCCCTTGCCGGTATTATTGTCGGTGCGGTAACCGTTGTTGTATGGGGTGACTTCCTGAGCGGCGGTATCTTTGATCTTTATGAAATCGTACCTGGTTTCATCTTGAACTTAATTGTAGCCATTGCAGTTAGTGCTGCAGGTGAACCGCCGAAAGAAATTATTGAAGAATTTGATGAAGCAGCCCGTCGTTAATTAGATGAGTCTGCTAAAAAGATCTCCGGACTTCCGGAGATCTTTTTTTGTTTCGCTCTTTTAAAGTCTAATGTTGATTTTTAGTAAAAGACTTGTTAAAGAAAAGGGCCGGATTGGAAGACTCAGTTTCGAGACAAATCGTGGTCCGTCACTTAAAAGGTATAGGGTTGGTGGGGAAATAACTCGCTTTCCTATGGGGGAACGGTGAGCTTCCTCGCTCGTTTCACTCCCTGCGGGATCTCACCTAGTTCCTTCTCCCATGGGAGTCTCGCCATTTCCCCACCAACACAGCCACGGAAGAATAACGGACTCTTCCAGAAGAGATAATGCTCTCCTTCTAAATAGGTCCTAAATGCTTCTATAACAAGCTTGTTCACATCGTTCTAGCATGAAAATACAGTCCTCATCCCATACTTTTTTCTCACCAAGCAAACGGTGTTTTGGTGGTTTCGAGTTTCTGATCTGGATAGGTCCGGAGGGGGACGATGTAGACTCCTGTGGGATGAACATGATCGGTAAGATCCCGGAAGGCGAAGCCTGAGGAAGCTTACCACATGCCCGCGGAAAGCGAAATCGTCCCCCTCCGGACCTTCCGCTCAACAAACACCTCGAAATCAATTCTTCAAGTAATAGGAGCGTTACTTAGATATCAATCCGGAACACTGACAGAGCTTTTAATTTATATATCATAAGTGGTTACAAGTATTTTTCCGACATCATAATGAGCGGATCTCAAAAAGGTTAGTTGGACAAGCTGGGCTAAGGAAAGGTTTAATTTGAGGGAGACCGGCGCACGCTAAGACAGCCGGAGACCATTTATGTTAAGATAAGAAGGGTAAAAATAGCGCACGTTGATTCATAAGCCGTATATTTGGTATGATCATATATTATGTGAGATCGAAATGGAGGTCGCATTATGTCAAGAATTAGTAAAGACGAAGTGAAGCACGTAGCCAACCTGGCACGCCTTGCTATCTCAGAAGACGAAGCCGATACATTCACCAAACAGCTCGACGATATTATTACATACGCCGAGCAGCTGAATGAACTCGACACAGAGGGAGTAGCTCCTACCACCCACGTACTGGATCTGAAGAATGTGTTACGTAAAGACGAGCCTAAAGAATGGCTGAACAAAGAAGATGTACTTAATAACGCACCCGAGCACAAAGATGGACAATTCAAAGTGCCATCGGTACTGGAATAGGAGGTTTGATCATGTCTCTATTTGACTATACATTACGTGAGCTTCAAGAGAAGCTACATAATCAGGAAATCCGAGTAACGGATCTTGTAGACGAGTCGTATAAACGAATTGAAGAGGTAGACGGGCAAGTGAAGGCTTTCTTAACGCTAAATGAAGAAGCCGCCCGCGCCCAGGCTGCAGAACTCGATCAGCAGCGAGGCGACAGCGCCGCTAAACTGTTCGGTCTGCCAATTGGTGTGAAGGACAACATCGTAACCAAAGGTCTCCGCACCACAGCAGGAAGCCAGATTCTAAGTAATTTTAACGATCCATTGTACGATGCTACGGTCGTCAATAAGTTGAATGACGCGAAGTCCATTACCATTGGTAAACTCAACATGGACGAGTTTGCTATGGGTTCTTCTAATGAAAACTCAAGCTACGACGCGGTTCGTAACCCTTGGAATACCGATTACGTTCCAGGTGGATCAAGCGGTGGTTCAGCAGCGGCCGTTGCAGCTGGAGAAGTTCCTTATTCACTCGGTTCCGATACCGGCGGATCGATCCGTCAGCCAGCCGCTTACTGCGGAGTTGTCGGTTTGAAACCAACATATGGCCGTGTCTCCCGTTTCGGTTTAGTCGCTTTTGCTTCCTCTTTGGATCAAATCGGTCCAATCACACGCAATGTGGAAGACAACGCGTTCTTGCTGGAAACCATTGCCGGACACGACAAGATGGATTCGACATCAGCGAACGTTGAGGTTCCAAATTACAGTGAAGCTCTGACAGGTGACGTCAAAGGGTTGAAAATCGCTGTACCAAAAGAATACCTAAGTGAAGGTGTTTCTTCTGAAGTGAAGGAAGCCGTTCAAGCTGCCCTTAAGAAATATGAAGAGCTTGGAGCAACATGGGAAGAAGTATCTCTTCCGCACTCCAAATACGCTCTATCCACGTACTACTTGATCGCATCATCCGAAGCTTCTGCCAACCTGGCCCGTTTTGACGGTGTTCGTTACGGCAAGCGCGCACAAGATGCGGAAACCATGCTCGACATGTTCAAGCGCTCCCGTGCTGAAGGCTTCGGTGACGAAGTGAAGCGCCGGATCATGCTTGGAACGTTCGCGCTAAGCTCAGGGTACTACGATGCTTATTATAAAAAAGCTCAGCAGGTACGTACGCTGATTAAGAACGATTTTGAAAAAGTGTTCGCGGATTACGACGTAATTATCGGGCCGACGACGCCTACACCAGCCTTTAAAATAGGCGATAAAGTCGATGATCCGATGACGATGTATGCGAACGATATCCTGACGATCCCTGTGAACCTGGCAGGCGTGCCTGGTATTTCAATTCCATGCGGCTTCTCTTCCAATGGTCTTCCGATCGGTCTGCAAATCATCGGAAACCACTTTGATGAAAGCAGTGTGTATCGTACCGCTCATGCCTTCGAACAGGCTACTGAATTCCATAAACAACGCCCGTCCCTTGGAGGTGCGCGCTCATGAATTTTGAAACAATAATTGGCCTAGAGGTCCACGTAGAATTAAAAACGGCATCTAAAATCTTCAGCCCGTCCCCGAACATGTTCGGAGATGAGCCGAATACGAACGTAAACCCGATTGACCTCGGGTACCCGGGCGTATTGCCTGTATTGAACGAAGAAGCCGTCAACTATGCGATGAAAGCTGCTATGGCTCTAAATTGTGATATCGCGACCGACACGAAATTTGATCGTAAAAACTATTTCTATCCGGACAACCCGAAAGCGTATCAGATTTCCCAATTTGATCAGCCAATCGGGGAAAACGGCTATATTGATATTGAAGTGGATGGCGAGAAAAAACGCATCGGCATTACGCGTCTTCACATGGAGGAAGATGCCGGTAAGCTGACCCACAGTGATGATGGTTACTCCCTTGTGGACTACAACCGTCAGGGTACACCGCTTGTCGAAATCGTATCCGAGCCGGACATCCGTTCACCAAAAGAAGCCTACGCGTACCTGGAAGCTTTGAAAAATATCATCCAGTACACAGGCGTTTCTGATTGTAAAATGGAAGAAGGCTCGCTTCGTTGTGACGCCAACCTGTCGATCCGCCCGATCGGTCAGGAAGAGTTTGGTGTGAAGACCGAGCTTAAGAACTTGAACTCTTTCTCTTTCGTACAAAAAGGACTTGAGTTTGAAGAAGTGCGCCAGCAGAAAGAACTGCTTTCCGGTGGAGAAATCCTTCAGGAAACACGCCGTTATGATGAGCAGACAAAAGAAACCATTCTTATGCGTGTGAAAGAAGGTTCTGACGATTACCGTTACTTCCCCGAGCCGGATCTTGTGCCTCTGCATATTGATGAAGCCTGGAAACAGCGCATTTTCGATCAGATTCCTGAGCTTCCAGCTGCCCGTAAGAAGCGTTATATCGAAGAACTCGATCTTCCAGAATACGATGCGATGGTGCTGACCAATAACAAAGAACTATCCGACTTCTTTGAAGAAGCCATTGCTGAGGGAGCCGATATTAAACAGGCATCCAACTGGCTGATGGGCGAAGTTTCCGCTTATATGAACAAGAACTATAAAGAGCTTCATGAACTTGCCCTTACACCAGCTTCACTCGCGAAGATGATCAAGCTGATCGAAGATGGCACGATTTCATCCAAGATTGCAAAGAAAGTCTTCAGCGAACTGGTTGAAAAAGGCGGCGATCCTGAGAAGATCGTTAAAGATAAAGGACTCGTCCAAATCTCCGATGAAGGTCAGCTGACCGAAATCGTAACGACGATTCTGGATAACAATCCACAGTCCATTGAGGATTATAAAAACGGTAAAGATAAAGCGCTCGGATTCCTTGTCGGTCAAGTAATGAAAGAAACCAAAGGTCAGGCCAACCCACCGATGGTAAACAAAATTATTTTGGCTGAAATGGAGAAGCGTTAAAGCCTGCCAAT
Source organism: Halobacillus sp. B29 (assembly GCF_052246755.1). NCBI lineage: Bacteria > Bacillati > Bacillota > Bacilli > Caryophanales > Bacillaceae > Halobacillus > Halobacillus sp. B29. Next base: position 67,609 of record NZ_JBQQCM010000001.1, read on the forward strand.
AGGTTAAGCGAAAGCACGCACGGCGATTGGTGCGTGCTTTCGTATGGATGAGGAAAACCCATCATATACTATAAAAAGTGTTTTCAAATTCAGGAAAAAGAGCTATGATGTTCTATGGAACAAGCCTGGATGAGGGGGTCATACCATGAAACGTGCTCGAATAATTTATAACCCGACCTCTGGGAGAGAACTCATTCGTAAAGTCCTCCCTGATATTCTGCAGCGGTTTGAACAAACCGGCTATGAAACATCGACACATGCAACCACCTGTGCCGGGGACGCGATCGAAGCTGCAAAATACGCTGTGGATCGGGAGTTTGATGTAGTCGTTGCTGCCGGTGGTGATGGAACCATTAATGAAGTGATTAATGGTCTTGCCGAACAGGACCACAAACCGAAGCTCGGGATCATTCCAGTCGGGACAACGAACGATTTTGCACGTGCGTTAAATATACCAAGGAACATTCATAAGGCCGTTGATATCATTCTGGAAGAACACACCCAGCCACTTGATATCGGCCGCGTGAACGGTCATTATTTCATGAACATTGCAGGTGGAGGAAAGATCACCGAGGTTTCCTATGAAGTCCCAAGCAAGCTGAAAACTATGATCGGGCAGCTGGCCTATTATCTTAAAGGAATTGAAATGCTGCCTTCGATCCGTCCAACACGCGTCGAAATAGAGTATGACGGCAAATGGTATGAAGGAGAGATCATGTTATTTCTCGTTTCCAATACAAACTCCGTCGGCGGCCTGGAGAAACTGGCTCCATCGGCCCGCATGGATGATGGATTGTTCGACTTAATGATTATTGAAAAAATGAACATTGCCGAATTCGTCCGTCTCGCCACACTCGCAATTCAAGGCAACCATTTGAACCATCCGAAGTTCATTCACACCACCGCAAGCCGCGTGAAGGTGAAGACGGATGAGAAAATGCAGTTGAACATTGATGGGGAGTTCGGCGGCATGATGCCGGGAGAATTTGTGAATCTATACCGCCACTTGGATTTCTTCTTACCGAAGGATAAATTTCCAGGCGAATTAGAAGAATCGTGAAGCGCTGCTGTCCTATCCGGGGCAGCGGCGTTTTCTAATGGTTTCATGAAACAACAGGATTTGTGATAAACTACGAACACAGAGTCTAACTAGAAAAGGACGGATAAATGATGGCGAAACCAAAGCCGCCCGTACAGAAAAACCAGACCATACACCTGACGTTTGAGGATTTAACCCATGAAGGCAATGGGGTAGGGAAAGTGGATGGCTATCCGCTCTTCGTACCGTATGGTCTTCCCGGGGAAGAAGCCGAAGTAAAAGTCGTCAAAGTGAAAAAGAACTTTGGCTTCGGCAAGCTCTTGAATGTAAAAGAAGAAAGCGAAGACCGTGTTGAGCCGCCATGTGATGTGTATTACCAGTGCGGCGGCTGCCAGCTGCAGCATATGAGCTATAGCATGCAGCTTGAGATGAAGCACAACCAGGTGAAAAACGCGATGAAGAAAATCGGACACCTCCAACACGTTCCTGTCCACGAAACGATCGGAATGGCCGATCCGTGGCGCTACCGTAATAAAATTCAAATTCCCGTCGGACAGAAAGAAGACGGCCAGCTCAAGACCGGCTTTTATCAGAAGCGCAGCCACAATATTATCGATATGGATACGTGTATCATTCAGGATGAACTGAACGACCGGATGGTGGAAACCGTAAGGCGTATTGCCACGGAGCTAGGGATCTCAGCTTATGATGAAGACACCCACCGCGGTACGCTGCGTCATATTATGGTCCGCACCGGGCAGACGACAAAAGATATTATGATTGTGCTCGTAACCAAAACGAAGAACCTGCCTGAACAGGACAAGCTGATTGATGAGATCCGTGATGCTTTTCCAAGCGTGAAGTCAATCGTGCATAACGTGAACAATCAGAAGACAAATGTAATTCTCGGCAAAGAAACCAAAGTTATCTGGGGCGACGAATACATCTACGATATGATCGGCGATATTAAATTCATGATCTCACCGAAATCGTTCTATCAGGTCAACCCGACCCAGACGAAGAATCTATATGACAAAGCGCTCGAATACGCTGACCTTCGCGGAGGCGAAACCGTCATTGACGCCTACTGCGGCATCGGCACGATTTCTCTTTTCCTGGCCCAGCAAGCGAAGAAAGTGTACGGCGTCGAAGTCGTTCCCGAAGCCGTCACCGACGCGAAGAAAAATGCCCGTCTGAATAAAATGGACAACGCCGAATTTTACGTCGGACAGGCCGAAGAGCTGATGCCATGGTGGCGCAACCAGGGACTCCGTCCGGACGTGATCGTAGTCGATCCACCACGTAAAGGCTGTGATGAAGAACTGCTTAAAGCTATGCTTGATATGGAACCGGAGCGTATCGTCTATGTATCGTGTAACCCTTCAACGCTCGCGCGTGATTTACGTGTGCTTGAGGATGGAGGATATGCGACACAGGAGGTTCAGCCGGTGGATATGTTCCCGCAGACGAGTCATGTGGAGTGTGTGACGTGGCTTGAGAGAACAGATAAGTAAGACTTAAATGATATTCTTTTAGGAGGTGCTTGAATGGAAGCGAATAAAAAGTGGTTAGCCATACCTGAAAATGAAAGAAAGCAACTTATAGCAAACGTTTTTTGCCGATCCTGTAAGGATGCAGTGACCATCACAGATTTTATTATCGTGGATCATCCTATGGGTGTGATGTTAGAGGGTAAATGCAAAAACTGTGGAAGTAAGGCAGTAAGAGTAGTGGAAATGGATGAATGAAGGAAAAGCAGGGGGGCCTTGCTTTTTTTTGGTATTTGGAGTTGAATACTAATTCTTTAATTGGAAGCGCTGTCCCCATGCTTCTACAAAAGAATCGTGTTAGAGTAATACTATAAGAAGAATGAGAGTCCTTGATTACGGGTATAGATAAGAAAATCCTTGGCCTGAATCTTGACACAAGCGAACATTACATTCACTAGGAAGGGGAGTTTCTCATGGCTGATGAAAATGTAAGCAAAAATTTAATGGATGCTGCGTTTAAAAAGAAAGAGTCAGAAGAAGAACTGAAAGTAAAAGAAGAAGACAAAGCAACGGAAGGCGATATCATTACTTTCGAAAAAGATGGCCAACAGATTGAGGCTGTCGTAACTTCTGCTAGATTACAAAACTCTGTTGTTTGCGACATGACCATTATGGAGGATTTCCACGAGCGCAATTTAGAATTCGAAAAAACCGTTGTTGCTCATACAAACTACAGCATTAAAGAACGCCGTGACAGGTAAGTTAAACAATAATAATATATAAGAAAGAGGATCAGATGCTCTTTCTTTAGTGTGAGAAGGATCTGTTCTTCATCAAGGAAGCGCCGAAACCTTCCCACTGCTTAAAAAAAGCCCCACACCGAATGCCATTACGGCATCCTGGTGTGGGGTTTATTTAAATTATGCGTTATGATACGCCAAGGAATCTTTATTTGCTTTCAAATCAAAACGATCTGCATTCATAACTTTCACCCATGCATTTACGAAGTCACGCACAAATTTCTCTTTGTTGTCATCCTGTGCATAGACTTCCCCGTAGGAACGCAGGATGGAGTTTGAACCGAAGACAAGATCGACACGTGTGGCTGTGCGCACGAGCTCTCCTGTTTGACGGTCACGTCCTTCATAGGTGTTGAATTCGGTTGGATGCCATTCGATTCCCATGTCCAGCAGGTTTACGAAGAAGTCGTTCGTAAGTGTGCCGACGCGGTCTGTGAATACACCATGTTCAGTGTCGTTGTAGTTTGCGCCAAGTACGCGCATACCGCCGACGAGAACGGTCATTTCTGGTGCAGAAAGGTCTAATAGATGAGCTTTATCTACTAATAGTTCCTCTGGACTCCACGCATATTTCTTCTTCTCATAGTTACGGAATCCATCGGCCATCGGCTCAAGTACTTCAAAGCTTTCTTCATCTGTCTGTTCTTGAGTAGCATCGCCTCGTCCAGGCGCAAATGGAACGGTTACGTTCACACCGGCATCCTTGGCTGCTTTCTCAATGGCGGCACTACCGCCAAGTACAATCAAATCAGCAAGGCTGACGTTTTTATCAAGGTCATTTTGAATGTCTTGATAAACAGAGATGACGTTGGCCAGCTGCTCCGGTTCGTTTACGTCCCAGTCTTTCTGAGGGGCTAGACGGATGCGGGCACCATTCGCGCCGCCGCGCATATCGGATTTACGGAATGTGCTGGCAGAAGCCCATGCTGTTTTCACGAGCTCGCTTACAGTCAGTCCAGAGCTTAGAATTTTCTCCTTCAGGTCAGCGATTTCAGCGTCCGTTAAGGTGTAATTCACATCTGGAACTGGATCCTGCCATACTAAATCTTCATCTGGAACTTCAGGGCCTAGATATCTCGCTTTAGGTCCCATGTCGCGGTGGAGCAGTTTGAACCAGGCGCGAGCGAATTTATCGGCAAATTCATCCGGATTTTCGTGGAAACGGCGTGAAATTTTTTCATAAGTTGGATCTTCACGCAGCGCCATATCCGCTGTTGTCATAAATGTAGGAACGCGTTCAGAGGAATCCTCTGCATCTGGAGCAAGGTCCTCTTCTTTAGGGTTAACGGGAGCCCATTGATTGGCACCTGCTCGACTCTTCGTAAGTTCCCACTCGTAGCCGAATAATAGATCATAGTAACCGTTGTCCCATACCGTTGGGTTAGGAGTCCAGGCACCATCTACGCCACTCGTGATCGTGTCACGGCCTTTACCGCTGCCATGACTGCTTTGCCAGCCTAATCCCTGCGCTTCAATATCAGCTGCTTCTGGTGCTGCGCCTACATTGGCTTCTGCATCGCCAGCTCCGTGTGCTTTACCAAAGGTATGACCACCGGCGATAAGGGCAACAGTCTCTTCATCATTCATTCCCATGCGTCCAAATGTGTCGCGAATATCGCGCGCACTTGCAAGGGGATCTGGATGTCCGTTTGGTCCTTCAGGGTTTACATAGATAAGACCCATTTGAACGGCAGCAAGCGGATTTTCAAGCTCGCGGTCGCCTGAATAACGGTTGTCACCAAGCCATTCTTTTTCATTACCCCAGTAGATATCTTCTTCAGGGTGCCAGACGTCTTCACGTCCTCCGCCGAAGCCAAACGTTTTCAAGCCCATGGATTCAAGCGCCACATTACCAGTAAGGACGAGTAAGTCGGCCCATGAAATCTTGTTGCCGTATTTCTGTTTGATTGGCCACAGCAGACGGCGAGCTTTATCCAAGTTCGCATTATCGGGCCAGCTGTTAAGCGGAGCAAAACGCTGTGATCCTGTAGCTCCGCCGCCTCGTCCATCGCCTGTACGATACGTACCGGCTGCGTGCCATGACATACGTATGAATAGCGGGCCATAGTGTCCATAGTCAGCAGGCCACCAGTCCTGGCTGGTTGTCATAAGCTCTTTTAAATCCTGTTTCAAGGCATCATAATCGAGCTTTTTGAATTCTTCCGCATAATCAAAATCTTCACCCATAGGGTTGGTCTTCTTATCATGCTGATTTAATATGTGCAGATTCAGCTGGTTCGGCCACCAATCTTTATTGGTCGTACCAACTTTAGTCGTCGTAACGGCATTCTCTTCCTCCGTTTTTCCGTGCATAACCGGACACTTCTCGGGCTGATTGCTATTCATTTCGTTTTTATCCATGTATAAATTCTCCCTTCTTATGTTGGAAAAACTAATTATAATCGATCTTAGATTATAATTATAATAAATTACTACTTAAATTGAAAGCGAGATGCATAGATTCCGAAAAGATTATTTTCAATTAGGCCAAAAACCAGGGATGCGGGCGCAGCAGATTGATAATAAACTGAAGTTTATCATGGGGGAATTGAGATTCTCTTAACTCTTATTTTAACAAATTTACTGAATTGAAAGTAGATTTTATCGTTTTTAAATAGATAAGATTTCTTCTAGTGCTCAAAAGGGGGTACAAACACTCTATAGTGATTTCATTATAGGTAACCATTAAACGGCACATAAGACAGTCATGTTAGGTCAAACTAAGCTTGTTCAATTATTTAAAATAGGAGTGAGTAAATATGAGCAAGAAATCTAAATCGAAACGCAATATTCAAAAAGGAAGAGATGCTGTCCAGCCGAGTACGGGAGAAGAAAGAATTACGATAAACAAAACGAGTAAACAGATGGACGACCGCATTAAATAGAGGATTGTAACTATCACTTATGGTGAAGAGGGGATACCACAAAGACGGAACCCATCAAGTAGGGATCCGTCTTTGTGGCGATCTACATAGTTGTAAGGTTTTAAATCATGATAAAGGACTGGAATTATGTAAATACGGCAGGCTAGAAGGTAATTTTCATTCCTATATGGAAGAAAATTAAAATGTTATACTTGTTGAAGCACTATACAATAGGGTGTATGTAATATGTCTAAAGAAATGTGGGATCAAAGATTTTCCGAGCCTGATTATGCCTATGGAAGGCAGCCTAATGCTTTTATTAAAGATATGAGTGAGCGGATTCCTAAAAATAGCAAAATCGGATGCTTTGCTGAGGGAGAAGGACGTAACGGGGTTTATTTGGCCAAAATGGGACATGACGTGTCTATTCTGGATCAATCTGATCAAGGGTTGAATAAAGCACTGCAGTTAGCGAAGGAAGAAGGTGTCCGCATAGAAACGGTTCAAGGCGACTTAACCGAAATGGAGATGGAGTCGGATCAGTTTGATGCAGCCATTATGGTATTTGGTCACGTACCGAAGCAGGATCAATTGTTTCTGATGGAACAATTGATCCGTTCTGTAAAGCCGGGAGGACATATCCTTTTCGAAGTTTATTCTGAAGAGCAACTGTCTTATGGAACAGGCGGTCCAAAATCAACAGAGATGCTTTATGCCGCAGAAGATGTCCTTAGTTGGATCAAGGATTATAAATGTCTTCATTTTTATTACGGAGAGGCTGAACGAAACGAAGGAGAAAGACATAACGGGATCGGTCATGTGATTCAAGGCTTTATCCAAAAATAAATGAGCTTAAATAGTGAGGGTAAGAACTCCGGGCAGACGAGGTTCTTATCCTTTTATTATTTTTTCGCATGATGATGGTTTTGCAGGGCATTCTAGCTCTCTTCCATCTCGCCTAAACTCTCGTTATAATATAGGTAGAAGGGATGTGTGCGGTATGAAAGCTGGAAGAAATGATCCGTGTCCGTGCGGCAGCGGAAAGAAGTACAAAAAGTGCTGCGGGGATAAAAAGATAGTCAGTCTAACTGGCACAGTAGTTAAAGAAGAACTGGATCAATTATATTTTCGATTTCAGGATTATATAATGGATCACTATCCTTATCTATTAAATTTTGAGGATCCCTCTGATCATTTAGAGGAAATTAAAGTTAGCATGAGGATTGCGGATAAGACCATTTTTCAGACCAATGCTCGTGGGCAGACTGTAATACAGGAATATGTAGAGCAAGTTAAGAAAGGTATCTCTCGTCCAGCTACGCGAAAAGCATTAGAAAACTGGCCTCAATCGATTCCTGGCTTGTTTACTGTGGTTGAAAAAGGAAACGGCTTGGTTCAGAAAGTAGAGCGGGAATGGACGGAAGAAGTGTATGAGGTTGATTTCTCGGTACTAGTTGAGCCTGAAGAGGAAATAATGAACCATTATTTTGGAGTGTTGATGGACTGGGGCAATTATTATCAATTCGTTCCAACCGCGTTAGGTGTGAGTCCAAAGATGTTTTCCTCCTTTTCCGGTTATGTGAAAAAAGAATATGAAGAGAGTAATACCAAAGGGAGTATTGCAGATTTCTTTACTGCTCATTTCTCGGATTATCTGGTCGAATTTCTTCAGTACGATGTGAATGAAAACATCGCAGACAGCTGGGACGGAAGTGAGACGGAGAAAGAAGTTCTTTGGTTGTTAGATCAGAAGATTGATCCTGTGATCAAGCATCAGGATAACTATACTCATCTCCACTACCTGTGGATGTATTACTGCGATCATTATTTACCGACCATCCGTAAACCCGAAGTGTTCACTGCCACACTGGAATACTATTATAAGGATAATCCTCATTTCGGCTATTTTAAGCCTGTTACTCAAAAAGAGATTGCCCAGAAGTATGGAGTAAGTCCGAATAGTATTTCCCGGCGTGTGGAAGAAATGGATGATGCTTATTTTAACTTACTTAAAGACTATGGAGAAACGGATCAACCGTCATCTGGTCCCGCTTATTCTCAATTTACGTTCCCGAGCTGGGAAGTAGCAGCAGAACGCGCTAATTATGAGATGATCGCTAGACTTTCCAGGGAGAATTTTTCCACAAGACAAGAAGTGGAAAGCTTCATACAGGCTAATTCCCAGAAGACCTTCGTTCCAAAAACAGATGACGAAAAAGCACAACTGCTGGCTTATGATGCCTATTTGGCAGAGACCGAAGATAAAAGAAAGCAGCTGGTCGATGAAGCTCTTCGCCTATATCCAAACTCGGTGGATGCTCGTGTCCTGCAAGCTTATCTTGAAGCGGAGCCATTAAAGAAATTAAGCCTCCTCTATGAAGCATCCAACGATGCTCTCTATAACGATCTGGATTTAAATAGTGGAGAACTGTGGAATGACGTGACAGCACGGCCATTTATGAGAGCTCAAGAGCTACTGGCTTCCGTTTATGCAGAAGAAGGCGACCTGGATCGCGCGATTAAATTTTATGAAGAACTGCTCGAGTATAATAAAGCTGATAACCAGGGTATCCGGCAGGAAATCTTTCCGTTGTATATGAAGTCTGGCCGGCTTGAGAAAGCTGAAGAGCTTCTTCGAAAATACCCGGAGGATGGTACGTGGGGAGCTTACTCGGAAGCTCTGCTAACGATTGAAGAGGGCCACCCTCCGGAATTGATAGAAGATTTTCTTTCTGATGCAGAGGAAGAAAACCCATTTATCCTCTCTTATCTGGCAGGGGTGAAAACGTGGGATGAACTACCACGGACCTATCAGCCTGGTTCTGAAGAAGAAGCCATTGTCTACCATTACCGGAATGCTTCTGCCTGGAATAAACATCTGCATCATGTAACGAGATATCTAAATGAACGGTTTATATTTTCTGACTGAAAATATAAATGATAGTGGGAGTAAGAAGCTTATTTGCTTTTACCCCCTTCCGGTCTGTAATCATTCTCCCCGCGTAATTGTGCGTCAGGGGAGATTTTTTGGTTTCAATTCGTTTGTTCATCTCTAAGCAACACATGTGGCACAAAGCGAACGTAGATCAGTTCGCTAATTAGTTCTACAATGGTTTGTGTGATGACCACAGCTGCCACCATGTTCCCTATCTCTGGTAGTGAAAAGGCGAGGGGGAGCACAACTAAAGAGTTCCTGGTGGAGCTGCTGAAAATAAGGGTGCGACCTGACTTCGTGCCTAATTGAAACCATTTCGCTGCGAACTTAGATAGGAAAGGCATAATGATCATAAAAGCCACGTAAAGAGGGACAACTTTCACAACATCACTTGCATAGGCCGGTAATTTTGGTAATTGAGAAGCTGCAACTGCAAAGAGCGTGAAAGCCATAAACGGAACAGGCAGCCAGGCTGAACCACTTAAAATCTTTGCCCCTATGCGGTATCTCTTTGCTGCTAATTGGATACAGATTGCGGTGATAAGAGGAATGAAAATGAGCCCAAAAAAGGCTTCCAGGAAAGGGGAAGGATCTACGATTCCTGCTGCGCCCCTTCCCATAAACAACCATAAGTAAAAAGGTAAAAGCACTAGCTGTATGACCAGTAAAATGGGAGTAGAAGCTAACATGAGCCTCTCATCACCCTTTCCTAGCGCAGTGAAAACAATGACATAGTCAATGCACGGGGTTAATAACACAAGATAAAACCCTATCAAAAGTTCAGGGTTTTGTGGTAACAATCGAGCCAGCAGCCAGACCACGATCGGTACCATGATAAAATTGGTCGTTAATAGAGCTTTGAGAAACTTTTTATCGCCTAGTGATTCTTTCAGGGAAGTAAACGGAATTTGAGAAAACATACTATAAAGCAGTAAAGCTATAACAATTGAAATAATCGATTCCAGACTTTCTGCGGACCGTGGCATAAGGAAACCGAAACCTGCCGCTGCAATCATGAAAATAAAATAAATCCAAATTTGGTTGTTTTCAAGTTTTTCTTTAGAAAGCAGAGGAATTCTCCTTTCTTCATTTATTAGATTTGCTAAAAAATAAAAATCAACACAGAGATCGAGCGAAATCTCTGTGTTGGTTTTTGTTTGTGGCGGTAGTAGGTTTTACTCTCCAAATGCTTCCGGAAGCATCTTAAATCCATCAATCTCTGCATCTTCTTCTACTTCAATCATAATGCAGCGTTTCCCTTTGTAGTTCACCTGTCTCACATATTCCAGGTCCTGAGGGCTGATGGAAATGTTAGCGATCTTGGTGTTGATTTTGATCGATTTAGTTTTATATTTAGGAACAATACTGCTTGCTTTGAGCTCATACGTTTCGTTATCGGTAACGCGCTGGAAAGCGGTTTTCACTTTTTCAGAGTCAACTTTTTCTCCGCTCTGATTCAGAACACGCTCCACGTCCTTGTAATCAAGTCTTGGAGGTTCATCTTCTTCATTCTCTTCCACGACGCGGTTAATTTCTCCGTACACACTGGCGAGGGTGGAAGGGTTAAGCTGGTCGCCGACGACATCTTTAATAACTTCCTCGAAAACCGCCTTATCTTCTTTCGCTGTCATGATTTCTTCGCCGTTTAAGACGTCTTCAATGAAGCGGTAGTCTGGTTCATTAGCTTTACCAGAAGCGTAAAGAACGTGATTCACATCAGAAGCCCCGTCTGTGATGGTTGGGAAAAGAAATCCAGTCATCGGATTCTTGAGGTCAATGACAGGATCTACCTCAATTTTATACTTGAATTCTTTCTCCACGTAGTCGAACTGGATCTCTTTTTTAGGCTCCTGTGTCTGATTGACACTGCACAGAATAAAGGAATTGGAATAAACAGCATCCCGTTCACTTTCTTCTGCTTCGTCATTACGGCGCTTCGCCGGCTTTAAGTATTCGGCGCGGATGAAAGTGATGACGACATCCTTTTCATAAGGATTGTCCCGGATCATCTTTTCGGTCATCGTAAGCATCTGTTCCTTCCAGTCCTCGAGATTCGTGCTCAATAGCCCTTTATGTAATATAAGCTGACTATGGTCTTCGGCTTCGCGCACAAATTTCAGTTCAAATAATTTTTCATCCAGCTGCCCGGTCAGTACCTTCTTGAAATTGTTCATAAACAGTTCCTGCTGGTCCTGGTCGAGCATTTCAAATGGCTGGCTCTGGTGATGATAAATATCGGTCGTTTCCTTCATAATATATACGTTAAAAATATCTGAGATTTTCATCAGATCGTTATCCACTTTGAACTGTCTGCGGATATCTGCAATATCTTTTTTGTCCATCAATCGTCCACTCCTAAGCTTATAATCCTTCTCTATTATTTTAACATAGGGACCGTGAAATCAAGCGTTAGAATTAATAGAGTAAGAGACGGGGGAATGGCTTGATTTCGGAAGTGTGAAAAGGAAAAGACTCCTCCAATAGGAAGGAGTCTTTTGTATAACCCTAATTAGCCTGGTTAGGGCGATGTGATTTTCTAGCGCGTTTAGCTTCTTCTTTATGGATTCGATTGGCTTCTGCGCTGCCGAATCCTTCTGCAAACTCAGTGTCAGCTTTCTTCGGATCGAAGCTATTTTTGTGCTTTTGCTCCGGATCGTTCTTCTTCGTTCTCTTCGCCATCAATATCGCCTCCTTTTCAAATTTAGTATAAGATGCTGTGCAGAATTTATACCGAAGCCTAAATTAAGCGCAGATAATCCCAATAAGGCGTTTTACCACAATAGGACCGATTGTTGAAGACTCAGTTTCGAGATATCTCGGGTCCGTTACCATATGGGGAGGGGGCTGGTGGGGAAATAACTCGCTTTCCTATGGGGGAACGGTGAGCTTCCTCGCTCGTTTCACTCCCTGCGGGATCTCACCTAGTCCCTTCTCCCATGGGAGTCTCGCCATTTCCCCACCAATCCAGCCGAGTAAGAATAACGGACACTTTTATAAGAGAGGATGCTCGCCTTCTTAATCGGTCCTAAATACTTTTATGACAGGCTATTCCACACCGGCATAGCCTGGAAATAGCCTCATGCCCCCATGATTTTTTCTCATGAACCCGTCGATGTCTTAAATGGTTTCGAGTTTCTGATTTGGCCAGGTCCGGAGGGGGCGATGCAGACTCCTGCGGGATGGACATGAGGCTTAGCACATGCCCGCGGAAAGCGAAATCGTCCCCCGGAGGACCTTCCGCTCCACCAATTGTCTCGAAACTGAGTCTTCCGGTATCGGGAGCTTATTTGAAAAAATAAACGCTCGATTATAAACAGGGCTGTTCATGTAAGAAAAAGGTTCCGAAACTCTTAGCATTAAATTCACTCCCTAGCGGTAGAATCCCACTCCTATAAGAGATATAATGTAATAAGGATATTGGGTGCGCAAGTACTCAATCGGTTGATAGGAATAGATGGAAGAAGGGGCTCTCTCCCTTCTTCCATCTATTTTTCTTTGTAGCAAGGATAGAAAGGAGGGACGTACCTATGACGAAGGACTTCTTTGAATTCATGGAAGAAAGCACTGGTGTGCGTTTGAATGACGTGCAGAGAGAAGCGGTTCTACACACGGATGGGCCACTGCTCCTGCTTGCGTCCCCGGGTTCAGGGAAAACCACCACACTTAATATGAAAATTGGCTATTTATTACTGGAGAAAAAGGTGAGAGCGGACAGGATTATGGCGATCACATTCAGTAAAGCGTCCGCCCGGGATATGTCGGAGCGTTTCGATCGGTTCTTTTCCGGCTTAACGAATGAAAAAGTTCATTTTTCAACCATTCACAGCTTTGCCTTCCAGGTCGTTCGGGAGTATCTGCGTAAGAAAAATCAGGATTTTCAGCTGATCGAAGGGCAGGTTCCGCAGGACGAATGGAAAAAAGGCTGGGACGGTCCAGAGGTACCCCTGCATAAGAAATTTATTTTGAAAAAGATATATGAGGATACGAACGGCACGCAAATGACGGATGACGAGATGGACGAACTGATGACTTATATCAGCTTTGTAAAAAACCGGATGGCTTCTGGGAAGGAATTGGATAAAATCACCTGCACCGTTAAAAATGCGGTTTCCATCTATCAAGCCTATGAACGCTTCAAGAAAAATCATTCGGCGCAACTGTTACTGGATTTCGACGATATGCTGACGTATTGCTATCAGTATTTATTAGATGATGCGGTCATTTTGTCTAAATATCAGAAGAAATTCGAGTATCTTCTAACCGATGAGAGCCAGGATAATTCCGTGGTTCAGCATGAGATTGTGAAGCTGTTATCCCAGCCGCAAAACAATCTTTGTGTGGTAGCGGATGATGACCAGTCCATCTTTATGTGGCGTGGGTCGGATGTGACGAAACTTCTGCAGTTCGAGAAGGAGTACCCTGGAGCCACGGTGATGACGATGTCGCAGAATTATCGCTCCTCGCAGGAGATCGTCCAGGCTTCCAATCAGTTCATTAAGCGTAACCAGAACCGTTATCCAAAGGAAATGTTCACGTCCAATTCATCCGATCAGCCGGTCGCTATCAAGACGATGCATCATTATGAGGATCAGTTGAAGTATGTGACAGAAGAGATAAAAAAGAGTGGAGTTAGCGAGGAAGTCGCTGTCCTCTATAGGAATAACGCTTCTGCGGTTCCGCTTGCGGATAAGCTGGATAAAGCGGGGGTCCACTTTTATATGAAAGATATTGACCCGAAGTTTTTCAAACACTGGATCGTTGAAGATATGCTGAATTTCATGCGCTTTACTTATAACGACCGCAGAGTTGATATTCTTGAAAGAATCCATATGAAATTCAATGCCTATATATCGAAGCGGCAGATCGCCTACTTGAAGAAGATGCCGATAGAAACGTCTATTTTTGACACGCTGCTTGATAGTGAGCTGCCTTCCTACCAGAAGAAGGCCATTCCAAAAGCACAGAAGCTTTTCCAATCCATCAACCAAATGCCGCCAGATCAAGCCATTCGAACGATCCGTGAAAAGCTCGGATATGACCACGCGATCAAAAAAATGTGTGAGAAATTCGGCTTTAACTCTGAACACCTTTTCGGCATCATCGACACGTTGGAAAAGATCGCAGAAGGACTGGGGACGTTAAAAGATTTCGCCAATCGCTTGAAGGAGCTGGAGCATCTCGTACAAACGTCTAAATTTAATAAAAATAAAAGCAATCTGACGCTCACCACTTTTCACAGTGCTAAAGGGTTGGAGTATGACAAGGTTTATATGATCGACCTCATTAATGGAGTTGTTCCGTCCCAGAATGATATGGAGCGCTACCGTAACAAAGAGTACGGCCCTATGGAAGAAGCGGTACGTTTGTTTTATGTGGGGATGACGCGGGCCCGGACGAACCTGGAACTCCTGACGTACCACTATAAAGGCAGTGAGCGGGTGACGGAGTCGATATTTGTAACGAATGTGAAAAAGATTGTTCAGCCAGCGAGCGAAATCCCCTCTTCTAAGAAGAGTAAGTATGCCGCATCGGACTTGTCGGATGAAAGTCTGCTTCAGCACGATGATATTGATATAGGGCTAGAGGTCATTCACAGTAAATTTGGTCCTGGTGTGATTAAAGAGTACGGCGGAGATCAAATTGGGATTCAGTTTGAAGAGGGTGGTTACAAGGAAATGCTTTTAGAAGTTTGTTTGAGTAACGGTCTGCTTAAGAAGCTTTGAAAGGAAGGCTCGTAATACATGGCCGGGAGTCTGCCTGACAAGAGAGGAGCTTTAAAAAGTTGAGTGTCTATAAACTAATCATTCCTTTTCCCCTTCATTCTTCATAGGATATAAAAAGTGGATGAGAGGGGAGCTACATGTCTCAACGAGCTCAACGAGGAAATAACCTTCTTTTTATGACAGAACCGGCCGGGCAGACGATTGAAGCGGGGAAAACGGTAGTGGTGACAGAAATGGAAGCTGGTGGAATTCACGTTCAGCCTTTTTACACGATCCGGGTCGTTGTGGGAAACCGGATTGTTTCAGAGGGGGCTGTAACTCTTAAACTAATTACAAAGGTTGATCAGGTTAACTTTTTAGTGCTGGATATACTTATCCTTGGTCCAGGTGAACAGCTTACTCGAACATATCATGCGCCTGGTCTCGATTTGGTCATGAAAGCAGAGGTGCCGGAAGATTCCGGGGTGAATGCGATTGATGTGGCTGTATTTGGTTTCAAATTTTAAGAATTTCGATCCAAATCCATGGGAAGCTGATCTAATTAGGTAGAGCGGCTTCCTTAATTACAAAAAAGTGCCCTCTATATAAAAAAATTAAAAAATATGAGACCGAAACGCTCTTCCAAATCGATAATAGATATGGAAGAGTTTTTATATAAAAAAAGAAAGAGGCGGTACTCATGAATTATTTAAGAGAATTGAATGGATTCTTCGATCAGATTGAGCTGGATGGATTGTCAGCATCAGCAACATGATCGGTGAGATCCCGCAGGGCTGTTAAGCCCGAGGAAGCTCAGCACAAGGGATGTTCGACTAAGACCGCCACGTCCTGTGGCAACGTCGAACGACCCTGCGTCGTGCAGGGCCGCGGAAAGCGAGCCGGTCCCTCGAGCCCCTTTCTCCACACATTATCTCGAAACTGAGTCTTCAACTATACTGCCTTTTAGCTCAATAAGTCTTCCTATTATAGATCGACTCTAATGTTTAACGCAGTTAACAGACAAAAGGGGAACATCAATTCGTGCAATCACAGCGTCTAAATTATACAATGGACATACTATAAACAAGGAGTGGATGGTATGCTGCACGTGGTCTGGTTGAAACGGGATTTACGTTTATACGATCATCAGCCGCTTTATAAGGCAGTCCAGGGCGGCGAACCGATTCTTCCTATCTACATTGCAGAACCTTCCATATGGCAGGGGCAGGAACTCTCGGCACGCCATTTTCATTTTGTGAAAGAAAGCCTCATGGATCTTCAGAAAAGTTTCCGGCAAAAAGGCGGCAATCTATTTACAGCTATAGGCGAGATGGAGGAAGTCTTAGAGGACATAAATCGTACCTTTGGTGAGTTCATTTTACATGCTCATGAAGAAAACGGAACACCCCATACATACGAACGTGATCTGCGTGTGCATAAGTGGATGAAAGAGCGCGGATTAGATTTCCGGGAGTATCAGCATTATGGTGTAGTACGACGATTGAAGTCCAGGAATGATTTTCAAGCTTATTGGGAACAGTTTATGAATAAGCCCTTGATTCCTGTATCAGAGCACATCACTTGTGTGGAGACCGATAAGACACCTGATTTATTGACGGATCAGCTGGAGGTACTCAACCATTTTGAAGTTGGAGGAAAGCTGATCGAAACTGGTCAGGTTGGCGGTGAACGTCGAGCTCACCACACGTTTAATGATTTCTTAGACGAGCGGTATCAGTGCTATCATTTTCATATTTCAAAACCAATGGCTTCAGCTGAATCGTGCAGCCGGCTTTCCCCATACCTCGCCTGGGGCAACTTATCGATGCGTTATGCGGTACAGAAAACGCGTGAAAAGATGGACGCCTCTCCAAAAGGACGTAAGCACTTGAAGATGTTTATGTCGCGGCTTCATTGGCATTGTCATTTTATCTAGCGGCTGGAGGACGATCCATCCATTACAGAGCACGCCATTAACCCGGCATTTGATCAGATCCGCACCGAGTGGGATGAAGAAGCCTTTACGCGCTGGTACAACGGGCAGACGGGCATCCCGATGATTGATGCAGCCATGAGAGCTCTGCACGAAATCGGCTGGGTCAATTTCAGATCGCGTGCGATGGTGGTATCGTTTGTCTGCAACACGCTGCTGCTGGACTGGCGAAAACCGGCTCATGCACTTGCAGGACTTTTTCTGGATTATGAACCAGGCATTCACTACAGCCAGATTCAAATGCAGTCAGGCACGACCGGATTTAATACGATACGTATTTATAATCCGGTCAAACAGGGGATTGATCATGACGCGGACGGGGCGTTCATCAAGCGGTTCGTACCTGAACTTCGTTCTATTCCAGTATCCTTTATTCATCAGCCCTGGCAGTTGCCGAACTTTAACGAACTCGATTACCCGTCTCCTATTGTTGATATCCCTTCTGCTAATAAAAAGGCAAGGGACTTGTTGTGGTCGGTCCAGCAGACTGATGAAGCAAAGTCCACAGCCCAAAAGCAGCTGAAAAAGCATGGAAGCAGGAAACGGAAAGAGAAGGAACGAGAGCGCCAGACAGAAGAACAATTGTCTATGGACCTGTTCGAATGATCTTGAAAGCGAAAGAAGAAAGCCGTATTCCATGGAAAGAATTTAATGAATCACCGCATAAAACACTATATTTAGGGTAATGAAATGAGTATAAGAAAGTAGAAAGATTGTAAAGTAAAGGGTGAACGACATGCAGAAGATGAACCGAGGAATACTGACAGCATTAACCGCCATAGGGGTTGCCCAGGCACTCAAAATTGTAACTTACAAAAGATTGACAGGTAAGTGGGATGTGAAACAGGTGGCGACTACCGGTGGCATGCCGAGTTCCCATTCGGCAGGGGTTGCTGCGCTAACCACCTACATAGCAGCTAATAAAGGCTCCCGCCACCCTGAAACAGCGCTGGCGACCGTTTTTGGTGTCATTGTCATGTACGATGCGCAGGGCATTCGCCGTCATACAGGCGAAATTGCTAAACTGGTCAATGACTTAGAGGATAATTTCGCTGAAATTGCTCTCGACTTTCCAAGCTTTGAGTTTGTGGAGCGCGAGAAGGAATTGAAAGAACTATTAGGCCACCAGCCGGTTGAAGTGCTCGGTGGAGCTGTTTTTGGTTCTGTGCTTGGTTTTATGTCAGCCAAGTTTGAAAATAGAGAGAAGAAAGTAAGTGAATCTTAAATTCGAATGGGTAATGAGGAAGACCAAAATAGCAGACCCGAAGCAAGGGCTGCTATTTTTAGCTTTATAGCGAATTCATACGAACGTTCCTGCTCATAGGAAGAGGTGGGCGTATTCTGGATTAGAACCAATGATATCTCCTCATGAAGGGGGCGAGGTTTTTAATGAAGCGGTGTTTTGAAAAAGGAGAGTAGTCGGCGATTTGAAGTCCGATACGGTAGGCTTCTTCATCAATTCGTTCTTGCTGATTCTGAAATTCAGTTTCACTTGAGACGTCCAGGAGCAGTTCAACATTATACCAGACGTTTGTACGGCAGTTAGCCATAAAGAAAGAAGATAGTGTTTCATCGTTGCGCCCCATAAGAACATCTACCCAACGTAGCAAGCGGGCATAGTGTTTGGCTAGTTCGTCTTGCACGATATCCACCAGATCCCCTAATACATCGTTTATACGTTCATGATCCCGCCGCCGGTGCAGCATAAGACGAGCATTAGGCCAAGTATGATCTTCAATAAGGATTTTATGTAAGACCATGGGGAGATCGCGATTAATGTGGGCGTTAATCCCGAGGAGTGCATCTTGCAGCGCGAAGCTCTGTTTTTCTTCAGCTATTTGAAAAGCAAGCTTCCATGCGGGTGCACAAGAAATGTCTGCTTCATAGGCGTTGACGGCGCTAAAATAATAGTGGGCAAAACGAACAAGAACACGTTCCATCCAAATAGAATCTTCAAAGAAACCAGATTCAAGACGCAGCTGCATTTCCCGTGTCATTAATAGATAAACATGCTGGAATACAGCCCGGTAGTCACCGGTACGTTGAAGAGCATGGAGGTGTTCTGTCATTAATTCAATGACTTCTTCCAAGGTTTCTACCTGTTTTTCGGGCGTGCTTATAGATTTCATTCCATCAGCTCCCTCGAGGGTTAATAGGTATTGATGAAAAAGTATGAGTTAGACAACGAAGTAGGAAATGATTAATTTGTAGTGGTAAATGATTGGGATAAGAATTGTGAAGTATTTCAGCCGAAGTAAAATTATGTTTCAATTTGTGATCATGTTTAGTATAACACCTAAATTTAATAGCTTTAATGGAAATTCTTTAACTTCAAAAAGTTTGGGTGAGGAGTGAATTATAATAGGAGGCGATGCTTGTGGTAAGAAAAGTCATCCTGAGTCGAAAAGGTTTTGACAGCAGTACGGGCGGTAAGCCTAGTCCGATTTACGCAGATAGCCTGCTGCCTTTTCATATTCCAAGGGCAGATACAGGGATATATTATAAAGACCTCAGCGCGGTAGGCAGCGAAAGCTATCTGGACATCATGAAAGATTTAGGAATTAATCAGTTTTCTGAAACCCATCTGGACCCTGATTTGGAGTCTACTATGATGAAGAACCGCCCAGAAGAATGGCGGGGCCTGTTCGGTCAAAGTGGTATATCCCAGGGCACCTTGCATAACCGGGATGTCGGCCCGGGAGATCTATTTCTTTTTTTCGGCTGGTTTAAACAAGTGGAAAAAGTAAATGGGAAGTATCGTTATGTTCCGGACGCACCGGATCTTCATGTGATTTTTGGTTACCTCGAGGTGGATGAGGTATGGGATGTACATGCGGATCAGGTACCATGGTGGGCCGAATATCATCCTCACATCCAGGAAAAAGAGGATAATAAAAGCAAACGTAATAGTCTCTACGCGGCTACTCCTGACTTTTCTAAGAACCCGGGTCAAAGAGGCTGGGGAACATTCGGTTATGAGAAAAGTTTAGTACTGACAGAAGAAGGGTCGAGAAATCGCACCAAGTGGAAACTGCCTCCTTGTTTCAAAGATGAACAGCCACAGTTCACCCATAATATTAAAGTATGGAATGAAGGACCTGACGGGATTGAAATGCAGACTTCTGGCAGAGGCGATCAGGAGATGTATGTGAGCAGTAATCGTAATGTAGTGGAATGGGCGGAGCGTTTAATTGCAGAAGGAAGAGTGTTTTCTTGATGGAAAAGGACCTGGATCACAGTGAAGTTTAGTGGTTCAGGTCTTTTTATGTAATAAAACCCTTGTGGAGCTAGAGGATATTTTAAGAGAATATGGTTTTTATTGTATAATAGGACTAATAAATAATAAGAATTAGGGTGATCGTTGTGAAAGGAAAAGCAGAACCGATCGTAACGAATCCTCGCGTATTTGGTGAATATCTCGAAAGAATAGATCAGCTGATTCAGTCGATGGTGAATGAGGAAAAGCTTCAAGAAGAAACGGTCAAGCAAGGATAGATTGAGGAGAAAAGTTTCTGACGCTCTGGATAATTCAGGAGGAGGTCAGAAACTTTTTGTTTCTATTTCACTAAAAAGGGGAGACCTTCATTGGAAATCAATCGACAAATTAAACTCTTTGAGAAACAGGCCGGAAAATATGCCAAACGTGCAAGAAAACAAACCGTCGATCACAAATGGCGGAGAAGGTTGCTGCACTCAGCCGAGGGGAACATCCTGGAAATATCGGTAGGGGCAGGAACAAATTTTCAATACTACCCTGAAGATGCTGAGATAACGGCAGTGGATTTCAGCCCGACCATGATTGAACAGGCCAAAGGAGTAGCGGCTGAACAGAATTTGAAGGTGGATTTTATGGTTGAAAATGTTGAGGAGCTCGACTTGCCTGCCCGTTCTTTTGATACGGTCGTATCCACCTTGTCGATGTGCTCCTATCACAATCCGGAAAAGGTGCTTGAGAAGCTTGGAACGTTATGTAAGGAAGATGGACAAATCCTTCTGCTAGAGCACGGCGTGAGTACAAACCGACTGGTTTCCAGTCTTCAGCACATGATGGATCCATTGGTGAAAAATCGGATTGGGTGCCATGTGAACAGGGATATGTTGAAGCTGTTTGATCAATCAACATTAGAAATAAAGCGGGTGGAAAGCTCACTTCTTAATTCCATTCATCTAGTATGGGCGAGACCTTTGCATTCCTGAGTATAAAAAAAGCGAGATGTGTTTTAGCTGAAAAGAGGAATTCATTTGTAAAATATTCGATTTCCGGTTCATAATCTTTGCAATGTGCTCTCTTATTCGTTAGGATTCATTTCGAGATGCGAAATAAAAAGGGGGCATGAGAATGGAGAAGCAACACGAATCGTCTGTACCTAATCCGACGAGACTATTAGTCTCATTATGTGCAGTTCTTATGCTTTCCGTGATGAACGGAACGATGTTTAATATTGCTGTGCCGGATATAGCGAAGACGTATCAGCTGATGCCTTCAGAAGTAAGCTGGGTCATGACCGGCTATATTATGGTATATGCGGTGGGGGCGCTAACGTATGGAAAACTCGCGGACTTTTATCCCTTCCGTACCTTAATCACGGTTGGTCTGACAATCTTTGCAGCGGGATCGTTATTTGGTTTCTTTGCTCAGAATTATGGGATGGTCCTTGTGGCCCGAGTCATTCAAGCCGTAGGCGGAGCGATGATTCCCGCGCTAGTATTTTTAGCACCCATTCGTTACTTTCCTAAAACGAGAGGAAGAGTACTGGGTATTGTATCCTCTGTTATGGCATTTGCCTCAGGTATAGGGCCGATTGCAGGCGGGTTTATAGCCGGATTCCTGGATTGGCGCTACTTATTTTTGACGTCTGCGTTAATTATTGTCACACTGCCTTTTCTTAGAAGAAATCTGCCACAGGAAGAGACTAATAAAGGCTACATTGATTATATAGGAGCGGCTTTGATTGCTGGGTTCATTTCCACATTGCTGCTTGGGATTACACTCGGAATTCCATGGATCTTCGGATTAACTGCTCTGTTTTTCTTTTCAAACTTATGGCGAATGAAGGCCATCGAAGAGCCATTTATTCCTCCGCATTTATTTAAAAATATTAAATACAGATCCACCATTATTACAAGTTTTCTAAGTATTACCTGCTTATTCGGCATGATGTTCATGCTTCCGATCATGTTCCGGGATACGTACCAATTGGGCACGATGGCCATCGGTCTCGTCCTCTTCCCGGGAGCTTTAAGTGCTGCGCTTATGGGGCAAAAAGGCGGAAATCTGGTAGATTCCAAAGGGAATACCTTTGTGCTTTACCTGGCGATGACACTGCTTGCTTCAGGATTCTTCCTGCTCTCCATGATTGTAGGAGCTAACCAGTACATCGTAAGTGCAACCATTATCGTTGCCTATATGAGCTTTCCGCTTGTTCAAGCTTCGTCCGCTGATATTCTTGCCAATCTGCTCGATAAAAAAGAAACCGGAGTAGGCATGGGCGTGTTCAATCTGCTGAACTTTGTTTCCGGTGCGTTAAGCGGAGCCGTCATCGGTAAAACACTGGACCTGTTCGACCCCGCCCGACCGCTCAATTGGCTGGGTTTCAATGGAGATACGGCGATTTACAGTAACATTTTCTTAGGTTTTTCCATTATTATTCTATTATCGCTAGGGCAATTCTATTTATTTTACAATCGAAAATCCCTAGCCTTAAAGAAAGCAGCGTCAGACTATTAAATTGAGGATCCCCCAGCATATGTGGATGCTGGGGGATTCTTTGTTTATATGGCTTTGATTTCTGATCCGAACTGGAGATTGCGTGGATCAATACCAGGGTTTAAGTCGTATAAGTCATTAACCTTTACACGGCGTGAAGATTCGCGATACTTGCAAGTGTACTTTCTGGGCACAGCCCGATTGAGGTAGAGCACGGCCCAAATGAGGTAACTCCACTCGGATCACCAGCCAAATCCAAGTATACGGGAGGTGGCGCAGAAGGTGTGGAGAAAGGTTTCTTTCCCAGTCATTATCGTTTCTATGAATGTATAGCAATGGGGCTCTACATATCCAAAAGCCTATTTAAAAAACCAGGATGTCTCATGACTACTCCCCAAACTAAAAACCAGACCCTCATCTAGAGAGTCTGGCATCAATCATTTTATACCCACGTATAATCCTTGCCCCAGCTTTCTTTTGCCAGCTGCTGAACGTTCTGAACAATGGAATCATCGACAGCGTAGGCTTCACCCTGTTCATAAGGATTGTAGTGAAAGGCATAAAGCCTTGAAGCGAATTCATGGAACGGAAGTGAGCTCTCGCCTTCTTCTTCTCCATTTCCAGCTACGCTTGGTTCAATATTCTGCCCCCAGTTCTGGGAACCGTCGTTGTTCGGATTGTAAAAATAGATCCTGTCTTTCCCTTCAGGGTCTACACCAATTCTTATAATGGATACGGCATGAAGTCCCAAGAGCTTCCCGTGAACATTTGTTATAAAAATTCCAACGGGGTTTGGATAAATCATTTCGTAATCGTCATTGTATTCAGTATGGTGGGTAGCGTAAAACAGCCGTACAAATCCAGGGTAGTCCTGTACATAACCGGTTAGCGGATCGATTATATTGGCGAAACCTTTTTGAACCCAGTTGCCGTAAAAGGCCGGGTTGACCCATCGGTGTCCGTCGTCCCCGCGTAGAGCAACACGTGACATCATTTCGCTGTAAATCCTGTCCAAATGAGGAACAAGAATGAGTGAGATCGGATCGAGTTCTTTATGCAGCTCGGGAGCGAGTCCACCACTTAAATTTTTAGAGTGTATGGCCTGCCCTTCGAACATAAAATCGATGTCCCCATCCCGCGCTGCGCGTGGGATGATTTCCAGTAAGAACCCTGGAGCATGCTGCGCCCATAAGCTGATTCCTCTGGCAGCCTGGCAGGTGGGATTGAATCCCTGACCGATACCGAGCGGCTGGCCCAGCACCTGGATTGTCGCGGCAACTAGAATGTTATTTGCTGTTAATCCCTCTCCAACGTTGGTCGTCTGCGCAAGAGCGTTCCGGACGTCAGGACGGATATCAAGCTCGATTAATCTCCGTAACCCTGGTGGAACAGGAGAGTGAGAGAGGACACCTCGCTCAAGCATCAGTGCAAGCCCGTAAATCGCCTGACGGGTTGCTGGAAAAACGGACGCGCGGATCAATTGAATCACGAGCTCGTTATTTTCCTCCAGGTTGGCAATTCCTTTGCTGCTCAAATCAAGCGCATGAGGCAGCAATTGAGGCATGCGTTTCGACAGGTAGCGGATCAATGTTGCATGATGCGGTGCAACGAGCCCGGTGGCACGCATGGATTTAGCAAAAGAAACGCTTTCTGAAATAAGCTCCGAGCGTGACAGCCCTTTGAGCTGCGCCCGGTATGCGTGAACATCCTTATAACGGCTGCTGATCTCCGATGGACCTTCAATCGCGGCGATAAAGCGGACGAGTTCTGATTTATCATTATCCTCATGTTCTTTTTCTAACATTTCTTTGGCCATTCGAATCATGGATACTGTTCGCTTAATCATAATCGGACGCTGCGCGGTCAGACGCTTGATTTCGTCAATCAGCGTCTGAATAAGCGCGTTAGATGAAAGGTGGTTCGCTAAGAACTGAAAAAGCTCACTCGCTTTTTCATCATTCTCATGCTTTTCAATCCGTGCGCTCTCTGAAGCATCAGGAAATAGAAGGTTCAAGTTAAGAACCATCACTTCATTTAGAAATTCTTCTGCCATCTGTGGAGTTACGGCTGGATTGACATATCTTTCTTTCGCAAGAGCAAGCATCCGCAGCTCACTTAAAATCTCAATGATCATCGGCAGTCCTTTTGCTTTTAGGGATCCAGCAACAAGCGGGGGCTGAAGTTTATTCGCTTCCTCCCATGGTCCATCCTGGAATACACCGGTTTGTTCGAATCGGTCGGCGTATCCATAGAGGTGCTCCAGTCCGTTTTCCGTTTCGATGAGGCGATTGGCCTCCTGATAGACATCGGTCTGGTATCTTGATTTTGCAAAAGGCGGCGCTTCTTCTAAAGCAGCCAGGGCCTGTGAGAATCGTTCGATAATAACACCTGTAGGTTGAGGCATTTCACCTCTCCTTTCTATAAAAACTTCACTTGTCTAGACGTAGAAATCATACTTCTCGTAACGTTTGAGAAGGTTGGTCATTTCCTCACTATCTTTTCCGTAGAAAAAGATGGTTCCATAATGGTTCCCAAAACCGACACGTTCTGCTACTTTGCCTTGAGGCGGGGTGAACATATCGTGCTTTTCAAAGTAGGAATGGTGCTCCAGTTCCTCAGGAATTTCAAGGTCTTTTACATAATCCGTATTAGGATGGACCATCAGACATCCAGCGTAAGCTTCATATTGGTACGGATCCGGGAAGAACTGCTCCAGTTCCTCTTCGGTCGTATTCGGATCACTGCATAGAATTTGTGCTTCATAGGCACTGAATCCGTAAGCACGCTCAATAAGCTCAAAAATATGTCCGCCCGGCACACGAGCAGCCACTTCACCGAAGTGCAGGGTTCCGTCTGGAGTGAGGAAATATTCAGGGTGGATCACGCCGTATTCAATTTCGAAGGCATCCACCAGCTGCTGGACCGCTCGTTCAATCAGAGGTCTCTTTTCTTCCAGTGATGGCGAAGCGGGGACAAAATTGGAATAGCCTAGACGAATATATTCCGTAATATTTAGAAAGCGAACCTTGCCCTTATGAACAAAGGCTTCACATGAAAATTCTTGTCCATCCAGATGACTTTCCATTAAGAGCGGGAAGTCTGTATCCTGAATTTGTTCGATTCCTTCAGCGGTATTAATAGCCAGGTGACCAACAGATCCAGCCTTGTCCAATGGTTTTACGTGGATTGGATCAAGATGATCGCCATCTAATTTAAGCAAAGCTTCATTTACACGCTTCAGGAAACGTTCTACGTCGTCTTTACTGCGTGCCTCTTCGAAAACGCCTACCTTAATACCGGAGATTTGCGCT
Organism: Halobacillus sp. B29; assembly: GCF_052246755.1. Taxonomy (NCBI): domain Bacteria; kingdom Bacillati; phylum Bacillota; class Bacilli; order Caryophanales; family Bacillaceae; genus Halobacillus; species Halobacillus sp. B29. The sequence continues at coordinate 93,450 of NZ_JBQQCM010000001.1, forward strand.
TTACGCTTCATCATCCCTTTATCCCGTAATAATAAGGAACGGTTAAATACGCGCGGGTCTTCGCGGAAGCGGGCATTTAACGCTCCAGCCCACTCGACACATTCTTCATATAAAGGAACGGCTACTTCTGCGCCCATTTCTTTCAGCTGCATATAGAGGTGATCAGAGCTTTCATTGATTTTGTTGAAATCCCATCCGACAAACGGAATTTCGTGTTTCTCAGCATAGGATTCAAAATCGGGCGGACCCACTACGATGAACGGCCGGTTCATTTTCGCGGCAGCTTCTATTGCCTGCACGCTCCATCCAATCAGAGCTGTATAATAAGGCTTCGTTTTCTCCGATTCCTCTACAGTTGTATTCAATTCAAGTTGATCAAGTTCCATCTCATCGCTCTCCTTTTAAAATGACTTTTCTGGAATTCGAAACCGCATCATTTTGCCATGTAGTCATGAACGGTCTCTATCATTTTAAAAGTATCAAAGTCTAGCAAAAACTGTAAGCATTATTATTGCATTCGACAATCAAAGTCAAAATTCTTGTTTCTTCTACATTACATGTAGGGGAATTACTTTAGTAACTTTATGTGGATTGATAATGACCATCTATACCAACAATTAGAAAATAATAAACCTATTTCCAAAAATTAAATAAATAGGAGATCAAGAGAACCATTAGTTTGTCCGTAAGAGTTTGATACAAGCTAATTGAAGTTTTGAAACCTAGCTGGGTCAGCTTCGTATACAGGGTAACGATAATTTTTTAAAAAGGGATGTTCATTCATCATTTTGCCCTGTACATGTGAGAGTAATCTAATAAGTCAATCCACTTTACTGTACTGAATGCAGCTGTATAGAAGATTAGTACACAGGGAGAACATCTGAAATGATTAGAAGTTAAGCCCTCAATTGCTCAATGAGAATACAAGCCTTCCTGTATTGCGGGCTTATAATTCAGCAAAATATCGACTTGTGGAGGTGTTCACTTGACTGATAAAAAAGAAAAACCTGAAGCGGCAAGGGAAAGAATGAGACAAGAGGAATTTAAAAAAGATCCTTCTGCAAGTATTCATGGAGGAGGACTTCCTGACTTAGTTGGAAATTTAGGATGGAAAGGAACCGGAACCATTATTCTTGTACTGGTAGCAGGGTTTATGATCTATGCTGCTTTCTTTCGCTAACTCACTGTTCATCAATGGAACTCATCCTTAACTCTATAATAAAAGCATGGCAAATCTACCATTTTTCTTAAAATAGGTTTAAGCAAGGGTTTTTTTGTCAAAAGTACCCCAAAAGGGTGATGAATAATGACTAGCGAACTAAAAGAAAAACAACGCTATCGCGACAGATTAAAAAAGCTGAATCCAGCTAAAGCTATAAAACGAAGCAGGAAGCATTTTTCGGAGAAAGAATACGGTGAAAAAATCCGTACGAATGGAAGCCGGATTGGATCAAAAATCGTGTACTATAGTCTATTACTCTATTATGCGTTTAAGAGTGAAGATACGCCGAAGAAAGCGAAGCTCACGATTGCCGGAGCGCTTGGTTATTTAATTCTGCCGGTCGATTTAATTCCGGACTTTATTCCAGTCGTCGGTTTCACGGATGACAGTGCTGTCATCGTTTATGCGGTCTATCAGGTGATTTCTCATATTGATGAGAATGTGAAGGAGCAGGCTCGTAATCGCGTGAGCAGCCTATTTGGCGAGTCCGTGCTGGACGATTTGGAAGATCCGTCTAAAAATTCAGCGGAAGATCCGCAGCAATAGTTGGAGGAAGACTATGAATCAAGTAAACATACGTGAAGTGGCTGAGGAAATTGAGTTGCAAACGGAAGATACGCGAGTCCTTGTTGATAAAATCGATGGCAAGGTCTTTCAGATAAGTGAGGAAGCGTTAGTTGACGTAGAAGATGAGAAGGACTTTTCCCATTTACTTGAATGGCAAAGAGAAGAACGCCATTTAGCTCAGCACATCTTAGAGAATGAGACTCGCTACGTCCAATTGCCGGATTGTTCAGAAGTGGACGAGTATCAGATGATGGAAGCATTCATCAACTCTCTTGAGGACGATCAGATTCATAACGATTTACTGAGATCCATCCGTGGAAAGGGAGCTTTTCGCAGATTTAAAGACGGAATCGTAACTTATGGGGTTCGTGATCAATGGTTTGAATTCAAAGATGAGCAATACCGGTTGCTTGCTATCGAATGGTGCGAAGAAAACGACATTCCTTATAAAAAATAAGGCTTTATTAAACTTCCGTGTTGATTTTAAAATAAAGCTCCTGTTTGTTTAAGACTCAGTTTCGAGATAAATGGGCCCGTTACTAGAATGGGTAGGAGGGCTGGTGGGGAAATAACTCGCTTTCCTATGGGGGAACGGTGAGCTTCCTCGCTCGTTTCACTCCCTGCGGGATCTCACCTAGTTCCTTCTCCCATGGGAGTCTCGCCATTTCCCCACCAACCCAACTCTATTAGGGGGGGACGGACCCTTCTTTAGAAGTGCAGATTGTTGGACTTGATCCTCTCTAAATCCAGTGGTATCAGACCTTTTCTAACAAAGCCAAAAATAAATAAAACTTTAAAAAACGCCTGTCCGGATTTACGGACAGGCGTTTTGACTTATGCTTTCGTCTTATAAGAAGTGATGTGATCCTGCAGTGTATCGTCCTTGCCGAACAGGAAGTGTTTCTCCATATCCGGGGAATACGTAGAGTTTACAGCCGTACGTCCTACGGTTTCTGCAACTTCACGAAGCATAGCCGGAGAAGCTCCGCAGCAGAGTCCCAGGTAGTTCACGCCAATGCTGTGTGCTTCTTTTGCCCATTCGGCGAGCTCATAGCGGTTCGTGTAAAGTGGATCGAGAGACGTTGGGAACGTCGTTTCTGTCGGAAGTGTACAAGCGCAGCCACCGTCCGGCAGGTTGAAGAAGGTAGGGTGTTCTTCCGTCGTACGGTAAGGAATGGGAAGGGCACCTACATAACCGTCCACCGTATTACGGATTTTTTCTACATATGGCTGCATTGTAGCTGGTCCGCGGAAGCAGTTCATTCCGACGACAAGAGCGCCTTTTTCTTTTAATAGACGGCAGGCTTCTTCTACCTCATAGCCGTCCCGAAGAATATTCTCGCCCATTAGACCGAACGTGATCACAGCAGGGAGATCTTGTTTTTGAATTTCTTCAAGAGCAATCAGGGCTTCCTCATAATAATAGAAGGTTTCACCGTTCACAAAGTCTACGCCTTCTTCCTTACACCAGCCGATCATCTCTGCAAACATGCTTCTTGTTTTTTCAACAGCTTCAGGATCATCCGGGTTGAACAAGTTCGTGTTGGAAATGTTTCCGGCTACGAGCGCTTCTTCTTCTGGATGTTCCTGCGCAACCTCTTTGGCTAAACGGATAGCCTGGCGGTTAAGCGGTTCTAATAACTCCTCTTTACCGATGATTCTCATTTTTTCGCGGTGTCCGTTATAGGTGAACGCTAAGACGACGTCGGAGCCTGCGAGCATATAGTCACGATATGTCTGTTTTAGTGCCTGAGGGTTATCAAGAGCAACTTCCGGTACAAAGGATCCGGCCTGTAAATAGCCGCGACGCTCCAGTTCAAATAAGTATCCTTCTCCACAAATAACGGGTCCATCCTGTAATCTCTGTTCTAATGATCGTTTCATTTCATTCAACAACCTTTCCATTTTGTAATCATAATTATATTAGTTGAAAGCTAATGCCCTTTTTACAGGGACACGCCGACTTTCTGTCTAGTACGGGCAACTGCCTGTAAAGCTTGTTCAATGTCTTCAATTAAATCACCGGGGTGTTCAAGTCCGACGGAGAGTCTGAGCAAACCATCAGTAATACCACGTTTCGCTCGTTCTTTTTCCGGCATAGCTGCATGGGACATCGTGGCCGGATAGGATAGAATCGATTCCACAGCCCCAAGGCTAACGGCAAAGACAGGGAGACGGATCTGCTCCACAAACGCTTTGGCCGCTTCTTTATCCGGTAGCCGGAAAGAAAGTAAAGCACCTGCTCCGGTAGATTGTCTCCTGTGTATCGGATGACCGACATGATGGGAAAGACCTGGATAGTAAACTTCTTCCACCAGTGAGTGATCTTGCAGATGAGAGACTATTTTAAGCGCTGAGCCTGACGACTGTTTCATCCTGGCGCCGAGTGTCTTGATCCCCTGAATGAGCTGGTAAGAGTCCTGAGCGCCGAGAATAGAACCGAAGGAGTTTTGAATAAAAGCGAGTCTCTCTCCAAGTTCTTCATTTTTAGTTACGGCAAGCCCTGCTATGATATCGCTGTGACCGGATAAAAACTTGGTCGCACTATGCAGGACGATATCGGCTCCAAGCTCAAGTGGATTCTGATAGAGCGGCGTCATGAATGTATTATCCACGAAGGTTAAACATCCATGGGCTTTAGCAAGTTTTGCCACTCCTTCAATATCTGTAATATTTAAGCAAGGGTTGGACGGCGTCTCTACATAAATAACTTTTGTATTGGACTGGATCGCCCGGCTGGTTTCATTGAGATCGGTCATGTTAACGAAAGTGTGATCGATATTGTACTTGCCAAGCATTTCGGTGATCAACCGGAATGTCCCGCCATAGACATCTTTGGAAACGAGTACATGGTCACCGGCGGAAAGCAGCATAAAGGCAGAGGAGATAGCTGCCATGCCAGAGGAGAAGGCGAGACCTCTTGCGCCGCCTTCCAAGTTAGCGATTGTATCCTCAAGCACCTGTCTCGTTGGATTTCCGGACCTGCTGTAATCATAAGGCCCCATCGTATCGAAGCTTTCCTGATGGAAGGTTGAGGATAAGTAGATTGGTACATTCACTGCACCGGTAGCCGGTTCGTGATGACTTCGATTATTCGCAGAGCCGTGGATGAAACGGGTTTCCAACTGATCGTTTTCTGGCCTCATTGTATTTCCTCCTTTTGAATAGCAGAGAGAGCGTGCTTCAAATCATCAATCAGATCGTCTTCATGTTCTGTACCTACCGAGAAGCGAAGCAGCCGGTCACAGATTCCGCGTTCTTCCCGTTCTTCTTTTGGAATATCCGCGTGCGTCTGCGTTGCCGGGTACGTAATGAAGCTTTCGACTCCTCCGAGACTTTCGGCAAAAGAGATGACCGACAAATTCTCAAGAAAATCAGAGATGCTGGAAGGATCGTCCACACGGAATGAAATCATTCCTCCTTTTCCAGGATAAAAGACTTCTCTAATGCCCGGATCGTTTCTGAGAAACTCAACAATGGCCTTCGCATTCGCCTGCTGTTTATCGAAACGAAGCGGCAGGGTCTTTAATCCACGTATTAAGAGCCAACAGTCAAAAGGGGAGAGGACAGCACCTGATGAATTTTGGAAGAAAGCGAGCTTCTCACAAATCTCTTCTCCTTTGGCGACGACCACACCGGCTAATACATCGTTGTGCCCGCCGATATATTTGGTAGCGCTGTGGATCACAATGTCCGCTCCTAAATCCAGCGGCTGCTGAAGATAAGGCGTTAAGAATGTGTTATCGACAATGAGCAGGAGATTGTGTTTCTTAGCAATCTTTGAAACTTCTTCTATGTCCACTTCTTGCAGCAGCGGGTTGGTCGGCGTTTCAAGAAAGATGGCTTTGGTTTTCTCGGTAATGACACTCTCAACATCCGTGAAATCGGAGTAGGTTGAATGGATCTGGTAAGCATCTGCGTAGTGTTCGAGTAAACGGTACGTGCCGCCGTAAATATCTTCCGCAACGATCAATTCTTCATTTGCACGGAACAGGGAAAGGATCAACTGGATCGCTGCCATTCCTGAACTGCAGGCGAAGGCTTGATCACCGTTTTCAAGCTGGGCCATGCCTTCTTCGAGAAGATGGCGTGTCGGGTTTTTGGTGCGGGTATAATCATATCCTGTGGATACCCCGAGTGATTTGTGCTGATAAGCGGTAGATAAATAGATGGGCGGATTCACAGCCCCTGTTTCTTCATCACTGTTATTGCCTAGCTGGGCTAAAATTGTTTCAATCCTGTTCCGTGCCATGGTGATCATCTCCTTCGTAAAAAAATGGATATAAAAAAAGGACCTCCTTGAAGAAGAAGGTCCTTTATGTATAAAGAGTCTCCTTATCTTCAAGGTATAACTACTACCTTCTGGATTTAGCACCGTGCCAATGGCTGGTTGCTGAGGTATCAAAGGGCCAGTCCCTACACCTCTCTGGATAAGTTTTATTATTATGTAATTTTTGGAAAAGCAACTGCTGAACACTTTACATGAAAGGTATGCTTAAATCAAGAATGATATTAAAAATTACTAAAAATTTCTTTCAAAAATTAGGCGGTTATCATTTCGCTTGCGATTTACAATACAGGAAAACAATTCAATAATCAATAGAGTTTTCAGAAAAAAATCATTTTTCTAAAACTGATACTTTGTTTAAAGAAGATCATTTAACCCCCCAGTCCACCTAAAGACAGAGGGGAAATGATTTTACGCATATTGCTGAAGCTGCTTATACATTTGTTCGCCTTCTTTGTTCAGGACGTTACCTTTGCCGTGACATTTCGAGCATTCCTTCACATAACTGGTTTCTTCGATGGCCATCTTCCAGGCTAGTGTCTCATTGGCGTAGTTTACACGCTGGTAATGGTCCACAATTAAATTGGCTTTCCCATCATCATATTCCTTATACTTTCCAGATCCGTGACAGAGAGGGCATACATTATATAGAGTACTCACCGATTGAGTCTGCATTACGCTCACTTCCTTATAGTTTATTATTATAAATTATGATTGATTTTACGTAATATTCAGTCTATTTGCAAGGTAATTTTCTGTTTTTTCCAAATATAAAAAAGAAAAAAAGTCATGAGAGTGGATAGAACAAGGGTTCAGGGCATTTGTTAAAATATTTAACGTGCGTAGAAAGAGAGAGGATATAGTTTTATATAAGTGTAAAATAGTCATGAAGAAACCCCGATTGACGGAGGTCTGTAATTTCTATTTAGCTGATAATTCGGCTTCTGTAACCCACTTATGATTGGTCACTTCTTGTCCGCTGTCCGTGTCTGTATAGTCCACCATATAAACAGTTGTTTCTTCGGCAGATTCCACTTGGGCTTTAGCTCCACTCATTCCGTCACTATGGTCTGCATTTACGGTTACTTCTGAACCCGGATCTAACTTTTTCTGGGAAGGATCTTTTACTTCTTCATGAATGATCCATTTATGATTCTCCACTTTGTCACCAGTGATAGAGGATGCATAAGATACGCTGTAAGCGGTGGTTTGATAGGCTCCTGTTATCGTTGCTTCTGCTCCATTCATTCCAGGCATATGCTCAGCGTTAATCTCAGCCTTACTCCCTGGAGGATAGGCTGGGTTTTCAGCTTCGCGCAAACCTTTAGGCAGTTCACCCGAACCGGAATGATCCATGCCGGCATGTTCATCGTGAGTGGATTCTGAAGAAGCACTTTCTGTGCTTTTTGGCGAATCATTGGTCTGCTCAGCATTGCTGCAAGCACCTAACAATAGAACTGAGGAAAAGATGAGACTCCCTATAGCGAATGTTGTACGTTTCATAATTTTCCCCCTTCAAGAAAAAAACTTTTAATAGATATAGATAAAAGATACCCCGGGCACGTATGTGTATTCAATCGTTTTATTCTATATTTTTACAAATGAATGTGCTAGATTTTGCAGTTGTTTTTATCCAGAGAGGGCTGACACTAAAGGGGCGTAGTGTTGTAGAATCGCTATCCGTGGCAGCACACCTTATTGCAGGTATGGGCGGCGCGATAGTTTTCACGGGGCAATAGGGTAGGTTAATGCCGCAATAGAGTGGGTATACATAACAATTGCTGGTACGAGCGCGCCCTAAGTAAGAAAAAGCCACCGGAATCTGTAATCCCGATGGCTCCTATACATAGATCTATTTATTTACCAATGAACATTTGTGTCCAGTAGTTTCCATCTTCTACATAACCGACCCCGATGTGAGTGAAGTTCGGATTCATGATGTTTTTACGGTGCCCTTCACTATTCATCCAGCCCTGGACTACTTGCTCAGGAGAAGTATGGCCCATAGCGATATTTTCACCAGCTGTACGATAGTCGATGCCATAGTCTTTTAACATATCAAACGGAGATCCGTAGGTTGGGCTGGTGTGGGAAAAGTAGTCATTTTTCTGCATATCAAGAGACTTGTCTCCCGCGACAGCACTTAACTCTGTATCAAGTTCGAGAGGCTCTAGTCCCTGCTTCGCACGTTCCTGGTTGGTCAGTTCGACGACTTGCTGTTCAAAATCTGAGACTTCAGATTGGTCGGCTTGATCTGTGGTATTTTCTTGAGGAACGGCCTGTTCGGACGGCTGCTCCTGCTGTTCAGGCTGAGCTTCAGGTGCTTGCTGAGCAGGTTCTGCTGGTTCTTCCTTCACAGGTTGTTCCTGAACTGGGGCTTCTGGCTGTTCAGGTTTCTCTTCAGGCTGATTTTGAGTTTGGAATTGCTCCAGAAGAGACTGAATATCCACTTGTTGGATATTTTGACTCTTTAAAGCTTCTTCATTTTGTTGAACCCAGTTCACTACATATTCTATATGAACATTTCCTTGCTGGAATTTATGAGACTCGGTGTCTCCTGATGATGCGAGAGAAATTGCTGGAGAAGCTAGTAGTGATAGTGCAAGAGATCCTGATAGAATCAATGATTTGCCTTTCATACTCGAATTCCTCCTTGAAAGTTATGTTTTTGGAACAATTTCATCCTATCATCTGGTTTTTGTAATAATATTGGATTTTTTTAGTAAGAAAGAGACGAACTTAAATCTGAACATCTCTTAGGGAAAATTATCGCTTCGGCGAAAGCAGATAGATCTTTAATTTTCGGGAAATTTAAGTACTACTATGAAAATAGTAAAATAAATGTTTCTCTGGAATTTTTATCATTTAGTAGTATAAATTAGCGGCGTCAGATGGTTGACAGGGGTTTTAATACCTTGGTTTTTTTACAAATATGTCTGAGATGTTACATCGATCCTATTATAAATTTTAAGAATGACTGCCTAAACAAAAGGGAAGGGAACAGGAGAAAGGATGAGGCTAATGAAATTAGAAGGAAAAATAGCACTAGTTACAGGTGGATCAAGAGGACTTGGGAAAGTCATCAGTAAACAGCTTGCTGCTGAAGGAGCACGAGTGGTGGTGAACTACGGAAGAAATCCGGACCCGGCCAATGAAACCGTGGATGAAATCAGGGGAAAAGACGGAGAAGCCATCGCTGTACAGGCTGATATAACCGATGAGGACTCCGTGGACGAGCTCGTTCGTAAGGTTCAGGAATCATATGGTGAGAATATAGATATTGTCGTTAATAATGCTTCGGGACCTCAGCCGGAGTACTCCCTTGAAGAAAATACTTGGGAAACGTACATGGATCAGCTTCAGTTTTTTGTTAAAGCGCCATTAATTCTAACAAAAGCAGTTATGCCAGGTATGAAGGAGAACCAATACGGCCGTATTATTAATATTGGCAGTGAAGTTGTACAGCTTGGAAATGCCAATTTCTCAAACTATGTAACAGCTAAATCAGCCATGATTGGCATGACCCGTTCCTGGGCAAATGAACTTGGACCGCATGGTATTAATGTAAATCTTGTTAATCCAGGCTTTATTCCTGTAGAGAGACACGGGGAGGTAGATCCTTCTACCCTGGAGGGTTACAGCAGTCAGCTGCCTCTTCGACGTATGGGGAAACCTGAAGACATAGCTAGTTCAGTTGTTTTCTTGGCATCTGATGATTCTCAATTTATTACCGGACAATCGATTTCTGTGAATGGAGGAAATACGTTCGGGGTTTAATGAAGTTCAACTCTTTTTCTAAGTAACCTTTTTCCAAACGGAACGTCTAACTCTATATAGGAGATCAAAATCCATGTATGGGAGGGCGTTCTATGAGACACGGGAAGTTCAGGTTGCTGATGCTCGGAATCCTGCTCGGGGCCGGCGGTTACGGCTGCGAAAATAGACAGCCAATTGAGCCGCCGCAGGAGGATCCTGTAGAAAGCATAGAAGAAGAGGTATTAGAGAACGAAGAATCCTCCACGAATCTACCCGGAGAAAATTCTCGTAAAAGTATGATAGCTAACGATGAGGAAATCATCGAAATGCTGAAAGCTTCTGGTGAGCTTAAAGATAACGCCACGGCAACGGAAATAAAGAAAGCTCTTCAAGGCTACCTCGGAGGCAAAGCTCAATCGAAAAAGAATGAGAATATAAAAAGTGAACCAGAACTGCCCTGAAGGCTGCATAGCCCCTGGGCAAGTGTTGGTTCACTTTTCTTACTTATTTTAACTGGCAGGTGAGCACAGCGCATATGGTTGAGTAGATCAGAGAGGTAGAGAATACGTTCATCTTCTTAGATAATATCTGGTTTATGAAAAAGTCTTATCCGTTAACCCGCCATCGCAAAGTTGCGGCACTGTTGAGCGCAGTGTAAACACATGCGTCCGCATTGCTGTGATAATTCATCGGGATGCTGGAGACAGTGATTGCCGCAAATTTCACATATATGGGCGCACAAGGCGGCCGTTGATTGGGCAAATATGCTGCAGCGGGCGATATACTTTGCAGTTAATGTACAAATATCCGCGCAATCTCTAAGTAATCTCAGTTGTTCTTTCCTGCGAGTTGCTTGTTTCATTTGCAGCACACAGTGTTCCGTGTATTCACATAAAGCTTCACATTCTTGGACCGTGTTTAATACAGACAAGGGCAATCCCTGCGTTTGACCGCCGTAGTATGGTGTATTCGCATGCATATATATAACCTCCAGAAAGTATTAATTTCATAACCTTTTCATCGTATGCAAGAGAAGATGTCTATGTTTCTTAAAAAGACTCCATACACCAATAATGAAAGCTCGGAGTAAAAAATACTCCGAGCTTTTTTATACTGCTAACATCTAGAATGCCCCTGATCCCCCGCCGCTGCCGCCAACACCAGCTCCACCTCCGCCAGCGTTTGCGCTGGCTGCAGCTGCAGCCGAGATGGTTTGGTCCGCCTCGCTGAAGCTTGATTGCAGTGAACCAGCAAGAATAATAAAGAGCATCATATCATGATGGGCAGTCGGTGTGCCTATGTCGATACTGGAGAGTGAGTGGTTTCGAACCTCGGGCTCATTTTCTACTTTTCTATGTCCTGTGCCAATCTCATAAAGAAAAATGCGAAGTTGTTCATCATCAGTTAAAGACCCTCGGTCGCTCTCTGTCTGCAACAGTTTTTTCCATTGCACCTGAATCTTTTTACCTTTAATCGTATGCGGGCGATAAGCAAATGCCGTTACCAGTAACAAGGCTCCAAAAACGATGTATAGGATCATCCAGGGAAACAATTGATAAATACCAAATAGAATGGCAAGGGTTCCAATAAGGGCGGTTAATCCTCTCCATTTGTTCATGCTCTCATAAAGGTTATGAGTCTTTACCTCTTGTTTGACGGCCTTTTTCCATAAGTTGAAATCTTTCTGGTACTGCTCGTGGTTCGATTTGTCAGCGGTGTACGATTGAATATCCTCGAAATGAAATGTACCGTTTCCGCCAACTTCATCAAACAGCCAGGAGAGGAGGATCCTCTCGTGTTCATAGTCTGTATTCCGATGAATAATCAGGAATTCCTGATCCGATTTCTGCTCGACGTATCCTTTCCGGACAAGGTCAAGAATTGCAGCTGTAAGGGAACGGATGGTCAGGCTACGGTGGTTTTGAAAATATAGCGTGGCCGGAAGACTCATTTCTTCTTCAGGAATAAAGGAAAAAGAGTTCAGCTGGCGGTTCACTTCACTCTGGTTCGAACGATAACGGCTGAACGCATAGCCTGCCAGCAATAGTCCGGCAGTTACAAATAAAGCCAGCGCATAAGGTGTAATGCGGTATAACGTATTTCTTCTTTGTTCTTCTGCAGCGGCTTCAGCGGCCAAACTATCTTTTTCCGACTGAATCTCTCCGCTTATTTCTTTGTCAGAAATCGGTTCGGCAGAAAATAGAGAAGCTGGATAAGCTGCTCGCACCGTTGCCTCTTCTCGTTCCAATATTTCTCCTACATTAAACTGGACGGCACCATCTTCTCTCAGTTGCTCGGTTGTATAGGCCTCTTCATAACCAAGAGCCAGTACATCATTCTCCGGGGCAGGCGGGGAGATGGTAATGATCAAACCTCCATGATCAGACTCATGGTTTTCATCAAAAAAAGTCCAATAAAACTGTGCCCGGTCAGCATAAACCTCGACCCCATCCTCAATCAGATAGGTTAAGGTAACTGTAATGGTTTCATCCTTACCACTTCGGTATATTTTGTAGGTCTGATCTTCGCGTTCCACCTTTAATTTCTGTTCTTTCTCATATGCTTGTACGTTTGTGATTTTGGTACCTGTTTTTGCATGTAAGGTTCGGGTTATACCGTTAAACTCTCCGTTAAAAGCATACGTATGCTTTTCTTCCACTCTCACATCTCCATTTTCCTGAAGCTCAGTGTCAATGATGGTTTTTGGAATGGAATACTCCACAGCCAGCGCCGGGAGAGGAAGCACGAGAATAATAACTGCGGCAAATAGGATGGGAAGTATTTTTTTCATAATCATCCACCTTCTTTCCTCTTAGTAATACGCTGTTCCAAACGAATAAGTTTCATAAAAAAATGTTTTAGTCCAAGTTGATTTTTGGAAGTAACAGTAATATACTACATTACAACACTAATGCACCAATTCAGAGAGGAAGGGGAGCATGTGATTCTTAACACCGACGGAACGAAGCCGATTTACTTGCAGATAGCTGAATGGATCGAAAATGAAATCCTAAACGGCGATCTGCCGGAGGATGAGAAGGTTTATTCTCAATATAAGCTTGCGGATATGTATAACATAAATCCGGCGACAGCCGCCAAAGGACTCACGAAGCTTGCGGAAGAGGGAATTCTTTATGATAAGCGAGGAATTGGAAAGTTCGTGTCCTCCGAGGCGATAAAAATCATCAAGGACAAGCGAAAAAACCATACACTAAAGAGTATGGTCGAGGATCTTATTCAAGAGGCTGAACGGCTCGATATGGCAGAAACAGAACTTATTTCACTGATAAAGGAAACAAGAAGTAGAAACAAAGGGGGAGAAGAATGAACATCATTGAATGCAGGCAATTAACGAAAGCTTACCGGGGGTTTAAAGCTCTGGATCAGCTTTCCTGCACAATTGGAGAGAATAAACTGGTTGGACTGGTCGGAAGAAATGGTGCAGGTAAGACAACACTCATGAAGATTTTAAGCGGCATGCTTAAGGAAACATCCGGAGAAGTGAAAGTATTTTCTCACCGCCCGTTTAACAGTCTGCTCGTATCTGCCAATTCTATCTTTATTGACGACCAAATGAACTTTCCAACAGCTCTTTCCCTGTCAGACATTCTGGTGGAGGCCGGCGAGTTTTATGAACATTGGAATGAGGAACTGGCATGGCATTTATTTGGTTACTTTGGGTTTCATAAAAAGGAATACCATAAAAATCTATCAAAAGGGAAAGAAAGCACCTTCAATATGATTGTCGGACTTGCGGCCCGCTGTCCACTAACTATATTTGATGAACCGACTACAGGCATGGATGCGGCCGTTCGCAAGGATTTTTACCGAATATTACTTAAAGACTATCTCGCTTATCCACGCACGATCCTCCTATCCACCCATCATTTAGAAGAAGTGGAAGATCAATTGGAAGAGGTGCTGCTGCTGGACCAGGGGGAGAAAGTACTTCACATGTCGATCGAAGAGTTGAGAGAGCTTGCGATAGGGTTGATAGGGAAGAGTGAAATACTGGCACCGTATATCGCTGACCTCAAAACCATTTATACGGAACCGTTTGGGATGGGTGACGAGTATATCGTTACAAGAAATAATTTTTCTGAGAAAGAGAAACTGGAAATGAAGCGTGAAGGAATTCAATTTTCAGGCGTTTCCGCGAGTGATCTATGTATCTACTTAACTTCTTCAGAATCTCAAAAAGGGGGGACTTTAGATGACATCCTTAACTGAAGTAAGCACCAGGGAGGTGATTGGGAAACAATATCACTATAAACTGAAAGCTTATATGGGGATTCTCACCTCTCTCGTTACTGTGCAATTGCTAGGACTGTTGTTCTCGTTGAATGGCGTCGGTTCTCGAAGCCTTGGTACCTTTGGTCTGGACCTCAATATTAATTATTATTCAGCGGATATGATCATCATTTTCACCTTTTTCTGGGGCTTCATGAGTGCCCTTCTTTTGACCACGAAAGCTTATCGGGAGGATGATTTTGCTTTTATTACCAACCGCTTCAGCAGCAACATGTCTTCCGTTGCTTTCATCGCTACAGTAAGTGTTATCGGCGGTCTGACTGCAATAATGGCCGGTTTCTTACTTAAAGTGGTAGTCTATTTTATTTTAGGAAACAAGGAGGTTATAGGCACAGGGCTCGCGTCCGGACCGTTAACGTTTACTGAGGGTGTGTTGGCTATAATTCTGCTCGTTTTCCTGTTCAGTTCTCTTGGTTATTTAGCCGGGATCATGGTCCAGATTCACCGAGTGTTTGTGGTTTTGCTTCCTGTCTTGTTTTTTGGAGGACTTCAGTATTTATCCAGCACAGAAAACTGGAATCTTCCAGCGTTCATGTTTGAATTCTATTTTCAAGAATCTTTGTTTCTACTATTTGCAGCTAAAGTAGTGGCAAGTGCAGCCCTTGTCTTCACGATTGCGTTGTGGATTTCGGACCAATTGGAGGTGAAGAAATGATGGACGCTCTATTGATTGGTCTTCTGCCCATTACGTTCTTTATAGTTTTATTCGGGTCTTTAATTGTAATGAATTATAGAAAAAGCAAAGCTCGAAGTACCCACTTGTCAGCTAAGACCCCGCTATGGGTATTTGGAGGCTATGTGTGCCTCCTGCTCGTTAGCTTTATTCTCTTTTTCTTTATCCCTGATCAGAACATAAGCTCCGATAACAGTGAGGGGAATATTTCAGAAACAGGAAGAGAGCTCTATCAAAAAGCTCTAGCGGGTAAAGTTACGGATATAAATGAGAAATACCTGCGAAAAGAGTGGAGCTTTGATTATGAGTATGAGCGGCTTGAGATTGGCGAAGAAATTGAAGCACCGAGCGCACTTACTATTGTGGTGGACCAAACAAACGATAGTGAGCAAATTACGGCTGCTTTTTATTCAACCCCGGCTTCTCTCCAGGGAACAGTGCTGAATCATGATTTACCGCTTAGGATCGGGATGGCAGACCAACGCCTGAATCTTCTTCTCGCTCAAACGACCGACCGTACATTTACTGTTTTTAGTCCGGCGTTTCCATTCACCCAGTTTACGGAGGAAAAGGATGGTATGATGGAAGCAGAGATGGAGTGGGGCACTTATATCTTGTATGTGAGCGTTCCTAAGGACATTAATGTGTCTTCGGATTACCATTCTGTGGAATATGTAAAGAAATAAAAGAAAAGTCCTGATTCGCGGGGCTTTTTCTTATTTAGGTTTTATTTTTGGGTTTTATTAAACGGAAAAAGACTTATTAAACTATAGGTCCGTTTAGTTGAAGACTCAGTTTCGAGATATCTTAGGTCCGTTGCTGATATAGAGAGGAGCTGGCTGCGGAAACAACTCGCTTTCCTGCGGCCCTACAAGACGTAAGGTCGATCGACGTTGCCACAGGACGTGGCGACTTTAGTCGATCCTCTTTTTCAGGAGCCTCCTTCTCCCGTTGGAGTCTCCTTGTTTCCTCCGCCACCCTATGATTGAGGAGTGAACGGCACCTTGTATAAGAGAGATAATCGTTTTGGATCAGCCTTCAACCCTTATATATCAAGGGTTGTACAATTAAATAAGCTAGATATTTTTTTGCTTTCCAGTTAATTTTAGCAGGCATTTTTGGTGGATTTCGAGTTTCTGATTCGGCCAGGTCCGGAGGGGGATGAACATGATCGGTGAGATCCCGCAGCGCTGTTAAGCCCGAGGAAGCTCAGCACAGAAGAGGAGGTTCGACTAAGAACGCCACTTCGTGTGGCAACGTCGAACGACCCTGCGTCGTGCAGGGCCGGAAAGCGAAATCATCCCCCGCAGGATCTTCTGCTCAACAAACATCTCGAAATCAAGTCTTCAACAAACGGAAGCTTAACTGTAATATGGACGCCGGGCTTTAACCGGGCCATTATTTAAAACGAAGCAGGTCTCCTTTGATAATGTGATCGGACAATTTAAGCTTTTCACGTGCCTTTTCCCGGCCTTCTTTGCAATGCGAAGCATTTACAGGCTGGCTGCTGTCTGTTTTATAACAAATGCCATCCTGGAAGAGGTAGGAAGGCTTAATAAAATCGCCATCACGGAAAGCGACAAACTCTTCTTTTTCGCCAGCTAGAAGATTCTGGCTGAAACTCATGTAATCTTCTGTTTGCTTCCCGAGCAAATGGAGAACAGTCGAGCGAATGTCAATTTGCCCGCCTAACGTATCAAATGTTTTACCTTCCATTCCAGGAATATGAATAAGCAGAGGAACACGCTGGTTCGTGGTATGAGAAAGCGCCGTATCGGGCTGATCAAGAAGCTCATGTACCCCGTCTTCATATTCCTTAGAGATACCGTAATGGTCCCCGAACAGCACAAACATCGTATCCTCATACATCCCTTCTTCTTTTAAAGACTGAAAGAGCTGACGAATCGATTCATCCAAGTACCGAACCGTAGTTAAGTACCGATTTACAACCGGCTCCGATGTATCCGCAAGAGGAAGGCTGCGGTCCTTCTCGTCCAGTAAAAAAGGAAAGTGATTCGTAAGGGTAATAAACTTCGTCATATAAGGCTCATTTAATTGCTTCATATACGGGATCGATTGTCTAAAAAAAGATTTATCCTCTATTCCGTAATTAATCTGGTTTTCTTCGTTAATCTCATAATCCTGTTTGGAAATAAACTGGTCATAGCCCAGGGAATCATACATTTGCTCCCGATTCCAAAACGTTCTTACGTTTCCGTGAAAAACAGTAGTCTGATAGTCTTTCAAAAGTTCTGGCAGGCCGTTAAACGTATTATTGGGCCGGCGTACGAAGACAGAACCACCGTCGAGCGGATATAAGCCAGTATCCACCATGAATTCTGCGTCCGAGCTTTTGCCTTGAGAAGCCTGATCGTACAGGTTGGAAAAGTAAAGACTATCATCTTTTAATTGATTTAAAAAAGGAGTAACGGGTACGCCCTTTACGTCGGTATCAATCACGAAGTTTTGTACGGATTCCAGTGTGATAAATACTACATTCTTTCCCTCTGCCAGGCCAAACCATTCTGTCTTTAAAGAGTCTTTTTCTGATACAAACTCTTCTACAGACCCATCAGCCGATTCGTCCGCCGTAACCTTCTGCAGCGGGGCAGTGATGCTGTAGGCAATATCAAACCATTGATACGCATAGATGCTGATCGAGGTCACGACTTTATCACGGTTATAGTTTTCCTGAAATAGGTGGGGAGAATGCCACCAGGAAGCTGCTAGGAGAACAAGTGTAATACCCGCCGCACTTCCCGCGTATTGCTTTTTCTCCTTAGATGGAATCGTGAAGGGTCCTCTCTTAATTAACCACCAGCCAATTACAACTAAGTCAATAACAAAAAACAAATCCCAAGGTGAAATAAGCGTCCATGTACTCTGACTAAGTCCTCCCACGTTTCCTACCTGAAGCAAAATAGGAAGGGTGAGAAAGTCTTCATAAAAACGATAATAAATTAAATGAGCATAAAGGAAAAAGGTGGTTAAAAACATTAATCCTATTAATACCCATGGATGCAGGCGTTTGAAAAAGAAAAATGAGAGCCCGAACCAAAGCAGCAGGGGCCCGAGCGAGCTGAAAATTAACAACAAATGATCGATGAGTCCAGGCGGCGACATCTGGAAAGCAACATACATAACGGCTGTTGTTTTCAGCCAGTAAAACAAGGCAATCCAATAGGCTTTTTTCACGACTGCTTCACCTTTAGGAGATTTTCAGAACTCAAGACACGGTTTATAACTTCCCCGAGCCGAAGGAGGTGGTTTGAATCCACGTCACCCATCAGCGCAATCTGTACCCAGTTTCGTCTAGCCAAATAGCTGCTTTCGTAGTTAATGAAAATCCCGTTTTTCTTTAACCTGTCCCCAAATCTCTGCTGGGAAATGTAATCCGGGAGGGCAATTGTAACAATCCCGTTTGAATACCTGTGATCACCAAGAACCTTTAATCCCTGGTTACCCAGCACGTTTCGAAGTTCCATCATGAACGCCCCAAGAGGACGTTCATCGACCGAAGATAGAGATGCCTCAAGAGCATGAACCAGGTTGGTAGAGTGGGTGTAAGGGATGCTCTGATTCGAATCGTAAACGCCAAGGTCCAGGTATTTTGGAATATCCGGGTCCGGTACCGGTGCATAGTTGTGAAAGACAATCGCAAGTCCGGGGAAAGAGGCAAGAGCTTTCCCGCTGACACTGGAAGCAATATGAACACCAGAAAGATCAAGCGGATCGGCGCCAAGGGAGCTGCAGGCATCAAGACATAGCTTTACATTTTCAGACTCTGCTATTTTTTTCAGTTCTTCAACATCAAACAAATACCCGGTCGAAGTTTCGCAATGGACACACCAGATCCATCCAATGGAAGGGTGTTCTTTCAGAAAGTCACGAACACGGTTCAAATTGACTGGATCGTTCCACGCTTTCTGCATCCTGTAAAAATCAAGCCCTGTCCGGTGGGCATGGTCCATCAGCCGGTCGCCGAATTCACCATTTGAGAGAATCAGGCCTGTTCGGTCCAACTGTTTAATCTGCTGGGCAACGACGTCATTAGCAAGTGTTCCTGTACCTACGGACACCGTGACGTATCTGGCATTTGTCCGCTCTGTAAGCGAGTTACGCACCTTTTTCATTCGCTCGATAAAAGCTCCGGTTCGATGAGACAGGGGAGTGGCTGCCAATGCCTCTTTCACTTCATTTTTTACAGGTACTGGCCCAGATAGAAACGAAATCGGTTCATATCGGGCCAATATCCGGTGGAAGGCCTGGGTAGCTTTGACAAAGCGGTCCTTCGTGAGTTTCATCGGCTGGAATTTAGCTCCTTCCTGACCTGTCATGGGGCCAAAAGGTTCAAAACCTAACTTCAGGTACAGCTTCCATTCACGTTCCGTTCCAGAGATTAAGGCTGCATCGTAGTTCTCCCTGAGACAGTATCGAATCAATTGGTCAATGAGTCCGAAGAAAACAGAGCCTTTCCGGAATTCCGGGTTGATCGACAGCAGACGAATTTCGCAGGGAGCCTCAACATCATGTAAGTAGCTGTCCAGATTAGGTAGTTTTTGATCGAGAGAAAAAGGACGTGTGGCACGGACGGCGATCATGCCTATAATTTTTTCATCTTGTTTAGCAATGATATATGTATTTTCGTCGTGAAAACGATCCACCAGCTTGCGGTTGTCATTCTCTTCATGCTGGGGGATTTCTTCTACAAACGTTTGATAGTTCAATTCATGAATTTGTCTGTATTCTTCCTTTGAGTCAGCAGTTTTATATTGAATAGACTGTTTTGTCATATCTGTTCCTCCTTTATTGACAAACGGGGGTGTACAGGGAGGGTATGGGCTATAACGACCAGGCAGTATCCAATACCCAGGCATAGGCCAACCCATAGGTCCCCCTGCCAGATCGTCATAAGCGGGGGAATTGCCATTGCGGGAATCATTACTTTTGAAAATGGCATAGGGGTAATACTTGCTATGAAGGCGATAAGACCGAATAGAAGCAGGCCCAGGAGTTCAAGCATCAGAAGGGCTGCTAAATAGACGACTATCCCCTTACCGCCACTTCCTTTTAAAAGCAGCGGCCATATATGCCCTGTAATTAAGGCGATAACTGAGATTCCAACGATGATGGGTGAGGCCGATAAGTATAGGATTAGGCTTAAAGGCAGAATTATTTTTAGTGCATCAATAACCACCGTCCATACAAAAGCCGGCTTCCCCAATACACGTCCTGCGTTTCTTGCCCCGCCCGTGCCACTTCCAAGAGTACGGATGTCCGCACCTTTCTGCCATTTGGTCACCATATAGGCTCCGTTTATATTTGCAATGAAGTAGCAAATCACGATCCACACTTTACAACACCTTCCTGTCTGCTCATATTTTACCATCTTGAAGTTCCTGGTAAAGGGAGAAGGTGACGAAAACCGTCAGAATTTCTTCTTTTTTAGAATTTTTCTTTATTAAATCTCAATATCGCATGTTAAAGATAAGCTCCCTTTTCTGGAAGACTTGATTTCGAGATATTGGTTATGAGAAAGGTCCTCCGGGGGACGATTTCGCTTTCCGCGGGCATGGGCTGAGCCTCCTCGAGCAAGCTCTGCGGGGTCTCACCGATCATGTTCATCCCGCTCTTACCCTTTAGGAAGTTGCAAACGTCAATCATGTCCTAAACGACGTGTAGTGCTCTCCAGCTTCAGCACCTAGCGGCTAGTGAGACTTCCCTCACTTCTGTACGATAAGGCAACATCGAATCGCTCCGCTCTTCGTGTTTTCTTTATCTCCGCCAGCTCAGTCCAGTCCATACGACGCTGAGCAAGGTGCTTCCGCTTTTAAAATAGGAGTCTGCATCGTCCCCCTCCGGACCTTGCGATATATGGAGCTCGAAATCATGTTTGAAAAATCTCAAAATCGAGTCTTCCACAAACCGGCCATTTAGTTTAATAAGCTGTGGGAAGGTGGCCGGTTTGTTTCTTAATATGTACCCCCACTTCCCTTTGACAAACCTCTTGAAAGCGCACAATAGATGCAGTTTAAAGCCTCTCGTGGTGCATCGTTTGGCAAGGTTATGAGGAGCGGGCAGTGCTGGGATAAATCTTCCCCTTCCATTCACACATCTAGGCAGGGGCACATATGATTGCCATAGAGGTGGTGAAGAGTGAAGAAAAGACTTAACAATATAGAACATGATCCGCTCACGGTTGAAAAAGAAGAATGGAAAAGACGACAGTTGAAAAGCCGGTTAAAGCAGCTACTTACCATATCATCACCGATCTTTATCCTGATTTTATGGGAGTTTTTATCGCGAACCGGCCTAGTGGATGCACGGTTTTTTCCGCCTCCCACAGAAATTGTAGGCACGTTTATTACGATGGGGACAAGTGGTGAATTATTTGAACATATAGGAATATCACTGTTTCGCATAATGGCAGGATTTTTGCTTGGCGTGATCCCGGCCATCATTCTTGGACTGCTGATGGGTCTGTATTCTCCGCTCAGGCATTTTTTCTCCCCGTTAATTATGGCCCTTATGCCGATTCCAACGCTTGCTTTATTACCAATTATTTTAATTCTGTTCGGAATAGGAGAAGTATCGAAAATTGTTACCATCGCCGGGAGTGTATTTTTTCCGGTTATTATCAATACCGTTGCCGGGGTTATAACTATTGATCGTATTTATTTAGACGTAGCCCGGAACTATGGAGCGAATTCCCGTCAGTTCTTTTTTAAAATCGCACTTCCCGGCGCTTTACCCGTCATGATTGAAGGAATCCAGATGGGGCAGGCCATTGCTCTTCTTACAATAGTGGCTGCTGAAATGATGGGCGCGAATTCCGGGATTGGTTATCTAATCTGGACGTCCTATAACGCCTTTTTGTTAAAAGAAATGTATGTCGGCCTGGTGCTGATTTCATTCTTTGGCTACTTGTTCTCATTAATTCTGAGAGGATGCCAAAACAAACTGCTGCCATGGAGATAAACGAAGGAGGAGGTCTATGAGTACCCCTGCAAAGATTTCAATTCGTGATTTAACGAAGGTGTTTTACAAAAAAGGTTCTAGTGTCACCGCTTTAAAAGGGGTGAATCTAGATATTAAAGACGGGGAATTTGTCTGTCTTCTTGGTCCAAGCGGCTGTGGGAAAACGACCCTGCTCAGAATTCTGGCAGGGCTTGAAACTCCAAGCACCGGGGAGTTTATCATTTCCCGGGAAAAGGAGGAACGCCCGCTTCAGTCTATGGTTTTTCAGGAACGCGGTGTGATTCCATGGCTGACTGTCAGAGAAAATGTGGCGTTTGGTTTGAAGATGAGACATCTTCCCAAAGGCTATATTAAGGAGCGGACGGATTACTACTTAGAAAAAGTAGGGCTTGAGCAATTTTCTACTCTTTATCCAAAAGAACTTTCCGGTGGGATGAAGCAGCGGGTCAGTATTGCACGGGCGTTTGCTAATGATCCGGAAATTCTTCTGATGGATGAACCGTTCGCTGCCTTAGATGAACAAAACAAGTTTATTTTGCAGGAAGAGCTATTAAGTATTTGGAGTGAAACCAAAAAGACGGTCTTATTTATTACTCACAGCATTGACGAAGCTTTATTATTGAGCGACCGTATTGTGCTTATGAGCTCACAGCCTGGCACACTTGTGAAGGAAAAAAGGATCGACATGCCGCGACCACGTACGATGGAAGAGGTGAGGGCAAACGCCGATCTTGCTTCAAGTTTTGTGGAAATCTGGACGCATCTTCAGGATGAGGTTCAAGGATCAAGAATGTAGGAAGGGGAAACATTATGAAAAAGTTGGGCATCTTTCTTATTCCAATTATGTTTTTCGTTTTACTGATCGGCGGGTGTGGTTCGGAGACCACTAAAGAGAAAGAGGTAGGTATTCCTCCTGAAACGTCCGGTGACCATCCTTCTGGGGATCTCGCGCCGCTTGATAAAAAAGCAACGGTCATTATTGCAGAAGATGGAGCAGCTTCCGGAGCGGGATTTTATATTGCGAAGGAAAAAGGTTATTTTGATGATTACAATATTGATGTAAAGTTCACTCAATTTGCGAACAGTGATGATATGCTTCCTGCCCTTGCTGCCGGTGAAATCGATATAGCGGGAGGCGTTTCTACAGCATCCTTTTTCAACGCCATCGCTCAGGGAATTGATGTAAAAATCATTGCAGATAAAGGCCATTACATTAAAGGAGATTCGTATTTCTCTTTTGTGATCCGGGAAGAATTAAAGGATGAGATTAAAGGCTATTCAGATCTAAAAGGAAAAAGGTTGGCTGTTTCCTCGCAAAACGCTGTTGATGATTATATCTACCGGTCTATGCTAGAACATGCGGGTTTAAACGAAAGTGATGTAGAATTCGTGCTAATGTCTGACTTTGGCAACATGCTGGCAGCTATGGGGAATGGCTCTATTGACGCAGCGCTTCAAATTGAACCGCTGATCACACAGGGAATAGAACAGGGACTTCATGTTCGCCTCGGCGATGCTACTGACTTCGCACCAGATGCACAAATTGCCATGGTGCTTGGATCTCCAGAATTCATTGAGCAGGAAACCGACGTATCGCTTCGTTTCATGGCCGCTTATTTAAAAGGGGTACGTGATTACAATGACGCCTTTATTAAGGGAGAAGGAAAAGAGGAAGTCATTGATATCATGACCAAACATACGGCCTTAAAAGACCCTGCGCTGTGGGAAAAAGTAGCCATTACTGGACTTGATCCAAACGGACGGATGTTTACAGAGGATATCAAGAAACAGTATGAGATGTATAAAGAGAATGGAGCCATTCGCGGCGAGTTTGATTTTGAAACATCAATAGATACATCTATGACCGAAAAAGCGGTCGAGGTGCTTGGTGAATATAAGTAAGAAGCTGAAGTGAGAGGGGTTCCTCTCACTTTTTGCTTTATAAGTAAGACATCCACTATAGATTCCCCTATAATAGAAGGGAAAGTGTAATAGAGAGGAGAGAAAGTAATGACGTTCCAGAAGCTGACCGATTTTAAAGCATTCACTGATCTATGCAGCCGCTGTTATCCAGGAATGAAACTCGATTCCGAGGAAGCGATAGAAAATCATCGCAAGCGCCAGAAGAAGTTGGACAAAGAAGCCAATATCCAGCATTTGGGTCTTTATCAAGACAACTCCTTGGTCGGAGGATATATCGAATATGCTCACACGTTGAACCTCTACTCACGGAAAATAGATGCCCGCGGCGTTGGCATGGTAGCTGTGGACCTGCCTTACAAAAAGCAGGGGTTTGCCAAGCAGATTATTCAGGCCTTTATTAAAGATGCTCGTGACCAGAGCATACCACTCGTGCAGCTCTATCCTTTCCAGCCTTCTTTTTATAGAAAGATGGGCTTTGGGCTTGGACCATTTTTACATACATTTCAGTTCCATCCGTCACAGCTTCCTTTCTTTTCTAAAAGTGAAGCCCTTACTGTGCTCGATCCGGCTGATAAGTATGAGATGGCAGCGTGCTATCACCGGTGGGCTGATCATACGCATGGGTCGTGTGAAAAGCCGTTGTACGAGTTCAGATCACTGGAAGCGGATGATTATCATGTGGTTGGTTTGAAAAAAGAAGGGAAAATAGATGGGTACATGGTTTTCCAGTTCAAGCAGTCTCCAGACGATCATATGCTGCTGAATGATTTACATATTGTTGAATTTATCGCGTGTACAACCGAAGCCTATCAATCGCTGCTTCAATTCTTGCACAATCAGAAGGATCAGGTTCGTTCCGTTTATTTTCCGACCTTTAATGAGCAATTTTCTTATATGTTGGAGAATCCTACTCATACAGACGATGAACTAATCTTCCGGATTTATCATAAAATAAGTGAACAGGGCCAAGGGCTGATGTACCGGATCGTGGATGTTCCTCTGTTTTTGGAAAAGCTTGAGCACCACTCGTTTGGCCGGGAATCCATTCGAATCGGCTGGCACATATCAGACAGCTTTTTGGATGAGCAGCACTTCTACGTATGGGAATTTACGGACGGGGTTCCGAGAACAACGAATCAGCTGCCAGACGTAGAGGTCCACATAGGAATAGCTGAATTTTCATCACTTATGATGGGATGTGTAACCTTGGACAATCTTCTGCTGGGAGGTTATGCAGAAGCAGAACCAGGAGAGTGCCTTGATCAGGCTATTAAGCTATTTCAAAACCCTAAACCACCCGAAAGCTGGAGTTTCTTTTAGGTGAACGATAGGCGTCCCTTTCCCTGCTGGTACGTGCGGGAAGGAAAAGCGAGTCCTGCCCGGCGCTCCGATTAATTATTCGAATTCAGGGAAAAATCAGGATAGAATGATTTTCTGTCATGGAGGTGCTTCAATGGAAAAGATAGCAGGGAAAACGGTATCCGAATGGGGTGAGAGTCTTCCCTTATTAGATAAAGTCATGAAAGGTGAGCCCGTGTTTTGGATCAATACGTCTGCCAGGGAGATGGATAAGGTACCGGAGTTTGCGGTAACCAAAGATGATATCTATGAAGCGGAACAACTGTGGAAACGGTTTGCCCCTTTTCTAAAGAAGGCTTTTGCAGGAACGAAGGATGGGGCGATTGAGTCGCCTATAAGATCATTAAAAGAAATGAAAAAAGACCTGAGCGCCTATTATGATCAACCATTTGAAGGAGAGTTTTACTTAAAATGTGACCATGATCTTCTTATATCGGGGTCTATTAAAGCACGTGGCGGGGTGTTTGAAGTCCTGAGCTATGCAGAGAAGCTCGCGCTTGAAAATAATATGATCTCCAAAGAAGATAACTATGAAGTATTTCTTGATTCTTCATTCAAACAGTTCTTCAGTCAGTACACGATCGGCGTTGGATCGACAGGGAATCTGGCGCTGAGTATTGGTACCATTAGTGCTAAACTCGGATTTACGGTAGAGGTTCACATGTCAGCTGATGCGAAGCAATGGAAGAAGGATCTGCTCCGGCAAAAAGGAGCGAAAGTTTACGAGTATAAAGGAGACTTCAGTGAAGCCATTACGCAAGGGCGTTCGATTACGATGGACGATCCGCTTGGCTATTTTGTAGATGATGAGGACTCGAAGGCCTTATTTCTAGGATATAGTGTGGCTGCCCTTGAATTAAAAAGACAGTTGGATGAAGAGGGGATTAGAGTAGATAAGGACCATCCGCTGTTTGTTTATCTGCCATGCGGCGTAGGAGGCTCGCCTGGAGGTATTACATTTGGATTGAAGGAAGTGTTCGGTGATCATGTTCACTGCCTGTTCGTAGAGCCTACTCATTCTCCGTCCGTACTGCTCGGGGTAATGACTGGAGAACACGAAAAAGTGTCCGTTCAGGATTTTGGTCTGGATAATCTTACAGAGGCGGATGGGCTGGCGGTTGGACGTCCTTCCCGGTTTGCGACAGAAATTAGTCAGTATTTGGTAAGCGGTTTTTACACTATGGAAGACGATGAAATGTACCGTTTGCTTGCATTACTGGCTGATTCAGAAAATATAGATGTAGAGCCATCCGCCGCTGCCGGACTCTCCGGACCACTGAGACTTAAAGAATCAGGCTATATCGAACAAAAGGGATGGCAGGACAAAATGGGTCATGCGATTCATTTAACCTGGTCCACAGGCGGTTCCCTAGTGCCGGACCAGGATAGGGAAAAATTCTATCAAAAAGGAAAATCCCTGCTAACCCCCTGACCGAATCCTGAACCAAATGGAAGAAACAGCCACCTTAGGTCATCCAGATTCTGGATGACCTAAGGTGGCGTTTTTTTACATATTCATAGCAGTGATTCGGCGCCGTCGATGAACACCTCGGTTCCTGTAATGTGGGAAGAAGCATCGGACAGCAAGAAGTGTACCAGGTCGGCCACTTGTTCAGGTGAGCCGACTTCTTCATTAAGCGGTGAACCTTCTACTTCTTTCTTTACTGGTATATCAATTTTTTCAAGCTCCTGCTCATCCGGACGCGTGTTTTCACCAATATTTGTATCGATGAAACCTGGGCACATAATGTTAACGCGGATTCCCTGGGAAGCCAGTTCCACGGAAGCCATTTTGCCGAAGGCCATAATCCCGGCTTTAGAAGAACTGTATGCAGAAAAGCCTTTATTCGTGAAGGTACGGTTACCATTAATCGAACTGGTCAGTACGACACTTCCGCCTTTTTCCTTCATGTGGGGGATGGCATATTTCAGGGTCAGGAAAGAACCCTTTAAATTGGTTTCAATGGTATGGTCCCATTCTTCCGGAGGCATGTCCTCGATAGGCATAACTTTACCGTTGACTCCGGCATTGGCAAATACCCCATCAATTCGGCCCCAGTGTTCTTGGACCATATCTATGCTTTTTTTCACCTCTTCCGGCGAAGACAAATCAGTGGTCAGGGTCAGCGTGCGGTTGGATTCCCCTTGAAGCTGCTGTTCAGCTTCTTTTAATCGATCTTCATTAATGTCTAACAGGGCTACATTTGCCTGTTCATGTACAAGTCTGTGAGCGGCCGCATATCCCATACCAGAAGCAGCGCCCGTAACGATGAATACTTTATCCTGTACAGTTGTCAAACCTTCCACCTCTTTCTATTGTCATACTTCCCTTTATCCAGAAAACCCCTATTAAAAACCTGCTCCTTCATATTAAATACCATAAAATGGATGACCTGAGGTGACAATATAAGGGATTTATTTGAAAGGGTTGAAGTGGTTTTCTACCTTGGATACCAAATTTATGATAAAATTTGTTAATATATGAGAATATTCTTGCAATAATAACAAATTTGGATGGGAGGAATTATGATGCAGGAACAATCCGGAATAAAAAATTTCTGGAACTGGATGTGGCAGTTGCATGATCAAGCCAAAGATTTAATGAGCTTTGCTGTTACGGGAAATCCTGAGAAAGTTAAACCGAAAGAAAATGATCGTAAGCAGGCGGGGAACGGTTCGGATTCGAATCAACCATCAAACGGGAGCGGCGGATCCGGTTCTTCCTTTGACACCCGTCAAAAAGTTGGTATCATCTTAGGACCTCTTTTATTTATTGTGACGCTTTTATTTTTTGAACCAGAAGGATTGTCAGGCAGTGCGGTAGCGATACTCGCAAGTACCCTATGGATTGCTACGTGGTGGATCACCGAGGCGGTACCGATTCCCGCTACGTCTTTATTACCTTTAATTTTGTTTCCGCTTACAGGAGGTCTCTCCGGTGATGCAACGGCATCATCTTATGGGGACAACACCATTTTCTTATTCATGGGTGGTTTCCTTATTGCCCTTGCGATGCAGAAGTGGAACTTACATAAACGCATCGCCTTGTTTATTATTTCGCTAGTAGGGACAAGCACCGAGATGATTGTGCTTGGGTTTATGCTTGCAACCGGACTGCTTTCTATGTGGATCTCCAATACAGCCACTTCTATGATGATGGTACCGATCGGTCTTGCAGTTATTTACCAGGCATCTGAACAGTTGAAGAAGGAAGGAGAAGGTCAAGTCGACCACTCTTCCTTTAACTTTGGAAAAGTCGTTATGCTTGGGATTGCCTACAGTGCTTCTATAGGAGGCCTGGCTACTATTATCGGTACGCCGCCGAATACCATCTTTGCCGCTGTCGTCTCAGAAACGTATAACATTGAGATATCCTTTGCGGGTTGGATGGCTTTTGGAGTGCCCTTATCCTTAATTTTCCTGGGGATCGCCTGGGTCTATCTTGTAAAAGTAGCTTTTCCTATGAAGATTAAACAACTCCCCGGGGGTCGTGAAGTTATCGACAATGAGCGCCGCGGACTGGGTGAGATGTCGGTGGAGGAGAAGATTGTCCTCACTGTATTTGGTGTAACGGCTTTAGCGTGGATTTCCAGATCATTTATTCTAGTACCTTACGTTAGCGGAAACATTGACGATACGATAATCGCTATGACCGCAGCTATTATCCTGTTTCTAATACCATCAATCAGTAAAAAGGGAGATTTCATCCTGGACTGGAACACGGCCAAAGGGCTTCCGTGGGGAATATTACTTCTTTTCGGTGCAGGTCTTGCGATTGCAGCAGGCTTCCAGGAAACCGGACTTGCGGAATGGATCGGTAACCAATTGACTATTTTAGAAGGGGTCAGCTTGTTCCTGATTCTCGCTTGCGTCATAGCTATGGTAATTTTCTTGACCGAAATTACCTCGAATACCGCAACAGCCACAATGATGTTCCCAATTATGGCTTCGCTTGCATCGGCACTATCCGTGCACCCCTACAGTCTGATGATCGGGGCAGGGGTTGCAGCCAGCTGTGCATTTATGCTGCCTGTCGCCACACCACCGAACGCAGTTGTATTTGGATCAGGATACTTACGAATACCCGATATGGCCAAGGCCGGGTTTTTGCTAAACATATTGGCTATTGTTTTAGCAACCTTAGCGATTTATTTCTACTTACCAATCGTATGGGATATTGATTTAACCACATTTCCTCAAAAATTCAGCCAATAAGTAAAGGATGAACACCATGGATTCAAGTCAGCCGGCTATTAAGCCCTATACCCCGGACGAGTCTGGATTCTGGCGCGTTACTTTAGCCCTGATGCTTGCGTCCTTACTCGTCTTTTCAACTTTGTATGTATTTCAGCCGTTACTGCCTATTTTCGTGAATGAATTTCAAGTATCGGCTACCGAGTCCAGTTTTCTTATGTCAGCTGCTGTAATTGCGATGGTCGTTGGACTTTTCATTCTAGGTTTTGCCGCAGACCGCTACGGACGACTGCGACTGATGCAACTATCTCTTGGAGTGACGGTATTGCTGCTTGCAGCAATGCCGTTTACTTCTTCTTTTGAATGGCTGGTAGTTCTACGATTGCTGCAAGGCTTTTTCCTGGCCGGAATTCCTGCAGCAGCTATGGGTTATTTAGGAGAAGAAGTAGATCCTAATCATTTAGGTCTGGCTATGACGCTGTATATATCCAGTAACGCACTTGGCGGTATGGGCGGGAGAGTCGCAGGCGGTTATTTAACGGATGTATTTGATTGGGAGAAGACCTTGTTCATACTCTCTGCATTTGGTGTGGCTGCTGCTCTGCTTTTTCTATTGCTTCTACCTTCCGAACGTTATTTTACAAAAGGGGACCAGCCGCTTCGGGAAGATTTTAGGGGAATGCTTGTGCACTTGAAAGACCGTTATATGCTGGTTTTATTTTTAATGGGACTGCTGCTTCAAATTGTTTTCACGGCTATATGGACGTATATTCCTTTCCATTTGCAATCAGACCCCTACCAGTGGCCGCTAAAATGGATATCCTTTACGTATTTTGCTTATGTGCTCGGGGTG
Organism: Halobacillus sp. B29; assembly: GCF_052246755.1. Classification (NCBI taxonomy): domain Bacteria; kingdom Bacillati; phylum Bacillota; class Bacilli; order Caryophanales; family Bacillaceae; genus Halobacillus; species Halobacillus sp. B29. The sequence continues at coordinate 123,574 of NZ_JBQQCM010000001.1, forward strand.
CTTGCTCCGCCTCTTGCCGGGCGACTGTCTAATCACTTCGGTTTAACAAAAGTGATGTTTTCTGGATTATTTATTCTGATTGCAGGAGCTGGTTTCACCGCTTTACAACCGGTATCATGGATCATGGCAGGACTCGGTGTGCTTTGTTCCGGCTTTTTTATTGCTCATTCTATGGCTGCCGCTCTTGTTAGTAAATCAGCGAATCATCACAGAAGCGGCGCCTCAAGTTTTTACTTGATCAGTTATTACGTAGGGGTTGCAGTAGGAAGTACAGCTGTCGGAACCCTTTGGGAGAAATGGGGCTGGTCGGGCGTGATCAGTACCGTTCTTGTCTTTATCTTAATTTTTATCTCTTTGCCGGTATTTAAAAGGAAATCAGGAGGAGGAGAAGTATGAACAGGATTAAGGTGAAAGGTACAGGTGTAGATGAACATACGAGATGTGCACATTATCATAGTAACGTCGACATTGTAGCGGTCAAATTCTACTGCTGTAAGGAATACTATGGTTGCTACTATTGTCATAAAGAGAAAGCGGATCACAGGGAGAGAAAGTGGCCTAAGGAGCATTGGGAAGAAAAAGCGATTTTGTGCGGAAATTGCTGGACTGAGTTTTCTATTCACACATATATGAAGGTGAATCAATGTCCAGAATGTGCCCATCCGTTTAACGAAAAATGCAGCTACCACTACCCCTTGTATTTTGAAGGAGTTTCAGAGTAAGCACTATTAAACTATAGGGCCGTTTAGTTGAAGACTCAGTTTCGAGATGTTTTTATGAGAAGAAAGGTCCTTCGGGGGATGATTCGCTTTCCGCGGGCATGTGCTGAGCCTCCTCGAGCTAAAGCTCTCCGGGGTCTCACCGATCATGTTCATCCCGCTCTTACCCTTTAGGAAGTTGCAAACGTCAATCATGTCCTAAACGACGTGTAGTGCTCTCCAGCTTCAGCACCTAGCGGCTAGTGAGACTTCCCTCACTTCTGTACGATAAGGCAACATCGAATCGCTCCGCTCTTCGTGTTTTCTATATCTCCGCCAGCTCAGTCCAGTCCATACGCCGCTGAGCAAGGTGCTTCCGCTTTTAAAATAGGAGTCTTCATCATCCCCCTCCGGACTTTGCCAAATCAGAAGCTCGAAACGACTTCAACCATCACCTGCATCATGAAGTATTATCCAATGTAGTTAGGATGTAACGACACACATCGCCCGTCATTAAAGCATTTCATACAGATTACGGAGGAGAACCAATCTCTTCCGGAAGGGTCCGTTCGCAACATTATAGTTGGGTTGGTGGGGAAATAGCGAGACTCCCATGGGAGAAGGGACTAGGTGAGATCCCGCAGGGAGTGAAACGAGCGAGGAAGCTCACCGTTCCCCAATAGGAAAGCGAGTTATTTCCCCACCAGCCCTCCCCCACTTAGAGTAACGGACCCATTTATCTCGAAACTGAGTATTCCAAAAAAGGGAGATTTAGTTTAAGATTATTGCATTTATCAGAACCTACACAAAAAAGGAGCCTCATTGCCTGAGGCTCCTTTTAATCAAGATCAAGTGGCACCCATGCCGCCATCCACGCGGTACTGACTGCCCGTAACAAATCGACTATCGTCAGAAGCAAGGAAAAGAACGACTTTTGCGATGTCTTCCGTTTCGCCATAACGATTCAATGGAATCGCATTGGTCTGTTCTTCTTTAGCTGCTTCTGCATCGTCAGGGCTGAACCCTTTTTCAAGAGAACGCATCATACGGGTGTTAACCGGAGAGGGGTGAACGGAATTAACCCGCACGCTGTAAGGTGCAGCTTCTAAAGCGGCAGCTTTGGTCAATCCGACCACTCCATGCTTGGAAGTCACATAAGGCGCCACTCCCGGAGAACCCATTAAGCCGGCAACCGATGACATATTAATGATGCTGCCATCCTGCTTTTTAGTCATGACAGGCATCACATGCTTCAAACCTAGAAAAACTCCGCGAACGTTTACGTTCATGACTTTATCAAAATCCTCGACCCGCTGCTCGATAATCGGGCGAACTTCTCCTTCAATTCCTGCATTATTAAAGAAAATATCGATGGTTTCAAATTGGTCTAGTGTCTTTTCTACATAATTTTGTACGTCTTTTTCCTCCGTGACATCGGCGGTAATCATCATCACTTCACCATAGTCGTCGAGTTCAGATTTCGCATCACTCAAAGCTTCTTCATCTACATCCACGAGTGATACTTTGGCTCCTTCTTGCAAAAACAAGCGTGCGGTGGTCTTTCCGATGCCGCCGCTTCCACCAGTAATGACAGCGGTTTGTCCATCTAGACGACCCATGTGAGAACCTCTCCTTATGACATGTTTGTAGAAAGGCAAACGAAGTAAATCGTTTGTCATAAAGAATCTTCCACTTTATCCCATAAATTAAACGCAGTAGGGTGGGGGGCCTGGTTCTCGGCGTGAGGTTAATGAATGAGCATAAAAAGGTGAGGAGAACAACTTTAATGCTTATTCATTGAATACATAATAAAGGTTTTTATTCAATCCTGACTTTTCGCTGGCTACTTCATTCAATATTTGAAGTGCTGCCGTACTGGAGTCAAGCTTAAGGAATGCGCATGCCCTCTGGTTCGTAATTCGTTCGCCGAAAAGAAACTGGTAATCTTTTAAAGCCTCTACATGAGCATTTCTTGATGTATGGTGACAGGATTTACAATACCATCGTCCGTGAACTCTCTTCATTGGAAGATTACTACATTCAGGACAGATGACGCCTTGAAGAATATCAGTTTTATGAAGATGAAACCGGTCTAAGATAAATGGCTGATAAGGAGTATGTTCGATGACCAGCAGATCACATAGTCGGTTTAGATCGAATTCTTCCAAGGTGGAAGAGTCGTAGAGCCGATCTAATGATTGGAAGGCTGCTAACAACTGGTCTAAATGTATAACCTGACTGTTAGATCCATATGAAGGGTGGATGAAGGAAGCAGGACTGGTTAAAACGACCAAATAATGGATCGGGATACTTTGAAATCCGGCCATTGTTAGCCAGTAGGTTAATTGATGCGCCTGAAGCTCTGCTTGAGAGAGCGGGTCTGGCATCCTTGATTCTATCCGTTCATTCACATGCATGAATCGGTAATCTTTTGCCAGGTTTGGTAAGGGAGAATGGTTAACTTCTAAAATAAGGGCGAAATTTCGCGTGACTATAAGCACATCGATCTGACAGTAGGAGTGATCAGGAAGTGGGAGACGAAGGTCAAACAAGATGCGGGATTCTTTGGAGGATAAATGAGTCAATACAGGTAAAATCTTTTTCTCTCCATAGTAATTGGACAATAATTTTGTGCGCCAATGTTCGATTTCTGAATGTTTATGATGAGTCATCGCGATTCGTCTGGAAGCAGCTTCCAATTGATCGAGATAATAAGGTTTTGATAGATGTTTAATGAACAAAAACATCAACTCCATTCAAAATGATTATTTCTATATTCCATGAGGTTTATGGAAACTCCTTCCTGTAATATAAACTTCTAATTTTTCCACTTTTTATATCGAATTTCTGCAATTTTATCAACTATTTTCATAAATTATCTGTACTGGTATAGACAACTATATAACGTAATGCTATTCTCTTATTATAAAGCGGTTTCAAAATCGACGACTTGAATATAGAGGAGGAAGAAACATGTTAAGTTTTCTACAACGAATTGGGAAGTCGTTAATGTTTCCAATCGCTACACTGCCCGCTGCCGCGTTACTTGTTCGATTAGGAATGGAGGATTTGTTTAATATTCCATTTATGACAGCAGCCGGAAATGGAATCCTTACCAACCTTTCCATTATTTTCGCCATAGGCATTGCGATGGGGTTTGCTAAAGATGGAAGCGGAGGAGCAGCTCTGGCCGGAGCAATTGGAGTTCTTGTTCTGGAAGGAGGAATTAAGGAGATTAATAATGATATTGATATGGGGGTGTTTTCAGGAATAATAGCCGGAGTAATTGCTGGTATGCTATATAATCGCTTCTATGATATTAAATTTCCAGAGTTCCTGTCTTTCTTTGGAGGGAAGCGGTTTGTGCCAATCATTACCTCTCTCACTATGGTTGCTCTTTCTTTTGTCTTCGGGCACTTATGGGTTTATCCCCAATATGTTCTTGACGCTACGGCCAACTGGATATTAAATGCTGGAGAATTGGGAGTAGGAGTGTACGGAGTACTCAACCGGTTACTCATCCCCGTAGGTCTGCACCACGTGATGAATACCCTTATATGGTTTGATTTCGGCTCCTTTACCATGGAGTCCGGGAAAGTGGTGAAAGGTGAAATTAATCGGTTTTTAAATGGAGATCCAAATGCAGGCTACTTTTTAGCCGGATTCTATCCTGTCATGATGGTAGGTCTTCCAGCAGCTTGTATTGGCATGTACGCGGCTGCGAAAAAGCACCGTAAATCGATGGTAGGCGGAATGTTTTTAAGTATCGCCCTGACATCTTTCCTGACTGGTGTTACAGAACCTATTGAATTCTCATTTATGTTCTTATCGCCAATCTTATATGTCGTTCACTCTCTTTTGACAGGAGTATCGATGGTTGCTGCTTATATGCTCGATATTCGCCACGGTTTTGGTTTTTCAGCTGGGCTCATTGACTATTCCTTAAACTTTGGTATTGCGCAGAATCCTCTTTTGCTGCTTCCAATCGGTCTGGTTCTTGGGTTAATCTATTTCCTAGTCTTCTACTTTCTGATTGTTAAACTGGATTTGAAGACGCCAGGACGTGAAGATGAGGATGAAGACTTTGTAGAAGAGACCCAGGCAGTCGGACAACCCTCTGAAGGATCTGAGAATGATGATGACCGTAAAGCTTCAGACTATCTGAAAGCTCTCGGCGGTGCAGAAAACATTAAATCACTGGATTATTGCACCACTCGCCTCCGTTTACAAATGGTAGACCGGGAGCAGGTGGATGAAAATGCCTTGAAACGAGCCGGAGCACGTGGAGTGATGAAGGTAGGCGGGCAAAATCTGCAAGTGGTTGTAGGAACGTCTGTTGAGTTTCTAGCCGAGGCGATTCGAAAAAGAATGGACACCGATAATCGTAATAAATAGCTTCCTGTACTTGAAACCATATAAAAAATGGAGCGTTTAACAAAGATAATTTTGTTATGGCATCTGAAGGAATTGTTCTTCCGCTTGAAGAAGTACCAGTTAGGCTTTTTCAAAGAGACGGCAGACAATAAAAGGACCAAAATGATGCATGATTTTTGGCAGAATAAAGGGGGAGGATATAATCTCCCCTGAAGTCTTACGAAGGAGTGAGGAGTCCATGGCTGATAGTGTAGAAATAATAAACGTCACTGTCGTTTGTAATAATAAAGTTATTCCCTCAGGTTCGGTATTACTTAAGGGCGGTTTGATTGGATCTGTTACTGAGCATCCGGTAGGTGGTGCAGATAAAGTTATCGATGGTAAAGGGAAAAGGTGGACCCTCGTGCCTGGATTTATAGATGTGCATATCCACGGAGCAGACGGCCACGACGTGATGGACGGTACGAGCGAAGCACTGACAGGAATGGCGCGCACTCTGCCGGCCGAAGGCACCACCAGTTTTTTGGCGACGACCATGACCCAGTCCAGCGATAGTATTACCAGAGCCTTAAACAACATTAGAGAATACATGAACACTGAACAATCGAGCAGACAGGCGGAGATACTTGGCATTCATTTGGAAGGACCTTTCCTATCGATAAATAAAGCAGGAGCTCAGCCGCATGAACATATTCTTTCTCCTTCAACCGACCAGTTTGATCGTTGGCAGGAAGAAAGCGGTGGCCAGATTCGTTTAGTTACTTTAGCTCCTGAAGTTCCCGGGGGCTTGAGGTTTATTGAGCACTTGACGGGCCGGGGAGTGATTGCCTCTATAGGTCATAGTGAAGCGACGTTCGATCAGGTAGAAGAAGCGGTGGACGCTGGCGCCCGTCACGTCACTCATTTATACAACCAGATGAGCGGATTTCATCACCGCGATCCAGGTGTGGTCGGCGCTGCTTTGCTGAACAAACGGTTGAAAGTGGAAATGATTGTAGATCATGTTCATGCGAGACCGGAAGCGGTTCGATTGGCTTATGAGCATACGAAAGCTGAGAGAACCATTCTGATCACGGATGCCATGAGAGCGAAGTGCCTTACGGAGGGGACGTACGACCTGGGTGGTCAGCTAGTAGATGTAAAAGGTGGAGAGGCCCGCTTAGGCGACGGGACACTCGCGGGCAGTGTATTGACTCTGCAGAAAGCCTTGAAAAATATGCGTGAGCATACAGAACTGCCGTGGGAAGACCTTGTCCGGATTACCTCTCTAAATGCAGCAGAACAATTAGGACTCGATGAACGAAAAGGGAGAATTGAGAAAGGGAAAGATGCGGACCTTGTCCTTTTAGACGAAAATCTGGAAGTGGTCATGACCGTTTGTAACGGTGAGATAGCCTATCAACGAGAGGAGAGTTAACTGTGAAAATATGGGTCTCTCAAGACTACCAATCTTTAAGTCAGAAAGCCTGCGGGGTGATAGAAGATGAGGTAACTCGTAATCCTGCAGCTGTTCTCGGTCTTGCTACAGGAAGTACGCCTCTTCAAACCTATCACGAAATGGTAGAAGGGTATAAGAGAAGATCAGTGGATTACCGTCATATCTCCACGATCAATTTAGATGAATATGTGGGTCTTGGAGAAAAAGATCCGCAAAGCTACCATTTTTTTATGAAAAAGCATTTATTTGATAAGATTAATATCAATCCAGCCCGCACGTATATTCCTAATGGGTTGGCCGAAGATTTGGAAGACGAGTGCAGACGTTATGAACAATTGATTGACCAGATCGGACCGCCTGATCTACAGATTTTAGGAATCGGGGAGAATGGCCACATTGGATTCAATGAACCCCATACCTCATTTAAAAGTGAAACCCACATGATCAAACTTGCTGAATCCACAAGAAAAGCCAATGCCAGATTTTTTGAATCCCTCGAAAATGTTCCCAGAAAAGCCATCACCATGGGCATCCAGTCCATTTTAAAAAGCAAAAAAATTCTTCTGCTTGCTTCTGGAGAAAATAAAGCGGAAGCTATAAGTAGTTTATTAAAAGAGCCGCCTAGTGAAGATATGCCAGCGTCTGCCCTTTGCTACCACGAGGATGTTACGTTACTTGTAGATAAAGAAGCTTATAAAAAGGTAGAGTACCTGAGAGGAGACGAATAGAGTCATGATTGATAAAAAGTCGCCGCTTCCGATTTATTACCAAATTGAAGAGAGTATTAAACAGAGGATATCGGATGGGGAGTATCAGCCAAACGATATGATTCCATCTGAACGTATTCTGTCAGAAAACTACGCTGTCAGCCGAATGACGGTCAGACAAGCGATTACCAATCTGGTTAATGAAGGAGTTCTTTACAGAGAGAAAGGCAGAGGAACATTTATAGCTGAGAACAAAATCGAACAGTCTCTGAAAGGTTTAACGAGCTTTACAGAGGACATGAAAACACGAGGGATGACAGCCAGCAGTAAGCTGCTGGATTTTGAGAAAGTGACGGCAAGCGGAGAAATTTCCCGCAAACTGGAAATCGAAGAGGATGCAGAGATTTATCGTCTGCAAAGAATACGATTTGCCGATCAAAAGCCTATGGCTATTGAAACCAACTTCCTGCCCGTGGCTATGTTTCCTAATCTGAGTACAGAAGATGTACGGGGCTCTCTCTATGATTATGTAGAGAAAAACAAACGACAGAAAATAGGAAAAGCCAGCCAAATCATTGAAGCAACCATTGCCAACGAAGATCAATCATCCCTACTTGAAATCCCTCTTGGCTCTGCTGTTCTTCATATAGAAAGACACAGCTTTCTTGAAGATGGGACGCCATTTGAGGTAGTTAAATCATCCTATCGTGCGGACCGTTATAAATTCTCAAGTGATATTACCCGCGGTTAAGGAGAGGCTAGCTATGAGTTATTTATTACAAGCAGCGGAACGATTGGAACGGTTGGAGAGAGACACAGGCGAACAACTGAACTCCATTAGTAGAGAGATCGCTCACCGTCTGAAGGATAAAGGAGTTATTCATGTGTTTGGCTGCGGCCACTCCAGCCTCATCGCGCAGGAACCTTATTATAGAGCGGGTGGTCTGGTGCCGGTTCGTCCAATTTTAGTGGAGCCGCTAATGCTTCATGAAGGAGCAGTGAAATCCAGTCAATATGAGAAGCAGCCAGGCTTTATCCAGAGTTATTTAGAAAAAGAGGATATTCGTGAAGGAGATGTCTTTCTTGTTATCTCAACATCTGGACGTAACCCAGCCCCCATTGATGCTGCTATTTATGCACGTGAAAAAGGGGCTTATGTGATCGGCATGTTGTCCATGGATTACGCAGATAACTTCCCTTCCCGACATCCGTCAGGTAAACGACTGGAAGAAGTCGTTGAGGAAGTCGTGGATACTCAAATACGGGCAGGAGACACTTCACAGGAAGCTGAAGGCGTGTCTCAGGCATTTGCACCCATGTCTTCCGTCATCGGAACCGCTTTACTACAGAGCTTGTTAGCCCAAGTAATTCTTAGTTACAGAGATCTTGGAGAAACCCCGCCCATCTTTCTGAGCGGCAACTTAGAAGGCGTACAAGAACATAATTCTGAACTTGTGGAAACGTATAAGGACCGCATAAGTTTTTAACCATGTATCCATGTTCTCCACGCGCAATATTGTTTACAGAAACCTTTGCTGATAACAGGCAGGGGTTTTTTTACTGGCTAAAAAAATAAAAAGAGTTATAATAAATATATATAGACCGATTGGTATAATTAAAAGGTGGTACATTTATGAATAAGAAAGAAAATTCCCGGACTAAGTTAGTTCAAACAGCTTCAAGGTTATTCCAGACTCAAGGTTATCACGGCACCGGTTTGAATCAGATTACCAAAGAGAGCGGTGCGCCGAAAGGATCGTTGTATTATTATTTTCCAAATGGAAAAGAACAGCTGGCGATTGAAGCTGTTCATCTTACCGCAGCTAAAGTAACGGATAGGATTGAAAGGGGGCTTGAAAAACAGGAGGATCCTATTAAAGCAATTCAGCACCTGATTAACGATTTGGCGGATCAAGCCGTGAAGGATGGAGAAACGAGCGGTGTCCCTGTTGCCGCTGTTGCTCTTGAAACCACATACGCAAGCGAGCCGATCAGGCAGGCTTGTCATGCCGCATATGAACAGTTCCAACAAGCGTTTACAAGGAAGCTAAAGGACAAAGGTTATGCCGAAAAAAGAGCAGAGGAACTGGGGGTTTTGATTAACTCTATGATTGAAGGAGCTTTTCTAGTGTCGTTCACTACAAAAAGTAAGTTCCCGTTACGGTTAGTGGCAGATCAGATACCTATGCTGCTGAAGTAAGGAGAACACCTTTACTTGATAGAAGGGCGTGGAAAGTATGACCATTTTAGTAACAGGTTTTACAGGAAAGGTAGGGCATGAAGTAGCTAAGAAGCTGAAAACCTTCCAGTTACCTATTCAATGTGCCGTAAGAGACGTAGAAAAAGCTAAAAAACGATATGGCGATGAATTTGATTTTGTAGAGCTCGATTTATCAAAGCCCAAAACCTTTGAAAGGGCCCTTAGTGGAATAGATCGTGTATTTCTTATGTATCCTCCTGGAGAAGGCATCCAATTTGAACAGTTTGTAGAAGCGGCACGCCTGAATCATATTCAGCATATCGTCTATCTTTCTTTAAAGGACGTCCAGTACATGCCTTTTGTTCCTCATTATAAAAATGAAAAGACGATCAAGAAATCTGGTATTCCTTACACGTTTGTTCGAGCCGGATATTTTATGCAGAATCTTAACGATTTTCTTCGAACTGAACTCAGGGAAAATCACCGGATCTTTGTACCTGCCGGAAAAGGAAAAACCAGTTTTGTAGATGCGCGGGATGTGGCTCATATAGCCGCTATTTCCCTTAAAGATTCTGATGAACATCGCTTTCAAAAATATGTGGTTACTGGAACTGAGTCTTTTGATTTTTTTGAAGTCGCTTCCCAAATGACTCAAATACTGAAGATCCCGATTCATTATGAGAACCCTACAGTTAAACAATTTAAGAAGACGATGCTGAGCCGCGGCGTGGATGAAAAGTTTGTGAACGTAGTTGTTGGTGTGCACGCTCCGACTAAATTAGGACTTGCGGGAGGAATTAAACGCGATTATGAAAAAGTAACCCACGAGCAACCTGCCTCTTTACATCGATATATCATGGATTATCAATCCGAATGGATTACGAAGGAGGAACATTCATGAAAGTTATCATTTTTGGAGCGAGCGGCCGTACTGGCCATCCCTTAGTCAGACAGGCTCTTGAAAGAGGCCACGAAGTAACAGCTTTTGTAAGAGGAAAGCACAAGCTGGTTATACCTCATGCGGAAAATCTTCGTATCCTGGAAGGAAGTGTTCTTACTTACGAAGATGTAGAGCGAGCTGCCGCGGGGCAGGATGCAGTTTTGAGTGTTCTGGGCCACACTAAAAATAATCCTAAAGATCTGCTCACTCAGTCAGCGGCCAATATAGCAAGAGCCATGCAGGCACATAGCGTTAACCGGATCATAACCTTAACAGGGGCCGGAGTAGCTGTGGAACAGGATGTGAAGCAGGGAGCCATGAGCCGGCTGTTTGGCACAGCCTTAAAGTGGATGGCGAGAGATTTATGGCAGGATTCTGTGAACCAAAAGAATTACCTGGCTCAAACAGACTTAGATTGGACCATTGTCAGAGCGCCAAGGCTGACGGAAGGAGAGTTCACTAAACAGTATCAAACGGGTTATTTTAAATTTACTAAGCCGATGATTTCCCGGGAGGATGTAGCCCATTTCATGCTGGAAGAACTGGAAAATTCTCAGTATATTAAAGAGTATCCGCTGATTGGTTCCAAATAGGTAAACGGATTACTATTATAGAATTGGTGCTTTGATCTGAACGAGTCCATAGAAAATCCGCCTTTTTCTGAGGCGGATTTTCAAAATTCTATTACACATGCTTCTTAAGTAAATCCATTTCTTCCAAAATCGTCTCCCATGCTTGAGAGGAAGTATCCGTAAGCATAAAGTGTTCATCTTCAGGAAGTTCTACGTACTTAATAAAGTCTCCCAAATTCTCCGCCATCTGGTAGTAGTGATCACTAATACCTACGGGAACATTAATGTCCATAGAACCATGTACAATGACTTGAGGTACATGAAGGGGCAAAAGTTCTACAGGATTGGCTTCCCTATATCGTTTAGGGTATTCATCGGGAGAGCCCCTAAGCAGTTCCGCTGTTGGATTAGATGGCTGCAGGGAAAGGGCAGTGTCCCTTCTATGATGAACCTCATACATACGGCGTAAGTCGTTTACTCCTGCTAAACTTACAGAGGCAGCAATCGGAAGGGGAGAAGTGCTTGTAACAAGCTCGCTATCTTCAGGAAGATGATGTCTACCGGCTAGCCAAAGGGCCAGGTGCCCTCCTGCTGAATGACCAATGGTTATCACTTTTGTAAGATCAAGAGAATAAGTGTCGGATAGCTGAGACAGGTAGTCGCAGGCTTCTGCGGCGTCCTTAAGAGTTCCTGGCCATGCTCCACCCTCCTGTCCTACTCGTCGATATTCAATGTTCCATGTGGCAAAACCGCGTGAAGTTAAACTTTCAGCGATATCATTCACGATTTCAAGACCGAAATGCTTTTTCCAAAAACCACCGTGGATGACTACAGCCACTGGGTGTGGCCCTTCTCCTTCTGGAAGGCGCAATTCCCCAAACTGGTTTTCATTTGTTCCATAAGCTATTCTTTCCATAGTTACACTCCTTTTAATTGGACTGCTCTAACATAAACGAGAGAAACATTCATGATCTATTAGTATTTTATTTTATCCAGTTTTAAACTACAAAAGTTTTATAAAAGGAGATTTCCGTGAAAGATAGAATATCATGGGCTATGATAAAATGAACGTAATCGAATGGAAGGAGAGAAAAAAGATGTATGAATTAAAAACCAAGGAAAATGATGAAAGTGTGCTAGCGTTTATTGAAACTATAGAGAAGCCTAAAAAACGTGAAGATGCTTACCGTCTCCTGGATATTTTTACGGAAACCACTGGGTATGAAGCGAAGATGTGGGGGAGTAGTATTATTGGGTTTGGGTCTTATCATTACAAATACGCCTCTGGTCATGAAGGTGATGCTCCGCTTGTAGGATTTTCCCCTCGTAAGGCGAAAATCAGTTTATACTTTTCGCCGGGAGAGCCCCGCCGGGAAGAACTGTTAAAGAAATTTGGCAAGCATACGACCGGGAAAGCCTGTGTGTATATTAATAAAGTGGAAGACATAAACGAGGAAGTTTTAAAAGAGTTGATTCGTGCTTCGATCACACACCTGCAAAGCCTTTACTCTAATGAATGAAAGTTCTTCCAGTATCAGGTGGGAGGTTTAATGTCACAGTTGACGGTATTTCCTGGTAATTATTTAATATAAAAGGATCGATATTTTAGAAAGAATGCGTAGATTATCTATGAGGAAGTTTTCTTTAATGAGAGATTTTGAGAGTGGTGAAGCCGAAAAATAACGAGATAATCCTTGGAGGAGCATCCAAGGATTATCTCGCTTTATTAAAGATTATTTCATTTTGAAATGAGCGTTAATCTGCCCCCGCAGCATACGCTCAATTGCCTTTTCCTTGTCACCGGACCGCAGCATATCTTTTCTAATCTCATACGTTTGAACGCCTTCTTCGCGCTTGTCTGCAATTTGAAGCAGAACTTCCACATCAGCAAAAGAATACTTTCTAGTACCTCTTTTAGTTCTTTCAGGGAAGATTAACTCTCGTTCCTCGTAGTATCGTATCTGCCGGAGGGATAAGCCCGTTAATTCATTCACCGTCCCTATAGAGATTACTTTTTTATCCTTGTAAGAAGACATCTTTTCTCCTCCTTGAACGTTTCTAAACAAAGGTCTCCTGGTGTGAATTCAGGGACGTGGCTGATCGAGGCGTTTTACTAACGCTTCCAGTTGAGTTAATGTCAACGTTTGTAAAGCCTCATCCGTAGACTGAACCACACCTGAATTAATTAACCTCTGGATATAATGCTCTTTCATGGTTTCTACTGCATCACGTAAATGATTTTTCATAAGGCCCACCTCAACATTCAGATTTGGAATTTTTTTAAAGCTTTACGGTTGAAAAGAAAAAGCAAATAGTTGAAGATCGATGCCGTTTTCTTTTCGTGAATTATCCTTAGGATAAAACATCCATACCTATTTGTCACTCGATATGTAAGAAAACCTAACATACAATATCTTGTATGTTATCAAATCTAACATATTTAAATATTGGCAAAGGTACCGTGTGTCCACCTGATTGAGATGAATCTCTTTGTGGAGTTTTAATAAAGAAGGTTCTATTTAAAAATTCTCATGTAAGTTTTGAAGCTTTTTAGTAGAAAAACGTAATGTCTGATAAGAATCTTAAAAAAATAGGGTTCTTTTTTTAAATTTAGCTGTTTATCTCGGCTTAAATTAGTGAATGTGTTAAAAGAAGATATAGTAGTAAAATGTTAGGAGAGTGCCTATGTGGATTAAACATCCTTTTTTCAAATATTTAACCGCTATTATACTAGTGTTAATATGTATTTTCTTTTTGAATTTGTTAGAATTCTTTAAACCGATCCGAACCGTGATCGGAACCCTTTTCTACCCATTTTTAATTGCAGGATTTTTGTTTTATCTGATACGGCCGCTGGTAGAGTTATTATCAAAGAGTAAGTTTTTCCCTCGGCCCGTGTCTATTCTTACGATTTTTGCAGGGATAGCCGGAATTCTTTATGCGGCTTATGTTTTGCTTGCGGGAACGATAAAAAAACAAGTAAACAACATCTCTCAATTGCCTGACAAGATGAAAAGCGCTGCGAAAGAAGCTGAACAAAAGATTCAGGAGAATGATATGGGGATGCTTTCCGGTCAGTCCCTTACCCATAAAGCTAATCAATTCTTTGGAGATATGATTCAGGGGATCCTGGATAATATCACGGGTATTGTATCAGCATTTGCTGGGGCGGCTACCGTTTTAATTATTGTACCTTTCGTTCTGTTCTTTCTATTAAAGGATGGGCATAAATTAATCCCGTTTATTGGAAACAGACTTCCGAAAGGACATCAAAAAGAAGGGAAGGGTCTGCTAAGGGACGTGGACCGGACACTTGCCGCTTACATTATAGGACAAGTGACTGTAGCCCTGGTGGATGGCATTCTCTCTTACATTGGATATTTGATCATTGGACTAGACTATGCCCTTATACTGGGTATTTTTGTAACTGTAACAGCCATTGTACCTTTTATCGGTCCGATAATTGGTGCGATTCCGGCGATTGTTGTTGCTCTTATGCAGGATCCACAGATGGCCATATATGTTATTCTCACATTAATTATCGTTCAGCAGCTTGAAGGAAATCTTGTAGCCCCTGTCGTACTTGGCAGCCGGCTTCATATCCATCCTTTAACGATTATTCTGCTGCTGGTTGTAGCTGCTCCGTTGTATGGGTTTATAGGAATGCTGATCGCTGTTCCGTTGTACTCAGTGGTTAAAGTTGTAATAAAAGATCTCTATAAGTTCTATAAAGTGGACACAGGACTTAAAGCATAGGCTCTATTAAAGTTTGTGGTTGATTTTTTCATAAAAGACTTATTAAGTTAAAGGGCCGGATTGTGGAAGACTCAGTTTCGAGATATTGGTTTGCCATGAAGGTCCTGCGGGGGGGGCGATTCCGCTTTCCGTGGGCATGTGCTGAGCCTCCTCAAGCTTCGCTTTCCCCGGGGTCTCACCGATCATGTTTATCCCACAGGAGTCTTCATCGTCCCCCTCCGGGCCTTACTAAATCAGAATCTCGAAACCACATTAAACATCACCTGCGTGATGAGGCCTTAGACCATGTGGTTTTCTACCTATTCTCAGGATGTAAAGACCCGCAATAGTCTGTCACAAAAGCATTTCTTAAAGATTAAGAAGGAGAACCTTTCTGTACTAGAAGGTCCGTTCGCAGTATTATAGTTGGGTTGGTGGGGAGATGGCGAGACTCCCCGGTTAAAAGCGGAAGCACCTTGGTCAGCGTCGTATGAACTGGACTGAGCTGGCGGAGATAAAGGAAACACGAAGAGCGTAGCGATTCGATGTTGACTTATCGTACAGAAGTGAGGGAAGTCTCACTAGTCGCTAGGTGCTGGAGCTGGATAGCTCTCTTCAACGTTTAGGCACTCATTTATTCTTACGTCTCTAAAAAGTGTAAGAGTGGGAGAAGGATCTAGGTGAGACCCCACAAGGAGTGAAACGACTGAGGAGGCTCACCAGTTCCCCCACAGGAAAGCGAGTTATTTCCCCACCAACCCTTATCCATCTATCGTAACGGACCCATTTATCTCGAAACTGAGTCTTCAAGTAATGGGAGCTTAACTGAAAAAGCAGTACGGAGGTTTAATAGAGCCAAAGCATAAAATAAGCCCGGTTCCTCATGAAGGAATCCGGGCTTATTTTTATTGACGGTGGACGTTTTTAATAACGAACCCACTTTTCGGCAAGGCTGGCATTTTTCTTAAACTATAACTGTAATCCTGTTTCGGCACCTCATAATCCAGATGGTTCGTCATATAACGGAAACTGGTTTTCAAAATTTCAATCGTTGGCTGCTCTCCTGGACAACGGTGTCCTTTATAATAGTCACCGCCTCCTTGAGGAATAAGATCATATAAGCCTCCACTCCAGTTCAGGAAACGATCAGGATTAAACTCATCAGGATTTTCCCATAATCGAGGATCGTGGTTTGTTCCATAAATATCAATCATAACGAGCTGTCCCTCTTTAAAATCATACTGCTGCCAGGTAAAGTCATGATCGACTCTTGCACCGAGGAAAGGAACGAAAGGATAAAAACGACGCACCTCCTGAGTGAATCGTAACAGATAGTCATCCTCATTGGCTGCTTTTGCAATAGTTTGGGGGAATTGATAGAAAGCCAGAGCGCCAAAGGTGATAAATTTAGATATAGCTACAAGGGGACGAATGACATTAATCAGTTCAATGGCAGCCATTCGAGCATCCAAGGGATTTCCGTGAAGGTCTTTATGCATAGCCATCTCGTAGATAGCTGTCCCTTTTTGGGCTTGCTGTTTTCCTTCACGAACGTCTAGAATTAAATCTTCAATCCATTTCTCTGTACGTTTTCGTGCTCTTCGGCTTTCTATATGTTTAGGGCCGACAGCGCTGAAACCATCGATCATGTTACTTAAATCGCGGGTTCGTTTTTCCACTTCCTTTTCCTTTAAAGGTACTCCTGCCCATTCACAGGCTGTACGGCAAAGCAGCTCGCGTGTTTCATCATAGAGTACTACTTTTTTCTTGCCTTCCCATCTGTTTGCGAACTGATCCCAGTGTTTGTTTGTGATAACTTTTAAAGAAGCCAGTGCTTCAGGCGTCATTAAGGACATGAACAAAAGCTTACGGTGAGTATGAGCTTTTCCATCCATTGTCTGAATAGCGTCTTCTCCAAAAAGAGTTTTCAGAACGCGGCCAGGAAGAGCGTTTTTACGGTTCATTCGATTAGTATCGTAGAAGAGCTTTGCTCCTTCTTCACCGCTTAGAAGGGCGACCTTTTCTCCGAGAACCCTCGTTTCGTAAACATCCAGGTGATTGTTTTGAACGCGTTTAGAAATAAATTCATAACCATCCTTGAATATTGCGAGTGTATTATCTATTGTCCTGTCTTTCGGTACTTTTACCGTCATATGTAGTCTCCTTTTCAATAAGGGTGTAATAATAAAGATTCCTTTTTAACAGACAGAGTAAACCAGTTAAGGAGACTAATTTGTTAAAAAGTGGAGGCCGGGAATTCAATACCTTGACTATAAGTAATGATACATTAAAAAATCGCAATAGTTACTATTTAGTTATTATATCAGGAAGCTGCTGGATCGTAACAGATGGTGAAAGCCAGAAATGATTGAACTGATAGAAATTACTAATTTAAAGAAAGGATGAATAAACCATATGGCTAAGAAATCCAAAATCGCTAAAGAGAAAAAGCGCGAAGAGATGGCGATGATTTATGCTGAGAAGCGACGTGATCTTAAAGGAAAAAGTGATGAAGATGCCCTGCCTAAGCTTCCTCGTGATTCATCGCCGCCACGTGTGAAAAGGCGGTGTGAACTATCGGGCCATCTAGAGGGTACATGACAAAGTTTGATATGTCTCGTATTGCTTTCAGAGAACTGGCTCATAAAGGTCAAATTCCTGGGGTGAAAAAAGCCAGCTGGTAATCCGGTACATTTCTCTGTAGGAGAAAGAAAGGCAGACGCAGTCTCCTTTACAGAAAAGCTCCCTTTTCTGTAAGACTCAGTTTCGAGATATTTGTTGAGCGGAAGGTCCTCCGGGGGACGATTTCGCTTTCCGGCCCTGCATGATGCAGAGTCGTTCGATGTTGCCACAGGACGTGGCGATCTTAGTCGAAAATCCCTTGTGGTAAGCTTCCTCAGGCTTCGCCTTCCGGGATCTTACCGATCATGTTCATCCCGCTCTTACATTTTTATTAATGCCTCTTTTAACATAGCTACCTGGAAAATAGAACATAAAAATCCCAGGTAAGCTTAGGTTTGCTTACCTGGGAGAGAAAATGATGAGTCCTAAGAAGTAGCGCTCATTTTTTTAGATGAAGTTTTTTTCTTTTCAGCGGCTGTTTCCTGCCGGGCGGCTTTAAAGAAGGAAGCTCCCATCATGAGCAGAACAATAGAGAATGGGAGGGCGGCTATGATTAACATATTTTGCAGTCCCTGTGTTCCGCCGAAATAAATAATGATAGCAGCCATGCCGGAAAGAGCCAGTCCCCAGGTGATTTTAACCATTCCTGAAGGGTTAAGTGCTCCTGAAGTGGATAACATGCCTAACACAAAAGTTGCTGAATCGGCTGATGTTATAAAGAAAATCGCGATAACGAAAATTGTAATAAACGACATGAGTACACCTAAAGGATATTCTTGTAAAACGGCGAAAGTAGCTGTCTCTAGTGAATAATCCGATATGGTTGCTATACCATACTGTTCAAGGTTAAGCGCCGAGACGCCGAAGACAGTAAAGAAAACAAAACAGATCAGTGAAGGCACCAGCAGCACTCCTGCCATGAACTCCCGAATGGTGCGCCCGCGCGAGATTCTTGCAATGAAGATCCCGACAAACGGGGACCACGACATCCACCAGGCCCAATAAAAGATGGTCCAGTCATTAATCCAGGTGCGATTTCCTTCATTGAGGGGGGCCACATTGAAACTCATGGAAACGAAATTCGTAATATAACCGCCAAGCGTATTGGTGAACATATTCAAAATATACTGAGTTGGTCCCACTATAAACAATAAGACTAACAAAGCTACTGCAAGAACCATGTTGATGTTACTTAAATATTTAATCCCTTTACTAATCCCGCTCCAGGCAGAGAATATAAATAAGGCAGTGGAGACGGTAAGAATAATTAATTGAAAAGTAAAGTTTGCAGGTACATTGAATAAAAAGGAAAGTCCTTGATTAATTTGAGCGGTACCAAAACCAAGCGTAGCCGCAACACCGAACACAGTAGCTACTACGGCTAATGTATCAATGGCTTTTCCCAATATTCCTTTCATACTTTTTTCACCAAGCAAAGGAATGAGGGTCGCGCTTACAAGACCAGGATAGCCTTTATGGAATTTAAAATAGGCGAGCACAAGTGCTACCAATCCATAAACAGCCCAGGCACTGACACCCCAATGAAAGAAAGAGTATTGCAATGCTTCCTTTATAGCTTCATCCGAACCTACTTCAGCTTCAGGTGCATTTTTAAAGGCGTGTGCAATGGGTTCAGAAGTTGTCCAGAATACGAGTCCCATTCCCATCCCTGCACTAAAGAGCATAGCGAACCAGGTGGGAAGAGGAAACTCGGGTCTTTCAGTCTTCTTTCCTAATTTCAGGTGTCCAATTTTAGAGAAAGTTAAATAGACGCAAAACAGAAAAATGACCATTACAATTAATAAATAATACCAGCCAAATCGGTTAGCAATAAAGGTAGTGGTTTCGGTCGTGACCGTCTCCAAATTTCCTGGAGCAACGGAACCCCATCCTACTACCAGTGCACAGATAGCCAGTGCACTCCAAAATACAATCGTTACGTTTTTCATATCGTCACCTCGTATGTAGGGGGAATTGTAAATGTGTAAATCGGACCCTAATATTATATAAGTATATCTATCGCTTCCCTAACGACCTCCCAATCAAACCAATGATTAGTCGATTTGGACTGGTAGATGGAGGGAAAGTTTCGTGTTACATTTAGAAAAATAGCTTTTGCTCCATATTTTTAGGAGGTGGCTGAAATGCTTGAAACCGTTCAAATCGTAAGTATTCAAAAATCTCATTTGCAGCACATGTACTTATGGGAGCTTGATAAAGAGATCCAGATGAATACAGGGATTGAACACCCGAGAACATATGAACTTTTTTTAAATTCTTTTGCGAAATACTTGCGTGGAGAGAAGCCCCAATATTTTATAAAAGCTGTGGAAGTAAATGGTGAACTTCTTGGAAAGATAGAGCTTTTCTATGATGGGAATAAAAATTACCTTGGAATTGTACTAGCTTCTCAGAGAGATCAGGGTATTGGAACCAGGGCTCTGAATCTATTTTTAATAGAAGTTAAAAAGTGTAGGTATGTTGATCGGGTATATGTGGAAGTCTATGATGATAATGAAAGAAGCTTACATTTCTTTCAGAAGAATAAATTCGTCTATACAGGGGAATCTTCGGCTGAATGGTACAAAAATCAACAGCGGAAATTAGTGACTCTTGTGCGTGATCTATAAAAAATCTAGCTCTGCCTCATGTACCGATTGTATGAGACAGAGCGTTTTTTATTTCAAAGGAGTCAGTTCTTGCAAGTCGACCCGTCTGTTTCTTTTCTGTGATAAAGCAGCTCCCTGGTTGATTAGAGTTAAATTCCATGCATCAGTTCTAGTGATGGAAGGAGTGGTTCTTTCTTCAATAGCTGCTGCCCATTGGTTTATAGGAAGGGGGTGTCCAGGAACTTTTGCGGGCTTTGTCCATTCTTCTGTATCCAGTTTTGTGCTCTTAATTCGAATTTCTTTGTTCTCAATCATAAGCGTGCCTGCCGTTCCATATAACTCTAGCTGGAACGGGCTTTTCGAAGAAATAAAACTGGTCTCAAGAACCGCCATAGCCCGGTTGGTATATTCAACTACTGCTACTGACTGGTCATCGACACCCCGTTCTGTTAATTGCTGAAGATGTCCAGTAACCGCGGAAGGCGTACCTAATAACCGGTTTGCTAGATAAATAGAATGGGCACCGAGGTCAATCATAGCCCCGCCTCCGCATTGAGTGGGATTGAAGAATGTATCAGGAAGCCAGCCTGAAGGGGCTGCATCAGAGGGAACGGCTCCATTGTGAGCCGCACGGCATCTTACCATCGTTAATTGACCAAGCAGCCCCTGATTCACGGCTTGCTCTGCGTAGATAAAATAGTCATCGGCCAAACGGGGAAGGGAGACCATTAGTTCAACACCTGCCGCGTCTACTGCGGAAAAAATTTGTTCACAGTCTGCTACAGAAAAAGCTAATACTTTTTCTGTAAAAATATGCTTCCCATGTTTAGCAGCCGCTAAAATCAGGTTCTTGTGCTGGTTTGTGGGGGATGCGATAATCACTGCATCAATGCTTGAATCAGAAAGGAGGGTGGTAAGATCCTGAACGAAAGGAACTCCCAATTCCTCTGCCCACTCTTTCCCTCTCGCGGGATCCTCATCCCATACGGCTGAGATTGTAATATTGGGGTTCTCTTGAGCTTGTGCCGCATAGTCGACAGCGTGCACATGCCATTTACTTAAAAGAGCCACTCGCAACATAATCCTTCCTCCTTGCACTTCAAAAATATCTTAATCTACCTGGTTTATTGATTCAAGCGCCTGGCGCAGGTCGCTATAGGTTTCCAATTGATCAAAGTTCATTCCTGCCTGAATAGCAGCCATCGCCATTTCCGTTCGGATGCCAGTCAATACCGTGCGTGTCCCAAGAAGTTCAATGGTCCGGGTTAAGTTAAACAGATCATTAATAAAGATCGTATCAAAGTCTGCAATACCTGAAAAATCAATGAAAAGGATATGAAGACTGTGTTCTTTAACTTTATGTAACGTTTGATCCATGACTACCTCGAACCTGTCTTGAGAGAATTCTCCTACAAGCGGGAGGACGGCTTGATGATGATTGATTAGAACAACAGGGGTAGAGATAGCATTTAAATGTTTTTCCATTTCAGCATGTTCTTTTTCTTTTGTTTTATTATAATTTTCAGTGGTTGCCCGAATGGCTGCATCAAAGGCATAGACAATTTGTTCGGAAACTATAAATCCTTCTTCTACTCTTCCCTCACTGACCAAGTCGGTTTTGCGCATGTGTTTAAGTAAAGAAAGGCGGAAAACGCTGAGGACATCGATGGTTTGTTTTAATAGCACACCTTTTTGATAGAAGTAGTTTTCGGAGTCATAACCGATTTCTGCAGCCGTTGTCTCTTCATCTGTCCTAAGTAAGCTTTTGGCTACACGATCTAACAGCCTGCGAAGCATATCATAGTGATAATTTAAATCTCCTTCAGAATAGTCGATCTCAAGTTGATCAAGTGTGCGAGGTAATAGTTCGTTGACGAGTATAGTTTGATGTTCTTTGAAATAATCGGCCATTTTTTCATTCAAATTTGCCATGTCGATATCCTCCCATTTGTAAATAAAATAAGTAACGTATAATGCTGCAATAGAACAAAAGAAGGGGAAGTTTATCCCCCGTTCACACCAGGCACAGCTACATACTGATTATTAAGAAAAGGTAAGAAAACACCATTCCTAAAAGCTAAAGGTGTCTGGATCAGTCCGAGTTGGTCCGCATTGTATCTGCCGACGACTCGCTGCAAAGCATACAGTTCATAGACACCATTGCCATCAAAATCAATGGGGTAGAGTTGATTTAACCCCGACACCCATCCGTTCAGAGGCTGTTTTAGTGTTCCGTTCTCGTTATAGATTTCTGCTAAATACTCTGAATCACGGTTGCTGAGATCGATTAAAAAAGTTAGATGAAGCGTTTGATTTTCAACTACCACTCTAAATTGATCTTTGTAGGTAACTGTATACTCATACCATTCATTAAAATTCTCATAATCAAATAACAGGACAGCTTGATTGTTCACGAAGGAATAGAGGTAAAAATATCCGAATCCACCGCTGCCGCCAGAGCTAATACTTATTAAGATATCGTCTATTCCATTACCTGTGAAATCCCCCAGGAAAATCCTGGGCTGGTAACCCTGACCGTTTGGGAGGGGGATGTAGTAAAACTGGTCGGAAAATCCGTCCTGGATCACTAAAGTAATGTGAGTAACATAAGGGCTGTCTTCCACCTTTTGTCCTATCAGGTAGATGTGATCCTGGATATTGTCACCATTCACATCTCCCTGGGCATGAGCTGTTACAAAATATCGATATCCTGACCGCCAT
The DNA here is from genome assembly GCF_052246755.1 of Halobacillus sp. B29. NCBI lineage: Bacteria > Bacillati > Bacillota > Bacilli > Caryophanales > Bacillaceae > Halobacillus > Halobacillus sp. B29. The sequence continues at coordinate 146,190 of NZ_JBQQCM010000001.1, forward strand.
TCATTCTGGTTATACACGTATTTATTCATCTGTTCCTCCATTTTTTGGGACACTTTACGGAATGTAGAATAGTGTATGCCCAAGATAATGGAATTGCGATTCGGGTGGGCAGATATGCCCTCAGTTTCAAATACCCATCTTACAGAGGGCTGAATCCTTCTTGCTCCAAAAAGTTGACGGCTTCTTCGTAGGAATTGAAGGTACCTTCAAGCTGTTCTTCTGCGTATACGTTATACCCGTCATCTTCTCTCATAAGAACGAGAGCCTGATCGTGCTGATTTAACCATTCTTCCATGACCGGATTCTTCTCTGCCTGAGTCATCGCGAGGGAGTCAATGGATTGCCTAATAATGGCTCTTAAGTCTTCCGCTTCATAATCTTTAATGTTGGTCATACCTTTTTGATCCGTCGGATAATCTTCTAATTCTCCCGTATATACAAAACCATTTCCATTAGGATGGAGACGGTAGACGACAATTTTTTTATCATATTTACTTTCTTCGAAATGAAAATTTAAACGTCCTAAAGATACTTCTTTTTTGTCCAATTCATCAAATTCTTCAATGATGGATACTTTTTCTTCAAATGTTAGCATGAGAGCCTCCTGAACCATGTATTAATTTGTTTAGTATAGCATATGAGGGGACGACAAAGCACGGCTATTGTCATATTCGTTAATCAGTGGTATAGTAGTCATGCGATGAGCTGTTTGCGTAAGACGAAGTATGAGCTTTAAAAGCTAAACGACGAATGTGGTCGTCGGTACATTCGCGGCAATATATCAGAAAAGCCTTCCCATTCAAGATGGGAAGGCTTTTTTTAATGTTTTATTTTCTCTTACCAAAGCTCATATGCTCGTATCGTCCTCTAATAATCTGGTAAACGCCATAAAGAATTAATCCTGCTGCTACTACACCCAGTATCCATTGACCAAACGGGTTCGAAGCTACTTCAGAAAGCGCGCCGTCAAGTCCCTTTGCCTGATCTGGATTGGAAGTAAGGGCCGTCTGTACAAAGAAATACCCAATCAGACCCAGAACAGAGCCGCGAGCGATCAGTCCTGCAGTACCTGAATTCTTAGCAACTTTGTATTCGTGGTGATCCATTTCGCCCGTTCTGAATTTCTTTAGGAACTTCTGTGTGGCCCCGCCAATGAATTCATAAAGACCATATCCAATAATAATGACTCCGATAGCTCCAATAATCCAGGCACCAAATGGTTGTGCCAGCAGTTTCGCAGACATAGTCTGCTTGGAACCTCCACCTCCACTGCTGCTTCCAGCACTGGAAGCAATGTTAATGGCGTTGAGGGCCAGAGCTCCATATACGACACCGCTCACCATATAACCGACTCTGGAAATAATTCCTTTGGCACCTGTGCCCTCATTTGTAGGGTCTTTGATAGCCTTTATAAAAACCCAGACAATGTAACATATAAGTCCAATTCCAATAATCCATAAGATGATATTGCCTGAAGGAACACCCGCTAAGGATCTCAGCATGCCGGAGGTACCTGTCGTTTTACCGCCCACACCGATAGCAGCCATAAAGGCAAGAATTCCTACAAGGGCATAAACAATACCTTTAGCCATATATCCGAATCGTGCCAGCCGTCTGATCCACGGTTTTATTTCCTCTTTAGCATCTTTGGCTTTCTGCGCATTAGAAGATGCAGTAGAACTCATGATTGAACACCTCACTTAGTAATTTTTCTAGGGTTTCAAATAAGAGTTTCCCTATTATTGTAATATAGAAACTAAAAAGGGTGATAAAATTATAATCAAATATTTGGCAATGAATCATACCTGCTAATTTAAAAAGTAAAAGCTCTGGTTCTGAAAAGGAGAGGCTGTAAAAAAGTAAGTACGTCGGGCCGCAACGTCGTTTGTACATGAAAAGACTAATCCAGGAAGGAAGTCATTTTTCAGAAAAAATGGTGATGGAGGGTTATGATTTATTTTTTGATACCTTATAATAAAATTAGAGAAAAGAAGGTGTAAACGTGTATTTAACCCTAACAGAAACAGCCGAATTTTTAGATTTACAAGAAGAATATGTGCTAAAGATGATTCGGGTGAATAAAATCCGAGCCGTTTATGATGGTGAACAGTACCTTATTAATAAGAATCAATTTAGTACTCATGTAGAACAGCTGGAGAAGTACCGGGAAATGATTCAAGATTATTTAAATGAACCTATTCCAGAAGACCCTGATGTAAAAGATGAGGATTAAAAAAAGCAGAGCTCTGGAAGCTCTGCTTTTTCTTTATTGGCGGGAGGCAATGGCTTCAATTTCTACTTTGGCGCCTTTAGGAAGTCGGCTGACCTCGACAGCAGCACGTGCAGGATAAGGCTCGCTTAAATAGCTTGCATAGATGTCATTCACCGTTACGAAGTCATCCAATGAATCCAGATAAATATTCATCTTCACTAAATTCTTATAGGACAGTCCAGCTTCTTCCAGGATTGCTCCGATATTTTTCATCACTTGATGAGTCTGGTCCTGAACGTGGTCTGATACAAACTCCATAGTAACTGGGTCAAGTGGAATCTGTCCTGAAATAAATACTAAATTACCGAGATCACTAGCCTGGGAATACGGACCAATTGCGGCAGGTGCATGATCTGTCTGAATGGGCTTAAACATAAAAGACACTCCAATACTGTAAAGATGAATCTATCCTAACACGAGATGAAAAAAATCAGAAATAGATCTATTTATTCCCAGGGCAATAATCGACGATTTTCCCGCTTACGGCAAAAATTATTTGCAATCAATTTTTAATATGAAATTGTTTAATAGTAAGTTTAAGGGGGAGGACCTGGGGAAAATGAATTTCAGGAAGGGAGTGGAAGTTTGGATTACAAAGCACGCTTAGAGAAACAGATTGAAGAACTTAGAATTCGTATGTATGAAATTTACAACCAGAATCCTACCGATGATGAACTTGTTGAAATCTCCCAAGAACTGGATGACTTATTAAATAAATTCGGAAAATACAAACACAATCTTCCAACCAATCAAGAGTAGGGAGCTTTCCTTACCTAATAAGCTTGATGTATAGATTGAGCTGTGGTAGGTTTAGGTTAATGCCACTTCAATGGTCGTATAAAAACGACTGCGGGAAACTTAACCATTTTCCATTGAAGTGGCAGTTTTAATTTATCACAAAACCTTTCCAATCTGGAAAGGTATTTTTTATGAGCAAATCCGAAATAATCAGAGTGTTCATTTTTTATAAAAGGAAGTACTGTAAAATCTCCAACTTAATTTTATAGAAAAGCTCCCGTTTCTGTAAGACTCAGTTTCGAGACATTGTAGGATCGGAAGGTCCTCCGGGGGACGATTTCGCTTTCCGCGGGCATGAGGTGAGCTTCCTCGGGCTTAACAGCCCTGCGGGATCTCACCGATCATGTTCATCCCGCTCTTACCCTTCAGGAAGTTGCAAACGTCAATCAGTCCTAAACGACATGTAGTGCTCTCCAGCTCCAGCACCTAGCGGCTAGTGAGACTTCCCTCACCTCTGTACGATAAGGAAACATCGAATCGCTCCGCTCTTCGTGTTTTCTATATCTCCGCCAGCTCAGTCCAGTCCATATGCCGCTGAGCAAGGTGCTTCCGCTTTTAAAATAGGAGTCTACATTGTCTCCCTTCGAACCTGGCCAAATCTGAGACTCGAAACCATTTAAGACATCGACGGATTGGTGAAAAAAAGCATGTGATCATGAGGCTATTTTTATGCTATAACGATGTGAAATAGCTTGTCATAAAAGCATTTAGGATCGATTAAGAAGGAGAGAATTCTCTATTTAAAAGCGTTCGTTATTCTCACTCGGCTGGGTTGGTGGGGAAATGGCGAGACTCCCATGTGAGAAGGAATCAGGTGAGATCCCGCAGGGAGTGAACGAGCGAGGAAGCTCATGGTAAAAGGAGGATCGACTAAGGTCGCCACGTCCTGTGGCAACGTCGATCGACCCTACGTCGTGTAGGGCCATAGGAAAGTGTTCAAATGTGGAATCACCCCGAAAGACACGAACAGCATAAGCCGAGCATCAAAAGGATGGTGGTTTTTCCGTCCGTTGATGAACGGCTTATGTCTCGAGTGTCTGGGTGATGGAACAAGACGAGTTATTTCCCCACCTGCCCCCATCTCATATCGTAACGGACTCAATTTATCTCGAAATCGAGTCTTCCACAATCCGGTCCGATTGTGGAATAAGTGTCCTCTAAACAATCAACAACGTTTATCAGAGACAAAAAGGAAGGAATAATGAAAAAATCTTTGAAAGTCTGCAGCTCTTTGAGTAGGTGAATCTTACGATCAATAGTTCATGATCCTGGTAAAACTTACACGCCTTCATTCCTTATATAACAGGATTAACTAATGCAAACGCTTTAATGATAAGAAAAAAAAGAGAAAAAAATTAATTTTCGGAATTTGGGTTGTCTTTCCCTGATGGGCTCGCTAGAATACTCCTTACATTCATTTTTGAAAGGAGGCTCAGCGATGGTCACATTTATCGCTTCCATCTTATTACTTATTGTCGGTTACATTGTTTATGCGAAGGTGGTGGAGCGAATTTTTGGTATAAACGATCAGCAGGAAACTCCTGCTTATACCAAAAATGACGGCTTCGATTTTATGCCTATGAGCTGGTGGAAAGCGAGCTTAATCCAACTGCTTAATATTGCTGGACTTGGCCCTATTTTTGGCGCTGTATTAGGCGCATTGTACGGCCCTGTAGCATTTATTTGGATTGTTATAGGTTCCATATTTGCAGGGGCAGTGCACGATTATTTCTCCGGGATGCTTTCCCTTCGCCATAAAGGTGCTCAATATCCAGAATTAGTCGGTAAATATTTAGGCAAGCCGGTAAAAACAGTAATTAATTTACTTTCCATCGCACTAATGGTGCTCGTCGCTGCAGCCTTTACGGCGGGACCGGCTCAGTTAATGGCCGAGGTTACGCCCCTTGGATTCTTTACATCGATCATTATTATCTTTGCTTATTTCCTGGTAGCTACCGTGCTGCCTGTTAATAAAGTTATTGGAAAGGTATATCCGATCTTTGGTGCTGTTTTAATCTTTATGGCTGTTTCTATAGGGATTGGGATTTTCTTTTTCGACCAATCGATCCCTAACTTAACCCTAAGCAACTTGCACCCTCAAGAATTGCCGGTCTGGCCCATGCTGATGGTTACGATTTCCTGCGGGGCTATATCCGGTTTCCATAGTACGCAAAGTCCAATCCTTGCCCGTACGTTGAAAAAAGAAAGCGAAGGACGTAAAGTTTTCTTCGGAGCTATGATCGCCGAAGGGATTATAGCACTCATATGGGCTGCAGCTGGCATGACGTTTTTCGGAAGTACAGGTGCTCTGCAAGCCGCGCTTGATGCAGGTGGACCAGCCGGTGTTGTAAACGAAATCAGCAGTACAACACTTGGTACCTTTGGAGGAGTTCTTGCCGTGCTTGGTGTGATTATCCTTCCGATTACCACAGGAGATACCGCTCTTCGTTCTTCAAGGATGATGCTTGTAGATGCGGTAAGACCTCTTCTTAGTAAGGAACTGAATGGGAAATGGGTACCGATTCTATTTGCCATTCCTGTAGCTATTCCAGCTTTTTTATTAACTCAGATGGATTACAGCTTTCTATGGCGCTATGTAGGGTGGTCGAACCAGGTGGTAGCTACCGTGATGCTATGGACAGGTGCTATGTATTTGCTCAAGAATCATAAGTTTCATTGGATATGCAGTATACCGGCCTTATTCATGACAGCCGTCGTGAGTTCTTACATTTTTTATGCACCGGAAGGCTTTGGGCTCGCTTACTCCACTTCCATGATTATCGGTGCAGTTATATGGACAGCCGTGGCTTTATGGTTCGTTAGACAGCTATTTAAACAGAAACAAACGATAAATGAAGAATTGGTGGCTAAAAAAGCCGGATAATTTAACAAAGAGCCGTTCCTATCTAATAGGAACGGCTCTTTTAATGGAATATTTTCACTTAAGGTTTTTTCTGATATACTGAATAATTTTACGAAGTTCCTTCGGATGCGGGCGGCCAAAAGGACTCGTTTGACGCTGCTGATAAAGTAGTTTTCCATCTCCATCTGTTAAAAAATAGGCAGGTTCGCCATGGGTCCCATGATCTTCATAAGGACTGCTTTCATCATGATAGTGAATATCGTATTGATTAAGAACATGAAGTTCTTGATCAGCTAAAACCCTTAGGGAGAGATCGTGTTTTTTCACCATGTTATAGAGACCGTCCTTATGGTCTGCCGAGATAGTTGTAAGATGTACCTGGTGGTTATCGAAGTATTCATGATTCTCTTCTAAATCTTTTAACTCTTGTATGCAGGCAGGGCACCAGGAGCCCCTGAAATAAATCAGCAGGTGCCAGTCATCTCCATTTTCCTGGAGGAATTCTTTAAATGAAAAATTGCTCCCGGTAACGGACGGCAGGGTGAAGTCAGGAACTTGGTTGTTTAGGCTCAATGGACTCATGAGTTGACCTCCTTTTTTGTCTATTACTTAAATAATACCCTTTCTTACAGAGCCTAACACAAGGTTTGTTATAAAATGGAAGTGGGAATGTGTAGTAAGGATAAGAAAGAAGGAGGAATAATGATGAGTAAACTAAAAGCTTTGTTTATTAATACTTCTTTAAAGAAGTCAGAAGAACCATCCAATACACAAGCCCTCTGGGAAGAAGTAGAGAAAATCTATGATAAAAAAGAAGTAGAATATGAGTCTCTTCGCTTGGCGGACTACCATATACCACCAGGTATCAGCGCGGATTTAGGAGGTGGAGATGAGTGGCCGCAAGTATTAGAAAAGATAAAAGCCTCAGATATTTTAGTTGTTGGATCTCCTATTTGGCTGGGGCAGCAAAGCAGCATTGCCACCACCTTAATTGAAAGACTAAACGGCAGCGGAAGTGAGACCAATGAAAAGGGTCAGCCTATTTTCTATAACAAAGTAGCCGGAATAGTTATTACGGGGAATGAAGACGGTGCGAAGAAGGTAGCCGAAAGCATTCTTTACCGGCTTGCAGCTCTTGGATTTACCATTCCGCCCAATGTGGATGCTTACTGGGTAGGGGAAGCAGGTCCAGGACCATCCTATATGGAAGCGGAAGGTATACAAAATGATTTTACTAAAAGCCGAGTCAAAATGCTTGGATACAACACCACTCATCTGGCTGAAATCTACCGGAATCATCCGATTCCTGCAGAAGGGAATACAACAGAATAAGCTTTAGCTGAAAAGCAGTTCCGTAAAAGCGTCCACTATATGATGGACACGCTGCTACGGAGCTGCTTTTTTTGGGATGCTGCTCTAGAGACAGAAGAATCTTACAGTATTTTGATAAATGATGCGGTATACCGTCTGCAAAGGCAGTCTCTTAATTTCACTGATTTTAGCGATCGAGTCATGCATCATGGCAGGGTTAGTCATCTTGTCTTTAAACGGCCCTTCAAAAGGCCAGGGACCATCCGTTTCAACCATAATCCGGTTCAAAGGATATACCTCGATCAACTTCTGAATTTTAGTTTTGTAAACACACTCAGGTGTAACAGAGATATAATAGTCATTTTCCATTAAAGTCTGGATCGTAGCAGCACTTCCTTTAAACCAATGGAAGTGGGCATTTCTGACACCATGTTTTTTTAACAGATCGCAGACTAGATCAGCATCTTCATAGATAGCATGTAAAACAATAGGCTTGTTCAGCTCTGCCGCAAGCTTAATGAATTGTTCAAGCAATTTTACATAAGATTCCACATCTATAGATGGATCTTCTTTTCTGGAATAGTACGGGAGTCCAACTTCTCCAATGGCAGAGATGTTGCTGCTATATCTTCGAGCGAGCGAAGTAATATTCTCGATTTCCTCCCTTGAAGGAAGCGGCTGCTCTGGATGGTAACCAAGCGCCGGTTTAATTTTCTTATCGTCTAGAGAGAGCGTTAGATTCTTTATTCCCGAAGTGAGGTGACTGGATACGGTAATCATGGATGCTATACCATTGGCCGCGAGACTTTCAAGGATTTCTCTTCGGTCCTCTTCTGTGTAAAGATCAAAATGAATATGGGCATCTACGATAGAAGCAGTCATACCAATACCTTCAATTCTTCAAAAATGTCTTTCTTCCAGTTTAAAAATTCCCGGGTCAGCATAAGAGAAGAATGCCGGGGTCTGGAAAAAGGGATGTTGAACTCTTTCTGGACCTTTGCCGGCCGATCTGATAATACAATTACCCGGTCTGATAGAAATATAGCTTCCTCAATATTGTGGGTAACAAAGAGAATAGATCGCCGGTGTTCTGTCCAAATCGACAGCAGCCATTCCTGCATGTCCATCCTAGTAAATTCATCTAAAGCGGAAAAAGGCTCATCTAAACAAATTAAGGATTGCGGACTTAGTAAGCTTCTTATGAAGGAAGCCCGTTGTTTCATCCCACCGGATAATTGGGAGGGGTAGGCCTGTTCATACCCTTCAAGTCCAGCTTGTTGAATCATTTTGAGAGCTTCTTCTTTATTTGGCTTTTCGATAATTTCACTACCTAGAATCACATTTTCCAGAATAGTGCGCCAGGGAAGGAGAGAAGGACTTTGCGGCATATAACTAATCCTGCCTTTTTCACCAGTGGTTCGCTCTCCATTAATATAAATATCCCCTGAGTCGGGTGGGTAGAGCCCGCCAATTAAATGAAACAGCGTACTTTTTCCGCTTCCGGAAGGCCCAAGTATAGAAACAAATTCTCCTTCCTGAATAGAGAAGCTCATATCTTGAAGAATAATAGAGGAATCAAAAGATTTCGTCAGCTGATCGACGACTAATTTATTCATGAGAACCACTTCCTTTCCTTTGCCAGTTTGTGAGTCTATTTTCTAATAAGTTAATAAGCAGGAAAAATAGCAGGCTTAACCCCATTATTAAAAAAATGGCTACAAAAACCCGGTCTGTGCGGAAAGAGGAAGAAGCGAGTGTCATATAGACTCCTATGCCTCTATTGGCCCCGAGCCATTCCGAAATAACAGCGCCCATGACACTGTAGGCTGCGGATATTTTCACCCCTGAAAAAATAGCCGGCAGGGCGTTTGGCCATTCCAGTTTCCTGAAAATCTGTCCCTTCGTAGCACCTGCCATTTTCATATAATGCATCCATTCAGGGTTTGTCTGACGAAGACCATCCATGGCTGCAATCGCAATAGGAAAGAAGCAGACAAGTACGATTATAATCAATTTAGGTAAAGCCCCGAATCCAAACCATATGACAAGCAAAGGAGCAAGGACGATGATCGGGATGTTTTGTGACAAGATGAGTAAGGGATACAAGGCTTCTCTTACTACTGGGAGCAGGTGAAGAAAGACCGCGAGTAATATCCCGAACATAATCCCAATCATAAATCCTGTAAAAGTTAAAAAAATGGTTGAAAAAAGGTGGGGAGCGTAACCCGCCCAGCCGTTTATGCCTGTTTCCATAATTAAGCTAGGGGGTGGTAAGAGCCATCTAGGGAGGTCAAACCAACGAGTGCAAAGCTCCCATAAAAGAATGAAAAGGAGGAGAACCGCAACGGGCCTCCATCCTTTGATGAATCTTTCAGTCATGTTCGATATTTCGATGTTAAATCATCCATCGAAGCTCCTGATGGCTGATAAAGAACTTTAATCTGAGAAATGACATTGCTGCACCCTTTTTCAACCATAACTTCGTTCATTTTTTCGATTAAACCAAAAATGGTGGAGAGCTCTCCTTCGATCGTTGTTTCAAGAGGGTGGACTTCGTACTTTAGCCCCGATTTTTCAATGAGTGAAATCGCATGATCCACATAAGGGATAACATCCTCGTTCTTCTCGGTTTTGGGTATGATTTGAATGCTGACAAGTGAATTAGACATCTCATTTTCCTCCTTTATTCTGGTAAAAATTCGTTCGTAAATGCCTCATTAGCCTTCAGTTTTTCTTCAAGTAAGTCATGATTGTACATCCACTCGGCGTAATTGCTCCAGACCTCATCCTTTTGAATGCCCCACTGATCTGCATCATCTTTATATTTAGGTGACAGCCATTCTTGACTGGCTTTTACCAGCTCTGGTTCGAGGTCCGGCACAGCTTCGATGAGAATATCAGCCGCCTGATCAGGTTTTTCGATCGCAAATTCGTATCCTTTTGAGACAGCAGCCATAAATGCTTGTACAGTCTCAGGATTCTCATTTATCATCGTTTCGCTCGTCGTTAAAACAGGTGTATAATAATCCAACTTCTCAGAGTAGTCCGTTAGGTATTGCATATTAAGTTCTTGTCCTCGAAGTTCGGCTTCTACACCTGTCCACCCGTAATAAATCCAGGCAAAATCGATATCCCGTTCTACGGCCGTAAAAAAGTCCGTATTTCCCATATTTACAATTTCAACCTCAGAAACATCCGCATTTTCTTTCTGCATGAGAGAAGAGAGGACCGCTTCTTCTACAGGAGCCCCCCAACCACCGTACGTCTTTCCTTCGTAATCAGCTGGAGAGGTAATGCCTTTATCCTTGGGAGAGGCAAAACCTGACGTATTATGCTGGATAATAGCTCCGATTGATACCACAGGAATGTCCTGAATACGAGCTTCTGTCAATGTTTCTTGAGCGCTGATCCCAAATTCTGCTTTTTGCGAGGCGACAAGCTGATCGGCACCCGCTTCACCTGGAAGCATGATTTCCACATCCAGTCCTTGCTCCTTAAAAAAACCTTCAGCTTGAGCCACATAAATTCCGGTGTGGTTGGTGTTAGGCGTCCAGTCCAGTACCAGTTTGACCGAGTTCGTTTCCTCTTGCTTGGCTGAAGCTTCTTCATTTTTCCCGTCATTGGATGAGCAGCTAGTTACTGCTAAAGCCGTCATGAGTAGGATGATTATTTTTTTCAATTGATTCCCTCCCAATTATATGTTCATCAGAGAGATTAATAGAGTAGAGGGAAGAACCGGCGGTGGTATTCCAGAGTTTAATCCATACAAAAAGCACCCTGGTACCATAACCTAGGGTGCATATATAGTAATCGATCAGAAATATCGGCTACTTATGTTTCCTACGCTGGTATCAACCAGTTCAGGTTCTAAGGGTCAGTATCATTAAAGGATACAATCTCAACCAGCTACACTGGTCCCCCTACATTGAAACTATTCAATTTGATGAACAACGTTATAATTTTACTGTGCCATAACGAAGTAGATTTAGCAAGTACTATAATCTTATTCCTAGTAAACAGATAGGTTTTTTATGTTAAGATAAAAGAAATCGTTATTACAGAAAGGGAGTTCCTTTTTATGAGTAAAATTTATGTACTTCACGAGAACGATGAGTGGACCGTTCACTTAACAGAACGTTTAGAAGAATTAGAACTGCCATATGAATTATGGCACCTGGATCAAGGTACATTAGACTTAACAGAAGAGCCGCCGGAAGGGATATTCTATAATCGGATCAGTGCATCCTCTCACACGAGAAACCACCGTTATGCTCCTGAATTTGCTGGGGCAGTCCTTTCCTGGCTGGAACGCTACGGCAGGACGGTCGTAAATGGAACAGAAGCATTGAACCTTGAAATAAGTAAAGTGAATCAATACATGGCACTGAATCAACAAGGGATCCGCACTCCAAAAACGATCTCAGCTGTTGGGAAAGAGAATATATTGAAAGCTGCAGATAAGCTGGGAATGGATTCATTTATCACAAAGCACAACCGTGCTGGTAAAGGACAGGGCGTACAGCTGTTTCATTCTAAAGAAGCACTTCAGGAATATGTGAAAGGCTCTGGATTTGAAGAACCTGTCGATGGTATCACCTTAATTCAGCAGTATATCGAAGCACCAGAGCCGTATATCGTACGTCATGAGTTCGTAAACGGGAAGTTTCTTTATGGAGTGAAAGTAGACACGTCCGAAGGATTTGAATTGTGCCCGGCTGATGCGTGCTCGATTGAGGATCAGTTCTGCCCAACCGATGCAGAAGAATCAGAGGAAAAAGCAAAATTTGAAATTCTGGAAAATTACCGTCCAGCAATTATTGACGACTTCGAAGCTTTTCTACAGGCAAATCATATCCAAGTGGCCGCTATTGAAGCTATTCAAGATCAAGATGGGAACTTATATGCTTACGATGTGAACACGAACACGAATTATAACACGGATGCGGAAGCAAAAGCCGGCGTGTACGGAATGCTTGAGCTTGCTAAGTATTTAGGGCGCCTGCTGGAACCAGTACGCGTTTAATATAGAAAGCCATTTTCCTCTGAGGAAAATGGCTTTCTTAAATAGAAATTAGTTTAATGACGTTTGCTTAACCAGAGAACTCCTGATTTGGCGAGCCTTGGTAAAACACCGGTCATCGGTTTTTGAAGCATGTTGCCAAAGCCATCATTCTTACCAAGAGAACCTAAAGCGCCTTTTAGTTTAACCTCGCCGGGAGGAACCGGTACACGATTTTTAAGAAAGGCCAATATGACTTCCGCTACTTTTTCTCCTTGTTGTCCTGCTAATTGAGCACTTGGAGAGTGTTCGGCAGATGCGCAGTCTCCGATCACGTAAACGTTTTGGTGGCTTGGAACCTGATAGTAATCATTTACAATAACCTTATTTTGAATATCTTTATCAAAAGGAAGCTCTCTAACCAGGTAATTCGGCTGCACACCTGCTGTCCAGACCGTAACATCATTCATATAGCAGAGACCGTTATTGCAAACGCCGTCTCGTTCAACGTATTCTACGTTCGCGTTATGAATGACCTCCACATCATGCTCATGGAACCATTTTTCTACATACTTCTGAATTTTATGGTCGAATGCTTTCAGTACCGTCTCACCACGATCGAGCAAGCGAATGTTTAAATCAGAACGGCTTTCGCGTACTTCTGAAGCCACTTCGATACCGCTTAATCCCGCTCCGACAATCGTCACTTTTCCGTAGGCTCCCAAATTATTAATGGAGTAGCCTGCGCTTCGGGCTTGGGAGAAAGATTGTACACTTTCCGTAAACTCCCTTGCGCCTTCAATTCCGTGATAATTGTCCTCACATCCAAGGCCGATTACAAGATAATCGTACTCGATGTCATAGGCAAAGTTCTTCATTAGAACCTTTTCGTTTTCAACATCAATTTTTTCGATCTCGTCAAATACATACTCCACTTGATCATGTTCTGGAAAGTCCACACGGGCATGACGATCTGACTCAGTACCGGCAGCAATTGTGTAAAATTCTGTTTTTAGTGAATGGTAGGGGTTACGGTCCACAACAACGATATGTACATCTTTTGGTAAATCATCTAAAAGACCATGTAATATATTGAGGCCACCGTACCCGCCGCCTAATATGACTAACCGTTTCATGCATCAACACCACCTTTTTAAATTGATTCTCAGCTGCTCACATTCAGGTGCATCACCGATTTATGTCGAAAACGCTTACGGTTTTCTCACTATTTTAAGATTATCAAAATTCTGCCTGAAAAACTAGAAGAAGTGAACAATTCGTGACAAGTTTCACGAGTTCCTCCTATTTTGTGAGAATTTCTCTAAAAATATCATAGTTATAACAAGGATTTATTAAATCGCCATAGGGCTTGTTTAACATAAAATCCAAATACTGGAATAATCGAACTCAAGATATTTGGGCCCGTTACTAAAAGGTGGCAAGCCTCTTCGTTCGTTATCACTCCCTGTGGGGTCTCACCTCGCTCCTTCTCCCGCGGGAGTCTCATCATTTCCCAACCAGCCCAACTGATATTTAGTGAACGGGCCCTGCCAATAGAAAAAGTGGAGAACCTTAAATCGTCTTAAAGGCTTTTATAGAAACATTTATCCCCTCTGGACAGACTCGGAATTTAAAGTTGATTATAGGTCATTCTCCTCAAATGGAGCCATATACGTAGAGAATTTCGAGCTCTCCATGATCGCAAAGAGTCGTTCCCTGGAGCCCATTTCTCCACACAATAGCTCGAAACTGACTATTCAACTATACGGCCCTTTAAGTGCAAGAACTTCTTTTAGTACAGCTAAATTAGCTCTTTGACCAGGTATGGTGCAAATATCTTTATGGTAGTGAAAGGAAAATGGTAAGGTTATTACATAAAACCAGCGTAGAAAGGAATTCTGCATGAAACACGTACATAGTGATATTATACAATTTCGGGGAAGTCATTATAATTTTGGCTATTATCAGGGCGAGTTATTACGAAATTCATGGTCTGTTAAAAATAGAGAAAAGCAATGGAAAGTGAGAAAACCTCGTTTCACCGTAGAAGAACAAGAGGTGAAAGAAGCCATTACGCGTTTTGCTCCGGGCCTATGGGATGAACTTCTTGGACTTAGAGATGCTCTCGGCTGGCCGATGGAACGTATTATGATGGAGTTTGGCGGGTATCGAATTGACTACAAACGTTCCGGCTGTTCCATCATGACCGGGGAAGGTTATTTCATTCGGAATTATGACTATATGCCGAAAACCTATGAAGGGCGCTACAGTCTTTTTCAGCCAACAGATCAAGGATACGCTATAATCGGACCGACCCAAAGAATTACAGGAAGAATGGACGGTATGAATGAAAAGGGACTTGTGCTCGGATATAATTTTATGCACAGGAAACGTCCGGGAGAAGGGTTTATATGCTGTGCGATCGGACGTATGATACTCGAATCCTGCGCTAGTGTTGAAGAAGCGGTGACTATGCTTAAAGAAATTCCTCACCGTCATTCATTCAGCTATACCGTTTTTGACCGGAGCAACCAAACATTTGTAATTGAAGCTTCCCCAAGAGGGGTAGAGGTGAGGGAATCGAATGTCTGCACTAATCACTTTGAGATGCTGACCAAAGAAAATCGGAACCACCTTGTTGATTCTAAAAAGCGGGAAAGCGCGATCAATACAAACCGCAGTTCCTTGCAGAATGCGGAAGAAGCGTTTGAATTCATGAATGGAACTACAAGAGGCGTGTTTTCTAAACTATACAGCAGCTGGGCCGGTACGATTCATACGGCTGGCTACCTGCCTCAGGAAATGAAAGCGTGGTTTGCCCTCGGAGGAGATCAGCCGCCTGTAGAATTTGATTTTAATCAATGGCTGCGAGGGCAAGACATCCAACTGGAAAAAATAACGGGACTTGTCGATACGGATATTCCGTTCGCCCATATGGAAGACGGGGCTTACTGGACAGGTAAAAAATAAGGAAAACCTTCTGCTTAATACACGAGCAGAAGGTTTTTTATAATATCTTCATCCGCTAAACTTAAAGAAAGTGAAAAAGGAGGGAGTTTATGAAAAATGTAATGGTTTCCTGGAGTGGAGGTAAGGACAGTTCCCTTGCGTTGTTTAAAATGCTGAATGACCCAACTATTAAAGTCAAAGGGTTATTTTCTACCGTTTCTTCTGAAAGTGACCGCCTGCCGATGCATGAAGTTAAGCGAACCTGGCTTACAAGGCAGGCGGAAGCAATTGGTCTGCCTCACTACGAATTAGAATTGCCTTTACAGGCGTCAAATGAAATTTACGAAAAAGAGCTCCATAAGCAGTTTGAGCAGTTTAAAAAACGAGGAGTTCAGGCTATCGTGTATGCTGATTTGTTTCTCGAAGATATAAGAAACTATCGTGATGAACTATTGAAACGAATGGACATGCAAGGCGTTTACCCACTCTGGGGTACGAATTCTGAGGAAATCGCCCATGAATTACTAAGGCGAGGGTTTAAGGCAGTGATTACGACGGTAGATACTGACCAGCTTTCTGGAGAGTTTGCGGGTCATGTGTACAATGATGATTTCTTAAGACAGCTTCCAGCATCCGTGGATCCTTGCGGTGAATATGGAGAATTTCATACATTTGTTTTCGATGGACCTATATTTAATCAACCGATCTCTATAAGAACAGGGGATTCTTTTTCGACAATGAATGAGCGGTTTGGTCATATAGAGCTGAAGGAATAGTTTAATCAAATCTTAAGAGTGAGCGTTCTGGTAACATTTGTGTCTTTCATTAACTGTTTTGTCCTCTTAATTTTTATTATTGTTAAGAGAATAGCGGTATATAAACTATGATAGGATGGTAATGATATCAGTTATTAATTACTTTATTATGGAGGTTACTATGGAAGATTTATTAAAAATGACAGGTAAGAATGTAGTGATCATGGGTGTAGCGAATAACCGCAGTTTGGCCTGGGGTGTTGCCCAGTCCCTTTATAAAGCAGGGGCAAACCTCATCTTTACATATAGAAAAGATCGTTCCTATACAAAGCTAAAGAAGCTGCTGGATGAGAATGACATGGCAGCGGCAGCGGTCGTTCCCTGTGATGTAAACAATGATGAAAGCATCCAGGAAGCTTTTCAGACGATTGGAGAAAAAGTGGACTGCATTCATGGAGTGGTACACTCTATCGCCTTCGCTCATGCAGAGGATTTAAAAGGCGAATTTCTGAATACTTCAAGAAGCGGCTTCGCATTCGCGCAGGATACAAGCGCCTATTCCCTAATTGCTGTGGCCAAAGCAGCTCATCCTTATATGAAAGAAGGAGGCGCGATAACAGCGATGAGCTATCTAGGAGCTGAGCGCGTAGTAGAAGGTTACAATGTAATGGGAGTGGCCAAAGCATCACTCGAATCTACTGTAAAATATTTAGCCGCAGATTTAGGAAAGCACAACATCCGTGTGAACGCTCTTTCAGCGGGAGCGATCCGCACGCTTGCAGCAAAAGGAGTACCTTCATTCAACGAAATACTCCACAAGATTGAAGACACTGCACCGCTTCGAAAAAATGTAACCAAGGAAGAAGTTGGAGATATGACGCTTGCCATGATGAGTCATCTTTCCAGAGGGGTTACAGGTGAAATTGTATATGTGGATTCAGGTTACAACATACTTGGATAGCTTAAAAAAGTCCGATTCTCCACTGAGAATCGGACTTTTTTAATTCAAGAGGTAATTAAATTAGAGACTTGAAGTCTCAGAGTTAAGCGAATCATCTTCCGCAGGACCTTCAAGTAAATTAATATCTCGAAGCAGATTCTTCCTTGATCCGGCCCGGAAGTTCATCAACTAGTCAACAAAATCCCAACAAATGCAATCTATAAAGTGATGTTAATCGATAGAAATGAGAAGTTATTTCTTGGAAAGAAAACGTTTTATACTTTTAAATTAGGGAAAAGAAAGCATTAGACAAGGAAATAAGACGCAGGACAAAAAGTACAGAATGGAGGATCAGTAAGATGCAAAAACAACAGACCATTATTGAAGAATCGATGAAAGCTTTAATGGAAGATGAATCATTCCTGCCTGATCTTCAGGCACAGACACGTGAACAGGCCTTTAAATCCCTGGTAGCTTTACTTTCCACCCCCAATCATATACATAAATCCTTTTTGAGGGTGACGCTGGATGACAACACCATTGTTCGTATACCGGCATTCCGGGTCCAGCACAGTGATACAGTTGGGCCATACAAAGGCGGGGTGCGTTTCCATGAATCCGTCAATGAAGGAGAAGTGTCGAATCTGGCCAAGCTGATGACCTTGAAAAATGCACTCCATGAGCTGCCTTTTGGTGGAGGTAAAGGCGGGGTGGTTATTAAACCTCAGGAGTACAACATCAAAGAGCTCAATTTGATATGTAAGAAATACGTACAGTATTTCGATGATATACTAGGTCCCGATAAAGATATTCCTGCTCCGGACGTAGGAACCGGTGAACGGGAGATGGACTGGATGATGGGCGAATTCAAAAACATTCATCCTGGTGAACCTTACCGCAACAGCTTTACAGGAAAGAGTGTAGTTAACGGCGGATCACTTGGAAGACGTGAAGCTACCGGTAAAGGAGTTTACTTCACCTTCCGTTATATGATGCACAATTTCTTAAATGAAAATAGAAAGTGGTTGTCCAACACCGATAACATTTTTGCAAATACTGCTTTAAATCATCATGATCAAAAACTGAGCATGGCTGTACAAGGATTTGGTAATTTGGGTTCTGTCGCAGCTCTTGAGGCTTATCAATGCGATTATCTTCAGAACAAAATCGTAGCGGTCAGCGACCACAATGTTATGCTTTACAATAATGACGGACTTGATATACCTGCCCTCATTAAGTTCACTGAAAAGTCAGATGGAGACCTTCCAACGACAGAAGAGGACTTAGAAGAGCATGAAATTAAAGCAGAGATCCGAGAGCGTGATGAACTGCTGGAAATGGATTGTGATGTTCTTCTGCTTGCTGCACTTGAGGATCAAATTCATGAAGATAATATGGAACGGATTCAGGCTTCTATGATAATAGAAGGGGCCAACGGTCCGATTACAGAAGACGCTGATCGGTATCTTGCCGAC
The DNA here is from genome assembly GCF_052246755.1 of Halobacillus sp. B29. Taxonomy (NCBI): domain Bacteria; kingdom Bacillati; phylum Bacillota; class Bacilli; order Caryophanales; family Bacillaceae; genus Halobacillus; species Halobacillus sp. B29. Next base: position 164,552 of record NZ_JBQQCM010000001.1, read on the forward strand.
AAAGGTGTACTAATTGTACCGGACATCCTTGCGAACGCAGGGGGAGTTATTGTTTCATACTATGAATGGATTCAGGGTCGCGAAGCACAATTTATGACAGAGGATCAGGTTTATGAGCGCTTATTTGATAAAATGAAGTACACGATGGACACGATTTTACCACAGTTCTTTGGAGATCCATTCCCGCTTAGACAGAACTGCTATATTCATTCAGTAATGAAATTATCCACGATTATGTATCGTCAAGGAAAACTGTATTAATCAGTGAGAGGAACCAGCCAATTTATTTGGCTGGTTTTTTTAATAAAAAATGAAACTAATAGACCGGGGGAGACGTATAACTATATAGAACGTCAGGGAAAGCCTGCAGGTTTCGAACGACTTGAAATTTTACGGATTCCTATAGAATAGAATATAGTTAGTCTATAGGAACTTTTGGCTCACCGCTTTTCATTGAAAAAACAGGGGAGGTAAGTCCTGAATAGACTTGGAGGAGGAGAAAGTTGGATAAAAAGATAAATAACATTCGACCACTGCAGAATAAGAAACAAAAGAAGTACCTTGGCTTAGCAGGTAAAATTATTGGAGTTTTGATCGTACTTGCTTTTCTACTATGGATTACCCTAAGTTGGATTACCGATTATATTTGGATGGATTCTCTGGGATTTGAATCGGTGTACACCACAATATTCAGCACTAAGATCTTACTTGGTATTATAGGATTCATTGTTTATTTCGCACTGACATATGTAACGCTTTCATTAATTAGAAAAGGGTACATCCGCTATTTTGAAAGGGACGAACTGCCATCCGTGATCCGGGATAAGAAGTGGGGACGCCTCATCAGCCTCGGTATTTCGGCATTGGTTGGGTTGTTTGGAAGCAGTATTGTTCAAAGCGTAGGCTGGGAATTGTGGCTGAAGTTCTTAAATAATTCTCCTTTTGGAGTGAATGATCCTCACTTCTCCATGGATATTTCTTTTTATATGTTTGAACTGCCCTTTATTAATTTTGCCTTAAATACTCTGATGGGCTTAGGGATTTTCTTGCTTCTTGTTGAAATCGGCTTTTATTCCGCATTTAATATGTATCGAAAAAGCCGTTTTGCTCAGCTTCATATGGGTGGAACTCTGGCAGTAATTGCGCTGCTTTTAGCTATGGAACATGTATTAGCTCCATTCGGCACGCTCCTTACCAATGAAGTGAACATCTTTCAAACCAGCGTGGTGCACGGGTTAAGTTACACAGATGACGCTGTAAATATCCCTGCCTCCTATGTGTTAGCCGGAGCAGCCATTATCGGGGCAGTCTGGATGATTATTGCTTTGATGCGTGGTAAATATAGAGCCATGCTGATTCCTGTAATTGCATATATAGGTATAGTTCTGCTAAGTCAGGGAGCATCTCTCATCGTCCAGAACTATGTAGTATCCCCAAATGAATTCTCAAAAGAGAGTCCTTATCTTGAGCACAATTTGAACTTTACTCGGACTGCTTATGATCTGGAGTCGATTGATGAACGCCAGCATCCAGGAAATGAAACCCTCGATCAATCGCTGATTGAAAGCAATCAGTTGACCATTGATAATGTCCGGATTAACGATGCTAGACCGATTCTTGACATTTATAATCAACTTCAAACATTCAGGACCTACTATGAATTCAATGATATCGACATTGACAGGTACCAGGTAGATGGAGAATATCAGCAGGTATTCCTTGGAGCCAGAGAATTGAACACGGAGGACCTTCCGTCACAGGCTAAAACGTGGGTGAACGAAAACTTAAGATATACACATGGTTACGGTATAGCGATGAGTGATGTAAATGAAATCACGCCTCAGGGACAGCCGGAGTATATGCTTAAAAATCTGCCTTCTCAAGGTGTGATGGATATCTCACGTCCGCAAATTTACTTCGGTGAAGAAAACTATCAAAATGTAATCGTGAATAGTGGAGTAGATGAATTTGACTACCCTTCCGGTGAGGAGAATAAGTCCACACGTTTTGAAGCAGACACCGGTATCCCGCTATCGGGTCTGAACCGGGCGCTTTTCAGTTTAGAAGCTGGATCCTTCCGAATGTTTGTATCGGATCAGGTGACCGGGGAAAGTCAGCTGCTGGCTGAGCGAAACATTATGGACCGAGTTGAAAAAATTGCTCCTTTTCTAAATTACGATGAGGATCCTTATATCTTTGTTCGTGAAGACGGCAGTCTTTCGTGGATGATTGATGCATACTTAACAGCCGAACGGTATCCTTACTCAGAGCCGCATAAAGGAGAAGAAAATTATGTCCGAAACTCTGTAAAGGTAACGATTGACGCTTACACAGGTGAAGTAGACTTTTACGCTGTTAACTCGGATGAACCGCTTCTTCAAACGTATCAGAAAATGTTTCCGGATCTCTTTACAGAAGACATACCGGCTGATATCCAGTCCCACTTCCGTTACCCAGTGGATCTGTTTAAAATACAAGCATCCATGTATGGTACTTACCACATGACCAATCTGGAAGTATTTTATAACCGGGAAGACTACTGGGAATTTCCTACTGAAAAGTACTTTGATGAGGATATAGAGATGGAGCCTTATTACATCACGATGAAGCTTCCGGAGAGTGATGAGGAAGAATTTGTACTCATGACTCCTTACACTCCAAGAAATCGTCAAAATATGATTGCCTGGATGGGAGTGAGAAACGATGGGGAGAACTACGGAGAAACATTTGTCTATCGTTTCCCTAAACAAGAGAATGTCTATGGTCCCCAGCAAATTGAAAATCGAATTAACCAGGACAGTAATATTTCTCAGCAATTGAACCTCTGGTCTCAGGGCGGTTCGGAAGTCATTCGAGGTAATCTGCTTGTCATTCCGATTCAGGATACGGTATTGTACGCTGAACCGATTTACATTGAATCTTCCAACGAAACGTCCCTGCCTGAAGTCAAACAGATTATATTGGCTTATGGCGATCAGATTGTAATGGAACCTACATTTGACCAGGCGCTCGAAAGTCTTCTAGCTCGAACCGATCCAGACGTTGAACCGAGTGAGGGTGAAGAAGAGCAGCCTGAAGGAAATGAAAACGCTCAAGACTTGGTAGAATCAGAACAAAAACTCCAGGAGCTTTCCACTTTATTTGAGGAATATCAAAATGCGCTATCCAATGGAAATTGGGAACAAGCGGGCACGATTATGAGTGAAATAGAAAGTATGCTGGGTGAAACGAATTAACGATTTTTAACATAAAAAGATGCTTTCCATGTTAAAGGAAAGCATCTTTTCCTTTTTCCTCTGCGAGTTCTCCTTATTGATTACCCCCAAATAAAACCCCATTATCTCCGTCATTTTCACCCAGTTCATACGCCGCTGACCAAGGTGCTTCCGTTTTCAACCTGGGAGTCCCGCCATTTGATGCCAATCCAGTGTTTTTCATGAACAGACCTAAAAAGGTGGAGAACTTTCTCCCTTCAACTAATCCTTTCTTCGGGCTGATCTTTATAAAACTGCCAGTTCACTCCGTCCTGCCATAAATCTTCGAAAACTGAACTCAGTTGCCGTCCCATTCTTTCGTCGTCTGCCCGAAGCAGGATTTCATCATTTTTTCTCTCGGCATTATAAGTGAAATTATAAGAACCAACTAAAGCATGCAAGCGGTCAGTAATTAGCATTTTAATATGCATCGTTCCGTCGTGGGTGTTGGTACGGACGGCAACCCCGTTGTCCGTGAGTTCCTTAATATTTTTGATCTGAGCTTCGAACGATTTTAGCTGTTCCCGGTCAGTAAATACTCGCACTTTAACGCCTCGTTTCGACGCTTGAATCAGCTCAGCGGCTATATTTTGGTTGGAAAAAAGAAAAATGGCTACATCAATGGTTTTTTCAGCATTTTGAATGGTTTCTATAATCTCTTTTAAAGGAGAGCGCTCCGTCTTAGATAGAAAATAAGCGAGGGAATACGTCTCTTTCTTTTGCCTAATTGTCCACCTATACGTAATATAAGAGCTTGCTAAGATGGAGCATCCGGCGGTTATTAGGATTTCCATAGAGTTCCTCCTATCCTTACATCTATATTTATGTGAACCCATTTCTGTCCTATTCAATCCGTCTTGTTTGGATGTCACTCATCAATTAGGAGAATAAATTCAACCGTGTACACTCAAGTTAATAAAAAAGGAGGAAGTATGTATGGATAATGATTCACAGAACATTCATTCTGAGAGTTCACCGCACCCTGATGGGAATGGGGAAGGAGTAATCAGTGATTCTAAAGGGTTGCAAATGGGTGTTACCGTAGATGCGAAGCGATCTTGGAAAGGAAAAGAAAAAGAATTGAACTTGCAGCCCGATGAAAAAATAAAAGAGTTTAAACAGCATATGGAGAATATAAGGGGTAAGAAAGACTAACGTTCAAAGATGCTAAAAAAGCTCACAGCCATAAGCTGTGAGCTTTTTCTATAATGTCTGATATTTCTAATCAGCCTGTATTACGAAGACCAGCTGCAATACCACTTATGGTCAGCAGGACTTCGGTTAGTAGTTCATCATCTTGATCTTCCGATGCGCGCAGCTCTTTAATCAGCTCCACTTGTAGGAAATTCAGCGGATCGACGTAAGGGTTACGCAGACGTACGGATTCTTTGATCGTCGGCTGATGAGTGAGTAATTCTTCATCCCCTGAAATCTTCAGAAGAATTTCTTTGGTTCGCTCGTATTCGTCAACGATGTTATTAAAGATTCGTTCGCCAAGCTCCTGGTCATTAACCAGCTGTGTATATTCCTGTGCTGTTTGAATATCCGCTTTAGTAAGAGCCATCTGTAAGTTGTTGATGGTGGAGCGGAAGAACGGCCAATTAATATACATCTGCTTAAGCTGTTCAAGTCTGTCATTATCATTTTCAACGTAACTCGCGAGGCCCGAACCTGCTGCATACCACGCAGGGATCAGCTGACGGTTCTGTGACCATGCGAATACCCATGGGATCGCACGCAGATTCTCAAACTTGGAACTGTCTTTACGCTTCATTGGACGTGAGCCAATGTTCAGTTCACTGATTTCTTTTAATGGTGTTGCTTCGTTGAAGTAGGTCAGGAAGTCTTTATCGCCGAATACCAGGGATTGATATTTCTTCAGTGAAATTTCAGCAATTTCTTCCATCGCCTGTTCCCATGCGTCTTCGCGATTATGAGCTTGTTCTGATTCCTGGGAAACATTGGCTGCCCCTTCGAGTAGGGTGGACGCGCCTTGTTCCAGGCTGCGGTAGGCAATATCTTTTATCAAATAGCGGGAGGAAAGAACTTCCCCTTGTTCGGTAATTTTTACACCATCCCCCAGTGTTTCTTCCGGCTGGGAAAGGAGACTTCGGTTTAGGGGACCGCCACCGCGACCCAAGGAACCGCCGCGCCCGTGGAAGAACTTCAGTCCGACGTTATACTCGCGGGCCATTGTATGAATTTCCTGCTGAGCTTTGTATAGTCTCCAGTTAGCTGTTAATGTACCACCATCTTTACTGCCGTCTGAATAACCAAGCATGATTTCCTGATGGTTATTTCGGTGCTTAAGATGTTTCGCATAGACATCCATCTCAAATAACGTCTTCAGGATTTCAGGTCCAGCTACGAGGTCATCAACGGTTTCCAGTAATGGAGCTACGTTAATATTGCTTTCAACCGTTCCGTCAGCATGCAGACGGTAAATGCCGGCTTCTTTAGCAAGCACGAGAACTTCTAACAGGTCGCTTGCAGATTCCGTCATACTGATCAGATAAACTTCAATAGAGCGCTTTCCGAACTCAATATGTGCGTTACGGATCATTTGGAAGACGGTAAGCATTTCCTGAGTGCTGTCTGAATAATCCTCATTTAATAATGAAATAGGACGCGGGTCCTTCAATACGCTTTGCAGAACCTCAATTTTCTTGTCTTCAGCAAGTTCACTATAATTATCTTCAATACTTACCTTACGCAACAGCTCGTCCACTGCTGATTCGTGTTCACCGCTATGGTTCCGGATATCGAGAGTTGCTAAGTGGAATCCGAACAATTCAACCTGGCGAATTAGTTTGCGCAGTTTTTTCAATTCGCGTCTGGCAGGCTGGTGCGTTTTGGCGCTTTTCTGAATTTGATAAAGATCTTCAAGCAGCTCATCAGCATAATCATAGCCGAGATCTGATTGACCGACCTGGCGCAAACGTTCAAGAACGATAGCAAATTTACGGCGGTAAATCTCTTTTTCTACGCGCCATTTCTTCCCTTTAGGGAGCAACGGTTCTTCTTTCTCTATAGAGGCCATTAATTCGTCTGTAACCGTTACTTGAGCAGAAGAATGACTGAAACGTTTCATTAACTCTACAAGCACCTCTTCATACTTTTTCAGAACAAGATTACGCTGCTTCTGTAAAGTCTGCCACGTAATATCAGGGGTCACGTTCGGATTTCCGTCACGATCGCCCCCAATCCAGGAACCGAAACGAAGGAAATTAGGCACATCCCAATCTTCTTCCGGATAGTTCTCCTCGAGACAATATTCCAGTTCCTGATGGATTTCTGGAAGCACATCGAAAAGCGTTTCATCAAAGTAATAGAGGCCGTTTCGCACCTCATCCATTACAGTCGGCTTACGATCACGCAGTTCATCCGTCTGCCATAGAACGCTGACTTCGTTTTGAAGACTGTCCTTCAGGCTGTCTCTTTCATTCTTAGTAAGTTGAGGATTATCCAGCTTCTGCAAAATAGTAGCAATTCTCTTCTGGATTTCCAGCACGGTTCTTTTTGTAGCTTCTGTTGGGTGTGCGGTAATAATCAGTTCAAGAGAGAGATGATCCAATACTTTTTGAATGACATCTTTTGAAAAATTGTTTTTCTTTAGATTTAGTACGGCGCTTTCTAGAGAGAAAGGCTGGGCTCCGTGGTCTTCTCTTAGTTGATACTCGCGACGCCTGCGGATACGGTGGTTTTGTTCAGCTATGTTAACGAGGTGGAAATAAATTGAGAAAGCCCGGATCACCTGGGATCGCATAGGAGGCTTGAGGTTTTGAATTTCTTCTTTCAGTTGATTATAAGTAGATGTACTATGATTGTTTCGAAGATCTTTCGTCAATTGACGAATGGTTTCAACTTTGTTTAATAACTCTTCTCCACCGTGATGGACAAGTAGATTACCGAGCATTTTACCCAGTTCACTAATGTCCCGGCGTAAGGGAGTTGTATGATCGTTTGTTTTTGGCTGATTAGTCACACTTTCACCTTCCTGTAATTACATTTATTTTATAGTTACTTGAAAGTTACCTTATGTTTTCATAATGTTATCAGAATAATGGGCATAGTCAAATACTTCGAACCGTAATGATGACAGCAGATGCAGAGATTTTGAACAGGGTTAAATTGGTAAGAGTAAAGAATATACGTAATGTAAGCGTTATCTTTTAAGGGGAGGGAAGAAGGACCTATTTCTGTAATTTTTTTTAAGAATGAGTTACAAATGGTTTGCTTACCGTTAAAAAAAGGAAAGAAATGTTATTATAGTAGCAATTAAATTATAGGAGGATCTCCATGTCTGTACAATTAGTACTTGATTCCAAGTCAACATTAGGTGAAGGTCCAAGCTGGGACTCAGAAAAGGAAGTTCTGTATTGGGTAGATATTGTCGGGAAGAAGATTCACCGATATGATCCCGTCCAGCATGAAAATACGACGGTAGAATTGGAGCAGTATCCTGGTACCATTCAACCACGGGAGGATGGCGAAGTCGTTCTTGCGCTTCAAAATGGCTTTTACTTTTATAACTGGATGTCAGAAACTCTGGAGCCTATAACCGATCCGGAAAAACACTTACCAAGCAATCGGTTTAATGATGGTAAATGCGACCCTGCCGGAAGGTTTTGGGCAGGGACTATGAATTTAGAGGAGCAACAGGACAAAGGAGCTCTTTACAGGCTGGATACGAATCTTGAAGTTACAGAGAAGCTGAATGGACTCAGCATATCTAATGGGCTCGCATGGTCACCTGATCATGCCTATATGTATCATATTGATACGCCCACCAAACAAGTGGTGCGATACGACTTTAATATGGAGACAGGGGAAATTACCAATCCGAAAACCGTGGTAACCATTCCGGACGCTCAAGGGTCGCCGGATGGCATGACCATTGATGAAGAAGGGATGCTATGGATCGCTCATTTTGGCGGAGCGGGCGTCTCCAGATGGGACCCTGAAAAAGGAGAGTGTTTAGAATTCATCGACGTCCCAGCCGCAAATGTCACTTGTTGTGTATTTGGCGGTAAGGATATGAATGAACTCTATATTACGACAGCAAGAAAAGATATGAGCGATGAGGACTTAGAGAAATATCCGGAAGCAGGAGGACTATTTAAATTAAAGACAAAAGTCCGCGGGCTTCCGTCTTATCCATTTAAAGGATGAGGTCCAGAATAAATAAAAAGGGAAGCTTCCTAGCATGAGGAAGCTTCCCTTTTTTTGTGTGAGAAGTATGGATCCCACTCCGTTCGCAACAGACTCATTTCTAATAAATTCCAAAATGATCCGTTAACTTTCCGGTGGTCTCTAAGCAGTCCATCTTTCTGAAAACCGGCTTTTTCATAGCAGCGGATCGCCGGTTGATTAAAATCAAAGACACCAAGGGCTACCTTATGAAGCTTAAGTTCCTCGAAAGCAATAGCTGTAACTTCGGCAATCATTTGTTCTCCAATTCCACGGTTTTGATGTTCTGGACTTACCAGGACTTTACCGATTCGGGCTGATTCATTTTTCTTATCTATTCTTCCTAAAGAAATGTGTCCGACCACTTCTTTGGATTCAGAATCCCATGCTTTATACACGATGCGGTCAGGCTGACGGGTATAAGAGTCCAGCTGGTTATGATCCAGAGGGAATTGAAAAATAGGACCACCCCATTTCATTAAGAAGGCCTCTGTAGGAATCCAGCCAATCAGCTGATCATAATCTTCGCTTGAAAAATTCTGTAACTCAATCAACTTGTTCCACCTCTAACCTTTTGTATTTCCTTCCTTTTCTTGCCTTATTAAATCCCTCAAATATATCTATTCCAGAAAAAACCACAGCGGTTATTACAGCCGTTAGCCTGATCCACTGAGTTAGATTCGATAAATCGGATTGGAGAGCTGTTTCAAGCTCTGTAACAGCGGCGGGATTAAACAAATCTGGATGGCTGATCATCAGACTTAATAGAATGATCCAAAGAAGGTTATATAGTGTATTAATAAAAGCCAGTTTTATCGTCCACTGCTTTAAGAACCATTTATAAATGATTATAGCAAGAGAACTTCCTGCTAATATAGCAATGTAAGGCCAAAAGCTAGTCAGGATTTCTTCGTTAAATATCGTGGCGGCCTTATTTAAACCTTCACCATCTTCCTGCTCGTATATAGCAAAAAGACGGGAAGCATTCAGGTAAACTGTTATCCCAACAGCGGTCCAGATAAGTCCCCCTGCCAGTTCCCAGTTCGATATCAATCGTTTCTTTGGAATGGCTGGTTTATTCTTCAACTGATCTGGGATCCAGGCTTTTCCGAAAGGTTCATCCTCTGATTTCGTGGACCGTTCGACAACAGCAAAAATAACTGTAATCCAGAACACAGATTGAATCCCGGCAGATACTGCCGCAAAAGAGGTTTGAATGAAGATCGATAGAATAATAGAAAGCATACTTGTTTCGCCAGAGAAAGAAAGAATCTCTTCAGCCACTACGGAGATGACAACAATGATCATAATAATAGGAAGAACGAGCTTTAAAACGTTCAAATACTGATCGTATAAGGCAGGACCAATTAAATAGGAAGGACGATCACTATAGCGTCTGGCGAGTACAGCCGGGTCGCCCAGGTTCGTTAACACAGCTCTTACATCTTTTTCTGATGGATGCTCAGGAAGCATATCTTCAATAGTGGATTGGAGTTCGAGGGCAACATCGTCCTGCATTTTCTCTGGGAGTCTTCGAGTGACCTCGTAAACATACGTTTTAATTAAGTCCATCCTTTTCCTCTCCTTGTAATAAATTATGAAGTTGTAAAGAAGTTCTTTCCCATTCTGCTTTCAGCTCATTAAAGATCTCATAACCATAATCACTCAGTACGTAATACTTTCTAGGCCGGCTTTCCGACGTATCCCACGTGCTGGTTACTAATTCCTGTTTTTCGAGTCGTCTGAGCAAAGGGTAAAGTGTACTTTGATCAATAACAATGCCCGAAGATTCCAAGCGCTGAACAAGTGAGTATCCATACTGAGGAGACTTTAATTGGCTGAGCACAGCAAGCGTCAAAGAGCCCCTTCTCATCTCCGTAATTAAGGAATTTAATAATTTACTCAATGAGCCACCTCGCTCTCTCTTTATAGTGTATATCATACACCATTGTATGACATATAACAATAACATTATTACGGCGTCCTGAAAGGTCAAACCCTTTCGCTTTAAAGTGGCAAAATTTTTTAGTTTCTAACAGGAGCTATTCAATGATAAAGTAGATAAGAAGTTTAAGATTGAAGTAAGGAGGGAGTCTAGTGGCTGACCAGGAAAGTAACGAAGTCATAGATGAAGCATTAGGAGAGAAAGACATTCGACGGTTAGAATTTCGTGGTGGTGTATTTGCTGCGACGATTCCTTTAGTGTTTTTCATTATTTGGGCGATTGCCTTAAGTGTAACGGAATTAGTAACTGAGCAGTCCCTTGTACTTGGGATGGTAATCGGGATAGCCATTGGTTTGTTTTTCTGTAAATCCCAGTGGGCAGATTATGCTCAAAGTTTATTTTCAGGAATGGCTCAGCCCGTAGGTGTTATTGCTGTTATTGCCTGGTTTTGGGCAGGGATGTTTGCAAAGCTATTATCGGCCGGTGGGCTTGTAGATGGCCTGATCTGGTTTGGTTTTCAGACAGGATTAGAAGGTGGCGCTTTTGTAGCCATTACTTTCTTATTGTCAGCTCTGTTCGCAACGGCCGTAGGTACAGGTTATGGTACAGTAGCTACGTTTGGCGTCCTAATGTATCCGGCTGGGGTCATTTTAGGGGCAGATCCCGTAATATTACTTGCCGCTATCTTAAGTGGTGCGGTGTTCGGGGACAATCTGGCTCCCGTATCTGATACAACCATCGTATCTGCGACTACTCAGGAAGCAGATGTACCTGGGGTTGTTCGCTCAAGGTTCAAATATTCCATAACGGCTGCTATTCCGGCTCTTATTCTATTTATTATCTTTGGTGGCGGCGGAGAACAGGGAAGTACAGAGGTTATTAACCAGCTGCAGGCGCAAGTAGCTCCTGACGGGTTGATTATGCTCCTGCCATTCATTCTCGTACTCTATCTGGCACTGAGCGGCCATCACTTGCTTACCTCATTGACATGGGGGATCGTCACTTCCGTAGGACTCATTGCTGTGTCAGGTGTTTCCTTAACAAAAGTTCTTCACATTTATAAAAATGATTCTGGAGAGGCTGTTGTGGAGGGCGCCTTAATGAGTGGAATAGGCGGCTATTTTAATATGGCCATTCTAATTCTATTAATCTTGGCTGCTGCCCATTTGCTTGAGATAGCCGGTACAATGGAAGTTATTAAAAATTTCTTCCTTGGAATTATTAAAAATGTGGTTCGCCGGGCGGAACTTTCGATATTTGGAATTGTAGCCTTTTTAAATGTGTTTATCACAATAAACACAGCGGCAGAAATTGCTGCAGCTCCATTTGTCAGAAAGCTTGGGATAGAGATGAATATCCATCCATATCGCAGAGCCAACTTTCTCGACACGGTGACTTCATCATTAGGCTACATTTTTCCGTGGAGCGGTGGAGTGCTTCTCGCATGGGCTACGATACAGGGAGCTGCTGAGGAGTATGACTTCCTTCCGGTTGTTGGTCCAACAGAAGTCTTTCCATATGTGTTCCAGGGCTGGGGACTGCTCATCGTTATGTTTGTTGCAGCAATGACTGGCTGGGGACTACGCTATAGTGGGAAAAATGGGGAAGAAGTTAAACCAACAAAACATTCGTAATAGAAAATCCTCCCTGGGCGGCTTGCCGCAGGGAGGATCTTTTTTTATTGGATATGAGCTTTTGCTTCTTTCATCTGATCTAAATGACGAAGCTCGTGCCAGCCGATAAATTCCACCCACTGTTCAAGGTTTAGGTCACCGAAAGAGGGATGAGGGAAAGCGCGATTCTGAAGTGTTTCCTTATCCTTATTATGAACTAGGAAATAAGTGGCTTCACGCGTATGTTCCAAACCTTTCTTTGCCTCTTCCAACGTGTTGAATTCGCCTTTTGGTTTCAGGGGCTGAGGTGCCTCTACTTTATAGTCGCGGTTGGTTGTCTTATGCAGCGGCTTTTCATTTACCTGCTGCTCATCCCCCTGTTTGATCGCCTGATTCATCTGATGGACAATCATTTGTTCCATTAAGTACAAATGCTCTAAGACTTCTAATATAGACCAGGAATTTTCATCCGGCTTCGTGCGTGCTTCCTCGTCAGATACCTCTTCCACAAAAGCTAGTAATTCGTTTCTTTTTTCTTCTATTCCGTACATCTTGTAACCATCCTTTCCAAGTATAGGATATTTCGAGTCTACCATATGTAGCCGCTTATTTTCCTCTATTAAATATGTAAACGGTTTTTCTTTTAATAGAAGACATAGTAAAATGATGGGAAGATTGAAAAAATTTACTTTTCTACTTTTCTTACAAGTGAAAGGAGCACGATTAAATGCAGCACTTAGACTATCTCTATCATCCCTATGAGACTACAAGAAATTCGACCATTGCGAAAAACGGAATGGTTGCAACCTCACAGCCGCTTGCGTCTCAGGCTGGGCTATCCATACTGCAAAAAGGAGGAAATGCGATAGACGCAGCCATAGCAACCGCCGCCGCGCTAACGGTTGTGGAACCTACTTCCAACGGAATTGGTTCAGACGCCTTTGCCCTCGTTTGGACAGAAAATAAACTTTATGGACTGAATGGGAGTGGTCATTCACCTGCCTCGATTTCTACTGAAGAAATAAAGAAACGAGGGTACGAAGAGATTCCGAAGTTTGGCTTTGAGCCTGTTACTGTTCCTGGAGCACCAGGGGCATGGGCAGAACTATCCCGCCGTTTTGGGAAGCTTCCATTTAAAGAATTGTTCGCTCCCGCTATTCAATACGCGGAAGAAGGATATCCAATCTCTCCTGTACTAGGGAAGTTCTGGCGAATGGCTGCAGCCAAATTCCGTGAAACATTAATAGGAGAAGAATTCACCCACTGGTTCGATACCTTTGCCCCAGATGGCAAAGCTCCTGAAATCGGTGAAGTCTGGAACTCGGAAGGCCATGCCCAAACACTGAGAAAAATAGCTGAAACGCATGCGGAAGACTTCTATAATGGAGAAACAGCTGATCGAATCGATGCTTTTTCTAAACAGTACGGCGGTTTTATTTCTAAAGAAGACTTAGCCAGCTATCAACCGGAATGGGTTGATCCAATTTCTGTGAATTACCGTGGTTATAACGTGTGGGAAATCCCTCCGAACGGCCAGGGACTTGTGGCGCTTTCAGCTTTGAACATGCTAAAAGGGTTTGACATACTTGAAAAAGAAAGTGATTCTACATATCATAAGCAAATAGAAGCTATGAAACTCGCTTTTGCAGACGGAGAAAAGTACATTGCTGATGCCTCTTCTATGGAAGTAGACATCGATGATTTATTAAATGATGATTATTCAGCTGAACGCAGATCTTCTATTACAGAAGAGGCGGGCGTGCCGGAAGCGGGCGTTCCCCCGAAAGGAGGAACCGTGTATCTCGCTGCCGCGGACGGGGAAGGGAACATGGTATCGTTTATTCAAAGCAACTACATGGGATTCGGTTCTGGATTAGTGGTTCCTGGAACTGGCATTGCTCTTCAAAACCGTGGTCATAACTTCACCATGGAACAAGGGCATGCCAACTCTCTGGAAGGGAATAAGAGATCGTATCATACCATTATCCCTGGCTTTTTAACGAAGGGAGATCAGCCCGTCGGACCATTTGGCGTCATGGGCGGATTTATGCAGCCCCAGGGCCACGTTCAGGTTGTTATGAACACGGTTGATTTTCATTTAAACCCGCAGTCAGCGCTTGATGCTCCACGCTGGCAGTGGATGAAAGGTAAAACGGTATGGGTAGAGCCGAACTTCCCTAAGCATGTCGCGGAAGCTCTCGCGCGCCGCGGCCACGAAATCAGCGTTCAGCTGGAAACAGGTGCTTTCGGGAGAGGCCAGATTATATGGCGTGATCCGGAAACAGGAGTTTTATATGGCGGCACGGAGTCAAGAACAGATGGTACGATCTCCGCTTACTGAATGAAGAGGAGAGTCGGTTTGGAAGGAGAGGAGAAGTATGCAGCAGTGGAATCTCTTTATAGCCTTTTTTCGTGTGGGAATGCTCGGTTATGGAGGAGGTCCTGCTTCCATACCGCTGGTCCATAAGGAAGTGGTTGAAAAATATGAATGGCTCACGGACGATGAATTTGGCGATGTCCTGGCTTTAGGCAACTCGCTGCCAGGTCCCATTGCTACAAAAATGGCAGGGTACATAGGTTATCGAGTTTCAGGAATCATAGGGATGTTGAATGCTGTATTAGCAACCATTATACCTACAATTGTCATCATGATTGTGCTGATTACTTCGTTAAACAGTTTTCGCGACCAGGCCTGGGTCAATGGGATGACACGAGCCGTGGTTCCGGTGGTAGGAGTTATGCTTGCCAAGCTGACTTATGATTTTCTAAAAAAAGCTCAAGGAAATCTGGGGTGGATCGTCTCGCTATCTCTTGCGGTTGTCTCTCTTTTACTGATTGAGTGGATCGGCTTGCATCCTGGTCTCCTTATCTTTGCGCTGTTACTATATGCTTTGCTTAAACCTGTAAAAGCTAAAGATAAACCAAATCATAAAAGTCAGGAGCAGTCATCATGATTTTTTGGAAACTATTTGTTGCTTTTTTTATACCTGGAATTATTGGTTATGGGGGAGGTCCTGCTTCGATCCCTTTGGTAGAAAATGAGGTTGTGGGACGATTTGGATGGATGAGTGTGACGGAATTCAGCGAAATGCTTGCTATGGCGAATGCGCTGCCAGGGCCGATTGCTACAAAAATGGCCGGTTTTGTCGGCTATCAGCAGGCAGGGGTTCTGGGTGCAGTGGTCGGTGTCTTTGCCACAGTTGCTCCATCGCTTATTTTAATGATTGTCCTGTTGAGTTTTCTATATAAATTCAAGGATTCTCCCAGGGTCAAGCGGATGACTAACTTAATCCGCCCAGCGATTGCCGTGCTTCTTGGGATTATGGCGTACCAGTTTTTTGGGAATTCCTATGAATCCACAGGTTTCCTGCAAACAGCAATCCTGATCATCGCCAGTTTCTTGTTACTTGAAAAAGTAAAACTGCACCCCGCCTTTGTAATCCTTGGATCGCTCATATACGGCGCCTTGTTCTTAGGTTGAACAAAGCCGCTTATTAAACAAACGGGACGGATTGTTGAAGACTCAGTTTCGAGATAAATTGAGTCCGTTGCCTGAAATCGATGAGGGGCGGCTACGTGAGAAGAACGGACCCTACTATTGGAGAAGCTAGTGTCCTACATCAGCCTTAAATGCTTCTATAGCAGGGGTTATCCCACGTGCACGCTCATTGTTATAGGTTTAACCCCACCGTAAACCATGGCGTTCCGAACATGATATCGAGTTCCCTATTTAGCAAGGTCCGGAGGGGGACGATGCAGACTCCTGTGGGATGAACATGATCGGTAAGATCCCGGAAGGCGAAGCCTGAGGAAGCTTACCACATGCCCACGGAAAGCGAAATCGTCCCCCGCAGGACCTAATTCTCACAAAAGTCTCGAAATCAAGTCTTAAACAAACGCGAGCGAATCTATAATATTCAACAGAGACTTTAGGTAGTACAAGAACTCACAGTTTCCGGACTCTCTTTAATCATCAGTTCAGCAAAATCCCCCTGTGAAGAAGGAGTACCATAGGAATAGAGCGAATATCCTAGTTAGGAACCAACTATGCGATTAAAGGGGAGAGAAGAATGAGCAAATATTCTATTGAACAATTTATAAGAGAAACAAAGCAGGACGATGCAGAGAATGAATACTTCGAGCTGGAAACCCCGCGTATCCTGGAAGTGAACCTGACCGATCAAGTGTGGGCGAAAGCAGGATCCATGATCTCGTACAACGGGCAGATTAAATTTGAAAGAGAAGGATTCCTTGAGCACGGTGTAGGTCGTTTCGTGAAAAAAGCCATGAGTGGAGAAGGAAGCTCTCTGATGAAAGCTACCGGACGCGGCAGCCTTTACTTAGCTGATCAAGGCAAAAAAATTACTATTCTGGAACTGGATAACGAAGAAATTACAGTGAATGGCAATGATCTTCTCGCCTTTGAGCCAGGCGTAGACTGGGATATTCAACTGATGAAAAAAGTTGCCGGAATGATGTCGGGCGGCTTATTCAACGTTAAACTGAAGGGAAGAGGTAAAGTAGCGATCACGTCTCATTACGAACCGCTTACCATTATGGTGCGCCCGGGGCAGCCAGTAATTACCGATCCAAATGCTACGGTCGCCTGGTCGGGTCATTTGCAGCCTGAGTTTCGTACAGATATAAGCTTTAAAACTCTCATTGGACGGGGAAGTGGAGAATCGATCCAAATGGAATTCAAAGGCGACGGCTTTGTCATCGTCCAGCCGTTTGAAGAGATTAATACTTCAGGCGAGCGCGGCAAATAAAGATTTGTCGAATGATGGAGAGTTCAATATGGACTGGCATTTTCTTATGACAGTCTGAATAGAGTAAAAGACCGGGAGCTGAATATGTTTTTTTCCAAAAAAAATTTTAGCTTCATCCTTTACTTCACTGCTAAAACGTTGTAAGATATGAAATAACTTAAAAATAAATAACGGAAACTTCTTATCCAGAGAGGCGGAGGGACTGGCCCTTTGATGCCCGGCAACCATCGAATCAATCTAATGATTGACGAGAACGGTGCCAATTCCTGTAGGATGGTGACATCCTAAGAGATGAGAGGATCGTACGGACTATAATACGACCCCTTTTCTTGGATAAGAAAAGGGGTCTTTTCGTTGTCATATACCCGTGAAGGCTCTCGATAGAAGTTGCGTTAAAAAGAAAGGAAAGATGAGATATGGCGAAGGCAATTTTTGGAGCAGGGTGTTTCTGGGGAGTAGAAGCATTCTTTGAAAAATTTGAAGGCATTACATCTACACGAGTAGGTTATATTGGCGGGAATCTGGATAATCCATCTTATGAACAGGTGAAAACGGGTAAAACAGGTCACGCAGAAGCTGTGAAAGTAGAGTATGACCCGACTGTCATTACTTATTCTGAACTCGTAAATATCTTTTTTGAAACGCACGATCCAACTTCAAAAAATCGTCAAGGTGCCGATATTGGCCACCAATACCGCTCGGCGATTTTTTACAATGATGCCAGTCAAAAGTATATTGCTGAAGAAAAAATTAAAGAGTGGGATGAAAAAGGCACATTCAAGCGCCCGATTGTAACAGAGGTTGTTAAGACCACCACTTTCTATGAAGCGGAAGAGCATCATCAGAAATATTTGCAGAAGAACGGTTCCGTAGCATGTGGAATCGGCTAAAAACGCTTATCCTTGAAAGGCGCTCAGAGTATTTACTCTGAGTGCTTTTTTTATTTTTAGGGCTGCGAAGTTACGCACAGAACCAGGAAGGGAAAACCTTTGAACAGAGCGAACTGAGTGAGAGATAGGTTTTGTGAAGGGAGAGGGAGCGGATTTGTTATGGGTCAATGAATCGATACTAATCATCATGTGTTTGTTTATGGTGGCAGGGGCCCTGGATTACTATGTTCTTAATCAGCGTTTATCTTTAGGAAAGCATTTCTATGATGCCTTTATGATGATGGGGCCGCTAGCCTTATCCATGGTAGGTATCATTTCGCTAGCTCCCGTCTTGTCAGAAGTCGCTGCACCGGTTATTGGTCCTGTCTTTAAAGAACTGGGGGCCGATCCTTCTATGTTTGCTTCTATGATTTTAGCGATTGATATGGGAGCGTACTCCCTGGCCGAAGCGTTAGCCTTAACGGATGAAGCGGCTGTGTTTTCATGGGCATTTTTAGGAACTATGATGGGTCCGACACTCGTCTTTACTATACCGGTCGCTCTTACTGTCATTCAAAAAGAAGACCGTCCTTATTTCGCGAAAGGGATCCTCATCGGAATAGTGACAATACCGATTGGTTGTCTGGCAGGCGGAGCGATCGCAGGATATGAATGGTTATGGATGCTGCATAACTTATTGCCGGCGCTTCTCCTTTCCATTTTTATCGGGATGGGATTATGGTTGTTTACGAATGGAGCTATACGTGTATTTGCCTGGTTTGGAAAAGGAGTCGAAATCCTTATTATTACCGGACTTGCAGCTATTACGATTGAAACGCTTACGGAATTCACCCTCATTTCTGGCATGGCCCCGCTTTCTGAGGGGGTCTCTATTGTAGGCAGGATTACCGTTACCCTTGCAGGAGCGTATCCTTTAATCGCTTTTATTAATCAAAAAGGGGAAAAGGTATGGAATCGGTTGAGCCAGAAGATTGGTTTAAATGCTTCTGCTATGACCGGCCTCCTGGCTTCCCTTGCCCATCATTTACCTATGCTTGCCATGATGAAGCACATGGATCACCGGGGGAAAATAGTGAATTCGGCTTTTGCGGTAAGTGGAGCTTTTGTACTGGGGAGCCACTTTGCTTTTGTAGCAGGAATTGAAAAAGATATGATTGTTCCTGTTATTGTGGGCAAGCTGATCGCTGGAGGACTCGCTGTAGGTATTGCCTTACTTTTAACAAGAAGGAATAAGCAGATAACTTTAACCAAGTAATCAACTAGGCTATAATCGACGTGAATCTAACCATAAAGGAGTTTTTTCCTGTGAAGACAGAAATGAAAGAGCGCTACAACGAATACATTGAAAAATTCAAAGCGACGGCTCCTGGAGATGTGCAAGAGAAAATGAAGCAGGCCATTCAAGAGCTTGAGCAATCTTCTGATGGGAAAGGTCTATCTGAAGGTGAAAAAGCTCCTAATTTCAACCTTCCTGATGCGAAGGGAAATTCAATTGAATTGTACAAACAGCTGGAAGAAGGGCCTGTCATATTGACGTTTTACCGTGGAGGCTGGTGTCCTTATTGTAATATGGAACTCCGGGCCTATCAGGAGATTCTTAGTGACATTCACGATAGTGGGGGCGAACTAATTGCGATCAGTCCTGAACAACCTGATCACTCTTTATCCACCACTGAGAAAAATGACCTCCAGTTCCATGTGGTAAGTGATGTTGGAAATGAAACGGCCAATCAGTATAATCTCGTTTATCAGCTGCCCGATTATCTTGTTGACGTGTACAAAGAAAAAGGGCTGCGAGTGGACGAGCATAACGGGGATGAAGCGTGGACCCTTCCTGTTTCTGCAACCTATGTAATTGACCAGGACGGAACCATTGTTTATGAATACACCAAAGAAGACTACAAAGATCGTGCAGAGCCTTCAGAAGTACTGGAGCAATTAAAAAAAGTACAAGTATAAAAAGGAAGCACAACCCAGTTCATCGACTGTGGTTGTGCTTTTTTATTTTGTGTATTTGTTAGCATAGCTGCTCGCGGCAATCGAATCTGGCTTAATTTTCGGTTCGATCCCAAGCGATTCAATTCGGGCTACCATTTCATTTACATATAGCCTTGTCCGGTTCCGCTCTCCTGAACCAATGTCAATATGCCCCTCCATTGTAAAAGTAGCACCTTTATAAATATGAGGCAGAATGATATCAATCATTTCATTTTTCTTATCTTCCGTGAATAAAGAAGCGATATGTTCGGTAAGTGATGTCTCATAGGAGATTCGTTCATGCAGCGTGGTCATTTTTCGCGAAATAAGCTTCTTACAGAAACACGCCCACGCGCCTTTTCCAACACGTTGGATGACGATCCCTGTAATAAAAATGGTGTGAGAAGGGTGGATTTGAGAATCAGTACCAAGCATTAAACGGTAATTTCCGAGCGGATCCTTTTTCATAAAGGTCAGGATATGGTCAAATACTTGATCAAAGTCCATCTTTTTGTGGGTTATGTTTTGGAACTTGAGGTCCTTTTCCATCTCAGTCACCCCTTTGTTTGTTAAGCAAGGGCATTACATGCTGCCTTCCTTATTATAAGATATTCATCAACTTTTACTTGAATGCAGAATCAGAAGAGGTGTCGGAGTAATTTAACTTTATCACGTTTATAACGGGAGTATGCCTCCTTTATTATAAAATTATGTATGAATTTAATGAAGATTAGTAATAGGGATACAAAAAAATTTTTATTACCCTCCTCCTTAAGAAACGCGATTCTTTTGGAACCAGCTGAAGAAAATAATAAATAATAGAATGACGACAAAAGCTCCTGTAATAAATTTGATAAGTGTGTTTTCCTGATAAGCAAAGATTGCTCCATAGCCCCATATGAAAACAAGAGGAAACCACGTATCTTTCTGAATGAAATAAAAGGCAAGGGCAATGAGTCCCCCTACTACAAGAATAAATGCGGACCATCCCAGTTCTCCAATGGCAAATAGTTCTTGTACTTCATTTGCTTTCAAAACGACAAAGGTATCCACGATAGTAGCTATAGAGGTCCAGGCGAGGTAAATGGAAAAGGGAGTTCTGTATTTTTGAGTAGAGAGATTTAGTCTTTGAATGATCGTATATACCACACATAAGGTAAGCAACGATAAAGTAATGAACAGTAACGATGGAGTGGTTCCTACCATTACCGTAGTCCCGGATAGGAACATACTTAATGGAAACCATAACCCGATATGACCAATGACACGATTAAGCTCTTCATTTGCAAAGAATGATTTCATTAGAAAGATGAAAAGAAGTAAGTAAATAACGAACCAAATAGAAAAGGCAAACGGGGCCGGCATAACATATACATTGTCGGTAGATGGCTGCATGAAATTTTGTGATAAGAAGAAGGAGGCGGTGAGCAGATACATAAAGCTGGCTAAATTAATCAACTTAAAAGCAAGCAGTCTCATGTGATGATCTCCTTTACTCTGTGATGTTAATCTTGCTGCTGTTCAATCGTCTGGGGCAGTACAGCTTGGAGCTAGTACAGTGTATGTGCCAATTTGGATTAAATGACAGGAAGAAGGAATCGCAACGATGCCTGATTAAAGATTTTTCTCTTTGTACTCTTTTAATGCCGCACGTATGGCTGTTATGTAGTGTGTAAAGGCTTCGGTTTGATTAGTAGCATCATTTCTGGAACTGTAGCTAATCGTTCCATTTTCAAAAAATGCTTTTCTTTGCGCTCGTGTTAGTTCCAATTGAACGCCCTCTCCGGATTTAGTTTGATTCACAATATTTTTTGGATGGTCGCCGTCCAGGTGCTCAGGGGCTTCCTTAACACGGAAGCCCCTTGATTCTAAATGTTCAGAAATTAAGCCTCTCAAATTCTCGTTTAATCCACCTAGTA
This sequence comes from Halobacillus sp. B29, assembly GCF_052246755.1. NCBI lineage: Bacteria > Bacillati > Bacillota > Bacilli > Caryophanales > Bacillaceae > Halobacillus > Halobacillus sp. B29. Next base: position 186,109 of record NZ_JBQQCM010000001.1, read on the forward strand.
GTGTTCTTTTCGTTTCCCCTACAGCCCCATGGATAGAAATATGGACCGAAGCTTCGTTCGCCATAGAAAGAGCCTGTGGTTCATCAAAATTGACAGAACTTATATGTAAATTATTAAAATTTCCGGAACTAAGCTTTCCCTTAAAGGTATAAAAACTGTATTCTTTCCCAGCAACAGCATCTGCCAGCTGTGAAGTTACCTGCTCAATTCCTCCTCCGTGAATGGCACTTACGAGTACACGGCTATTTGGAGATTGGCGTTTTTTGATTTCCCAATCCTCACTTTCTTCGTATACGTCACTTAACTCCGTGAATGTGCAGAATCGATCACCTTCTGCTGGACACTCTACGGAAGAAAAGCTTCTGCTAAAGATGTTATTTTGAAGCAGCAGGGTGATGGCAGCCGCAGAAGCAGCCAGCGTAACCGCTCCAATGATCAATTTAGTTTTAAACATGGGAATCACTCTCTCTGAAATGTTCAAATTATTAATGACCCTTACGAATAGGATCTGTTAAATCGCAGTGTTGATCTTACAGAAAAGCTCCCATTACTTGAAGACTCAGTTTCGAGATAAATGGGTCCGTTACGATAGATGGATAAGGGTTGGTGGGGAAATAACTCGCTTTCCTGTGGGGGAACTGGTGAGCCTCCTCAGTCGTTTCACTCCTTGTGGGGTCTCACCTAGATCCTTCTCCCACGGGAGTCTCGCCATTTCCCCACCAACCCAACGATTTCTTGTGCACGGTCCCTTCTAGAAGAGAAAGATTCTCCTACTTAATCTGGATTAAATGCTTTTATGACAGGCTATTGAGAGTTAATACACCCTGAAATAGGTAGAAAATCTAATGGTCTAATTCCTCATCACGCAGGTGATGTTGTAGGGGGGCCGATCCTCTCATTTCAGTAAGGTCCGGAGGGGGACGATGAAGACTCCTGTGGGATAAACATGATCGGTGAGACCCCGGAAAGCGAAGCTTGAGGAGGCTCAGCACATGCGCACGGAAAGCGAAATCGTCCCCCGCAGGACCTTCACGGCAAACCAATATCTCGAAACTGAGTTTTCAACTAAACGGCCCTATTGCGTAATAAACCTTTTCTAAAAAAATCCACAACTGCGCTTAACAGAGCTTACGAATAACAATGATTGAAACGTTTGGACAAGGTTAAATAACTTACATAAAAACAGGAACCTTCCTGAGGAGGAAGAGTTCCTTATCTTCTGTGCTATAAGATAAAAATCCAGATGAGAATAATAGAGAGGACAAAAGTAATGGAATAAATAACCGTAAGCATAGGTATGCTCGAATTATTAGTTTCGTTTTTCAGACTATCTGTTTCATTTTTGGAAGAGCTTTTCTTCTCCTGTTTGGTCATTTCCTTAGCAATCATGATTGTGCTGACAAGGGCTATGATGGAAACGATGATCACCACTGCATAATAAATCGGGTACATAGATATCCGCTCCTATCACTCATACTTACTCCTATTATAAATTATGATGAAGTTTGCCGCGAAACATTCACGCTCTCCAGTATGCTTTCATACTGGATCCTTACACGCACGAAGGATTATCTTCATCTTTTATGATGCTAGAATCATTTCCGTGAACGTCTCTTTTAAATCTAAAGAATCCTTTTTGTTCTAATACACGTATTCTGAATATAGGTCTTTGAGAGAGGAATGATCTGCAGGGAGGTTTACCCTGGTTATCATAATGAATCCCCATCAGGCAGACGGATGGGGATTCGCTTAGGTCCTTAATGTTCTACAGCTGCCTCGTGTTCTCCAGGTGTTTCGTGCTCTGTCTGTTTTGCCCGTTTAACGAAAAGGGAAACGAGAAATCCGATAGCAGCTAAAGAAAAGGCAATAAAGTAAACCAGTTCAACACCGGCGACAAGTGCTTGGCTCATGACCGTTTCAGATTCAGGATTTTGTGCATTGTTTAAATAGCTTTCCTCTCTCGTAGTCATCAGACTGATGAACACAGCAACTCCTACAGCACCGGATACGGGCTGTAGAGTATTCATAATTGCCGTACCGTGAGGATAAAGACGTTTAGGAAGCTGATTCAATCCGTTCGTCTGAGCTGGCATCATAACGGCCGATATGGAGAGCATGAGTAATAGGTAGCTAAGTACGATCCGCCAAATGGGTGTATCCATACTCACTTGGCTCAAGGAAAACATGGTTCCCATCAGGATAGCTGTCGCTGGGATAATCAGCAGTCTCGGACCAAACTTATCAAAAAGTTTTCCCATTACTGGAGACATGAGACCATTCAATAAAGCTCCTGGCAGCAGAATAAGTCCAGCTGTTGCAGCAGGGAGAGCGAGTGGTCCCTGCATATACATCGGCAGAATGATTTCGGAGGAAAACATCGAAACCATTACAATGATGAATAACACAAGACCAATGGTGAACATGGGATATTGGAATACACGTACGTCAAGAAGCGGTTCTTCAAGTTTCAGCTGGCGAATTGAAAAGAAGATGAGGGATACAGCCCCCGCTATAATCATGGCCAGCACCTGGGGATCAAGGAAACTCGCTTCTCCTTCTCCAGCCGAACTAAACCCAAGTACAATCCCGCCAAATCCGACAGTGGAAAGTACAATGGAAAGTATATCGACTTTAGGCTTCGTAACTTCTCCTACATTTTTTAAAAACTTATACGCGAATGCAATTGAGAATAGAGCAAATGGAATAACGGTAATGAACAAATATCTCCATCCTAAATACTCTACGATAATTCCTGATAACGTTGGACCAATCGCAGGCGCAAACATAATGACAAGTCCAATCATACCCATAATCGCCCCGCGGCGTTCTGGTGGAAATAGCAGCAGGAAAGTGTTAAATATAATCGGAATTAATAATCCTGTTCCAACTGCCTGCAGCAGTCTGCCAGCAAGCAGAACACCAAACGAAGGAGCAGCAGCACAGATTAAAGTCCCAATCGTAAAAATAGTCATCGTCCCAAGAAACATTTGTCTCGTGGTAAACGTTTGAAGCAGCAGGGCGGATACAGGAATCAGTATTCCCATCACCAGCATAAAGCCGGTAACCATCCACTGTACCACAGGAGCGGTAATATTAAATTGTTCCATTAATGTCGTCAAAGCAATATTCAAAAGCGTTTCATTTAAAATAGCAAAGAACGCCCCAATAATCAGTGAAATCATAACGGGTTTTACATTAAAGTCAGGATCGTCGGCTAAAAATTCATATTTGGTTTTATCGTCCACAAGTAAGCCTCCTTTTTTAGCAGTCACAACCTATTATTATAAAGGAAGAAATGGGGGAGCGATAGTAAAAGTACTTTACACCTACATATGTTCAGGAGCCTCAATACCTAGCAGACTGAGCCCGTCTTTTAGAACAACGGTAAAGACGTAAATAAGGGTTAAACGAGCATTCTGCTGGTCATTCTGTAAGATTTTTGTGTCCGCATAATACTTATTAAAAGCCTTCGTTAGCTCAAGCAGGTATTTAGCGATAATGGAAGGATCATGATTTGTATTGGCTTTAAAAACCATCTCTGGATAATGGCGGACCCATTTCACAAGTGGCCAGGCAGATTCTTCTTTGAGAGAAGCGTCTGCTGTTTCTATGTGAAATCCTCCTTTTTCTAGCAGTGAGCGTCCTCTGACATAAGCATACTGCAGGTAAGGAGCAGTATTTCCTTCAAAAGTCAGCATGGCTTCAAGCGAGAACTCTATATCATTGCGGCGATCGTGCTTTAGGTCGTGGAAGATCACGGCTCCAACACCGACTTGTTTCGCAATTTCCTCCTTGTTTTGTAATTCGGGATTTTTCTCTTCAATGTTGGAGGCAGCTTGTTGTATAGCTTCGTTCAGTACTTCCTCAAGCAGGATCGTTTTCCCTTGACGGGTGGACATTTTCTTTCCATCTGTGAGCACCATACCAAAAGATATATGCTTAAGTTGATCTGCCCAGTCAAAGTCAAGTTTGCGTAATACATGCTTCACTTGCTCAAAATGTAACGATTGTTCATGTCCTACAACATAGAGAGCTTCTTCAAATTTATATGTCTGATAACGATCAATAGCAGCCGTTAAGTCTCTTGTCGCATAAATGGATGTTCCATTGCTTTTCTGGATCAGGCAGGGAGGAAGCCCTTCTTTATCAAGACGAACCACTTGGGCACCTTTAGATTCTTCAAGCAGTTGTTTTTCCTGCAACAGCTTCACCGTTTTGTCCATTTTGTCATTGTAGTAAGCTTCTCCTCGAGTCAGATCGAACTCAATACCGAGAAGTTCATAAACCTTATCGAATTCTTCAAGGGATACAGCTTTAAACCATTTCCACAGCTTTAGTGCTTCTTCGTCCTGCTGCTCCAGTTTCTTAAACCATTCCCTTCCTTCTTCAATTAAGGAAGGATCGTCTTTTGAGGCCTGATGAAAATGGACATAAATTTTCGTAAGTTCCTTTAAGGGATTCTCTCGTACCTTCTCATCATTGCCCCAGTGCTGGTAAGCAGCAAGAAGCTTTCCGAACTGCGTGCCATAATCTCCTATGTAGTTAATTTTCACGGTAGTATAACCGCATTTTTTAGCCAGATTAGAGAGAGCACTTCCTATAACAGTAGAGCGGAGGTGTCCCATAGAAAAAGGTTTAGCGATATTCGGTGCAGACATATCCAATACGACCGTTTTATCTGTGCCAATGGAGTGGCTTCCATAAGAGGATGGATCGGTAAGTACCTGCTTCATGGTTTGCTCCGTCACAAAAGCCTGATTTAGAAAAATGTTAATATACCCGCCTGCTGTTTGAACTTTTGCGAATAGATCATGTTTGAGCTGCGGTGCCAGCTGAGAAGCGATCTCTTTGGGATTTCTTTTAAAGAAAGAAGCCAATGAAAAACAGGGAAAGGCTAAATCCCCTAAATGCGGTTGTTTAGGAATTTCAATTTTGTCGTACACCCATTCTCTTGAAAACTGTTCACCTAGAAGATGGGATAGCTGTAGAGCCAGAATGTGCTTTTCCATTTATAATTCCTCCTTCAATTAAAAAAAACTCGTCTCCTGAAAGAGACGAGGTTTAAACTCGCGGTACCACTCTTATAGCTATAAAGCCACTCGATATTGTTAACGGGGACTGCCCCGGCCCATCCCTACTTCATTCAGGCAGGCTTCTCAAAAGTCCGGTTCACTTACGGAGCTAGGTTCAGGCTCGCACCATCCCTGAATCGCTTGACCTTTCACATAAGCTACTCTCTTTTTTCCTGGAATTTAAATAATTTTAGAAAAGTATAGCGGATGTAGGATTGATTTGCAAGATAATTATGGAATAACAATGGATGGTATGGGAAAAATATCAGGGAAATGAGGTGTGTGTTATGGACTGGATTTGGAAAGCCATACTGATTATCATCGTAGGTACGATCATCCTTAGAATTGCAGGACGCAAATCGATATCTCAAATGACGCTGTCCCAGACCGTCATTATGATCGCAATCGGGTCTCTGTTGATCCAGCCGGTGGCCGGGAAAAATGTGTGGGTTACCTTCGGCGTAGGTGGAGTGCTTGTACTAACATTAATTGCTATGGAATTTATGCAAGTGAAATTCGACTTTATGGAAAAATTTCTAACAGGAAAATCTAAGCCGGTGATTGTAAACGGTCAATTAAATGATCAGAACTTAAAAAAAATGCGGCTGACCGTTGATCAGTTGGAAATGAAATTAAGACAGCAAAGCGTTACCTCAATTCAGGACGTAAAATCAGCGACCCTCGAACCTAATGGTCAGATTGGTATAGAACTGAAAGAAAATTATAAACCAGCTACCAAACAGGACGTAGAAGAAGTACGGAAAGAATTAATGGCTTTAAAGAACCTGTTAGGATCGAATACGGCTTACCAGACACCGCAGACAGCACAATCAGCAAACATTTTTCAGGAAGTTGAAACGAAAAAAAACCAGAAGGATATTCCGGACCGCCTGCAGTAAAAGCGTTTTTTAACACATAGGCAGAATGAAAGAAACTCTGGTTAAATCTTGGTACAATAGAAACAAGTTTAATTAGAGGTGAGTTATTTGAATTCCTTACATTCATTAGAATCTATTCAATCGTTTATTAATCGTGAACGATTGTCACTTGTTTATATATCACAACCGAATTGCTCCGTCTGCCACTCGTTAAAACCACAGGTCGAGGAGTTGCTGGAGGAATACCCTGGCATATCATCTGTCCATGTGGACGCAAGCGAAGTACCTGAAGCAGCCGGACAGTTCTCTGTGTTCTCTGTTCCGGCAGTTCTTGTTTTCTCTGAAGGTAAGGAGCTGTTTAGAAAGGCACGCTTCGTACCACTTGGAGAACTGAATCAGCAGCTGGTGAAGTATAATCATTTTATTAACGAATCTTAAGCAGAAAATTATAAACTTACGGGCCCCATAAGCCCGTAAGTTTTTTTGTGCGAATTTATTGAAACACTCTTAGGAAGGAAGAGAAGGGGGCTGTCTTTTGAAAAGGTTCCATTAAACGTTGTAGATAATATCTGATACAAGATACTCCACTAAAGAGCCGGATACTGTAAGACTAAGTTTCGAGATAATTCGGGTCCGTTACGATATGTGGATAAGGGCTGGTGTGGAAATAACTCGCTTTCCTATGGGGGAACGGTGAGCTTCCTCGCTCGTTTCACTCCCTGCGGGATCTCACCTAGTTCCTTCTCCCATGGGAGTCTCGTCATTTCCCCACCAACCCAGCCCAATAAGAATAACTGACACTTTTATAAGAGAGAATGCTCTCCTTTTTAATCGGTCCTAAATGCTTTTATGACAGGCTATTTCACATCGTTATAGCATAAGAACAGCCTCATGAGCACATGCATTTTTCTCATTCACTCGTTGATGTCTAAAGGGTTTTGAGTTTCTGATCTGGCTAGGGCCGGAGGGGGAAGATGAAGACTCCTAGGTTAAAAGCGGAAGCACCTTGGTCAGCGTCGTATGGACTGGACTGAGCTGGCGGAGATAAAGAAAACACGAAGAGCGGAGCGATTCGATGTTGCCTTATCGTACAGAAGTGAGGGAAGTCTCACTAGACGCTAGGTGCTGGAGCTGGATAGCTCTCCATGTCGTTTATGTTCTGATATTTGAATAAGACAAAATAAAGTGTAAGAACAGGATGAACATGATCGGTAAGATCCCGGAAGGCTGTGAAGCCCGAGGAAGCTTACCACATATAAGAAGTTCGACTAGGATCGCCAAGTCCTGTGGCAACGTCGAACGACCCTGCGTCGTGCAGGGCCGGAAAGCGAAATCGTCCCCCGCAGGACCTTCCTCATAACCAATATCTCGAAACTTAGTCTTCCACAAACGGGAGCTTACCTGGACCAAGCAATACAGAGATTTAACAGAGTTAATGAAAAAGCTATAACCCTTGCCCTGATAAGTTTTTAGAATATTTCACTAATTCATATTATTGGGTTTTATATGGGAATTCTTAAAAAATCAGTTCGCAAATACAGCTGTGAGAAGCCATTATTTGCGATGAGAAGCGATGAGACGAAAATATCTCGCGGTGAAACCGTTTACACTAACTAATTGGCTCTTATAGACATCATTTGGTAAATACCCCTTGATTCAATTTTTGCCAGTGTTATGATGAAAAACGTCATAAAGAAAGCGAACAAAAAATACGAACGGGAGAGATTAACTCAAATGATCAAACAAACGATTGCTTTTCTAGGTGCAGGCTCTATGGCTGAAGCTATGATTTCAGGTATGGTTGAATCCGGGAACATTTCAGCAGATCAGATCATTGTAACCAATCGAAGTAATCAAGATCGATTAAATGAGATTAATGATAAATATGGTGTACGTACAGTATTAAAAGATGATTTAGACTTTTCACAAGTGGATCAACTAATTCTGGCTATGAAGCCAAAAGATATTGATGCCGTACTTGAAGACTTACGTTATAAATTAAATCCGAATCAAGTACTTGTATCCGTGCTCGCTGGCATTTCTACTTCCTATATGGAAGACCGTCTCAATGATGGTCAGGAAGTTATTCGAGTGATGCCGAATACATCCAGTACGCTTCGCGAATCAGCAACCGCAATGTGCCCTGGCCACTATACAGACATGGAAAATGTTCTAGTGTCTAAGGCTCTCCTACAGTCTATTGGAGAAGTTTTCATTATTCCAGAGGATAAAATGGATGTCTTTACCGGAATTGCCGGAAGCGGTCCTGCTTATTTCTACTATTTAATGGAGCATATTGAGGAAACTGGCCGTGCAGAGGGGATGGATTCCAAAACACTCAGGGAAATAGGAGCACAAACCCTGCTCGGTGCAGCAAAAATGATGCTGGAGGGCGAAGAAAGCCCAGCGGAACTTCGTAAAAAAGTTACCTCTCCAAACGGTACGACAGCGGCTGGTCTTGATGCACTGGAAGAAAGTGGCGGCGGAGACGCGATCTCAGCAGCTATTAAAGGTGCAGCCGGACGCTCGAAAGAACTCAGTAAAGAAATAGAAGGCCTGTTAGTAGGCAGTAAGTAAATAGCAGTAAATAAATAACTCGATGCAATACGTTAAATAGGAGTGATATGTTGACTCAAGATAAAAAAAGGGTAGTTATAAAAATAGGAAGCAGTTCATTAACCAGTTTGCACGGTGAAATAAGCCGTCGGAAACTCGAAAAACTAGTAGATGAAGTCGTCCAATTAAAGGATGATGGCCACGAAGTATTACTCGTATCCTCGGGTGCAGTAGCGGCAGGCTACCGTAAGCTCGGATGCCTGGAGCGTCCAAGCACTTTACCTGAAAAACAAGCCGCCGCCTCTATTGGTCAGGGATTATTGATGGAATCGTATTCCGATCTATTCCTGTCTAATGGTTATATCGGCTCCCAAATATTAATCACACGCAGTGATTTTTCTGATGAAGATCGTTATAACAACGCTCGTAATACTATTAACGTATTGCTTGAACGCGGAATTATCCCCATCGTAAATGAAAATGACACCATCACCATCGACCGGTTGAAATTCGGTGACAACGATACATTGTCCGCTAAAGTAGCTGGACTTGTCGATGCTGACCAATTAGTGATCTTATCGGATATAGATGGTTTATATGATGCAGATCCTAGAAAAAATGAGGATGCTGAACTTCTCAATAAAGTCCACGAAATCACCCCAGAGATTGAAGCAGCAGCTGGCGACCCAGGAAGCGCCGTCGGTACAGGAGGCATGAAATCCAAAATAGACGCCTTTAAGATTTCTATGGCTTCCGGAATATCTTCCTTCTTAGGAAAAGCAGGTACCGACAACATTGTTTATGATGCTGTCTACCACAACGCAAGAGGAACATATTTCGAAACTGCACCGGAAACGGAGAATCTCGACCAGAAGAAACAATGGATCGCATTTAACTCCGGTCCTGAAGGCGAAGTCATTATTGACCATCGTGCTAAAGAATCTATTGTAGAAATGAAGAGAAGCTTGCTTCCTATGAATGTGCACCACGTAAAAGGACGTTTCAAACAAGGTGCCGTTGTGCGTATTCATGATTTAGAAGGCGAAGAAATTGGTCTAGGCGTAGTGAATTATTCCTCAGAGCAAATGAAGGAAATGATTACTCTAACAGAACCTGAACTCGAATCTTATGAAAAAGCAGCGATTGAACGTAAAGATTTTGTCTGCCATTTAGACGTAGCCCTGCCCGCAGGAGTTTAAAATAATCAAGGAGGTCTTTGATGACACTAACAAAAGATAATGTGAACGTTGAAGAACAAGCGATTGAAGCGAAGAAAGCGTCTAAGAGTTTAATGATTCTTTCCGATAAGGAAAAGAACGATGCTCTTCACCATATCGCGGATGTTCTGGAACGTGATTTCGAAACGATTCTTGCAGCAAATGAGAAGGATTTACGAAACGGAAGAGAACAAGGTTTTACGGAAGCTTTTATGGATCGACTTTCTTTATCACAAGAGCGAATTCGAGACTTTGCACAAGGCTTACGGGATGTAGCTGAACTTGAAGATCCGACTGGTAAGAAGCTCTCAGACTGGACGCTTGAAAACGGTCTTCAAGTTGAGAAAGTTACCGTGCCCCTTGGTGTGATTGGCATGATCTATGAAGCTCGTCCAAACGTAACTGTAGACGCAACCGGTCTTGCGCTTAAATCCGGCAACGCGATCGTGCTGAAAGGCGGATCCTCAGCCATTAATTCTAACCAGGCAATCGTGGAAGTTATCCACAAAGCCCTGGCGGAAACAAAAATCCCACAAGAAGCCGTGCAGTTTATCGCGTCCACAGACCGTGCCGCAACAAACCAGCTTTTCACAATGAAAGAACATGTCGACGTACTCATCCCACGCGGCGGAGGTAAACTGATTCAGGCAGTTGTGGAAAACGCAACGGTTCCTGTGCTTGAAACAGGTGTAGGAAATTGTCACATCTATATTGATAAAGATGCCGATGTGGAAAAAGCCATCAGCATCCTTGTGAATGCTAAAACAGACCGTCCTGCCGTTTGTAACGCAGCAGAAACCTTAATTGTTCACAAGGAATGGCTGGCTCAACACAGTGAAGAGCTAATTAGTGCTCTGAAGAAAGAAAACATCCACGTACATGGAGACGAGCATGTCCTTACTATTATTCCAGACGCTGTGCCTGCAGGTGAAGATGACTGGAAAAATGAATATTTAAGTACAGATATCGCTGTGAAAGCTGTCGACGATCTTGTAGATGCTATTGCGCATATCGAAACGTACGGCACAAAACACTCAGAAGCCATCGTCACCGAAAATCAGGAGGCGGCTGATAAATTTTTAGCTATCGTAGACGCAGCAGCGATCTACCACAATGCTTCGACTCGATTTACGGATGGAGGCGCTTTAGGTTTCGGAGCAGAAATCGGCATTTCCACACAAAAATTACATGCCCGTGGTCCAATGGGTCTTCCAGCACTTACGACTGTGAAGTTCCTTATGAAAGGTTCGGGTCAAATTAGATAAAATAAAGTATAACATGAGAAGGGACTCCTAATGAGGGGTTCCTTTTTTTATATTTGAATGGGATGGAAGGACTATTCATAATCACTTTAGGTATTTCCGTAGATTGTCTTTTCATATATAAACAAATGATATATTGAAAAAAACCCTCTATTAAGAAGAGGGTTTAGAAGTATATACAGGATCACGGTCAATCGCTTGAGCAAGAGTAGGGGTTATCGATATTTGGCCAAAATCGATGCCCAACTGGACAGCCGTATGAGCAATTTCAGGACGGATGCCTGAAAGGGTGGTAGAGACTCCGATCAGCTGCAACCCGGTGATCAATTGAAAGATTTGGTGAGCTACCATTGTATCGACCAAGTACACACCTGACAGATCAATAAAAAGCTGGTCAATTCCTTTATCGGTGCAACCTTTTAAGGTGTTGTCCATAATGGCACTGGCCCGTGAAGAATCAATATCTCCAACAAGGGGGAGCAAGGCTCGTCCATTTGAAAGGTCAATAAGGGGGGAGCTAAGTTCATTAATCGTTTTTTGTTGTTTATCTATCCGTGTATCAAGTTGATTGGATTTTTCTTCAACTACTCGCATCGTTACGATATCAAATGCTTTAATGAGTACCTCTTTCCATCGATCGATCTGCTCCTGAGTATAAACATTATCGGATACGGCAATAAACTCTTTGATAAAATACAAATATTGATCACGAACTCGTAAGAATTCTCTCATAATAAGGTAGGTAGGCGTACTCAGATGTTCCGGATCACTGGCTATTTTCATAACCCAATCGTCAAATTCTTCAAGGAACTGATCCATTGGCTGAATAAAAACCTTGCATAAGTGCTGATGAAATTCAAAGTTTTGCCCTTTTAGAGTTTCAATCACCTTAGGATCTTTAGAGGCGTAAACCCCTCTAGGATCGCTTTTATCCAGGGACTCGTACCATTGCTCAGTTAAATCTTCGGCTTTATGCAACAAAAAATCATGCAGTTCTCTATTTCTTTGCATTCTATTACTCCTCTCATACCGCTAAGCTGTCATCATTTCTTGTGTGTGGAAAAACAAGGAATCCTTATGGAGTCATTATAATACATTTCAAAAGTGAATAGAGAATTATCGGTAAATTTAATTATAATTCTTATAAAAGAAAGAGGGTTTGTAAAAGATTTGTCGAATATAACATTAATTTAATATGTGGAGGCGAAAAGCATGACAATGAGAGAAGTATTATTAGAGCAACTAGCCGCCATTTATGACGAAAACAACTGGTTTGTCTGCTATGAAATGTCTATTCAGGATTTAGAAGAGTACCAGGTTCACGAAAGACCGGATGACGAACAAACCCACTCTATTGCAGAACTCCTCAATCATCTCTACTTTTACAACTACCGTTATTTATGCCGCTTCAGGGGGGAGGAAATAGATGAACTTCCCAGATACTACGATACGTTCCAGGATCATGGCACTCTGTCATGGAGACAGGTAGCTGCCAGCAACAGCGTCGTTTTATCCGAATTTCGTAAAGAAATTAAGCGATGCAGTGACGAAAAGCTTGAGAAATGGGGGGGCACCCTGTCTCACCTTTTTATCCACAATGCCTATCATATCGGTCAGGTCGTTCATATACGCAAACAATTCGGCACGTGGAGTCTTTCGCCGGTGGTTAGAGGTTAAAAGACTTTGCGGACCGGGTGTGTTTTTTGCTGAAGCTGGTTTAAGAACAGGTTGTCCACTTATTATTTGAAAATAAGCCAGGGATCCTTCCCTGGCTTATTCCTATTAACCTTCGCGTACATGCATAGGAGCAAAGTCAGCTTCTGTTACAGGGACTGGGGTAGTTGTATCAAGACATGTGATTCCGCAGATGCAGTTAAGGTCAAACGTCATACAGATTCCTGTAGATTTGAATTCCGTAACTCCGTTTACCAAGTCACATACATCTCTTTTGCTGCAATGGCTGTTTAAGCTCATGCTGTTGTTATCAGGTTTAAGCAGCTCAAGTTTGATACAGTTTTTCTTTTCGTCTGTGAATTTAATAGCTTTGAAGATAGGAGTCTCTACGCAGTAGAACGTGTCGTTAATCTTTTTAACACCGCTGGCAAAGAAAGGTTTGCAATCTTCACAGTAAAGAATGAAAGGAATTGTGGTATCCCCGTTCCCTCCTGTAGCAGGACCTACTAGATCACGGATAGACCGTTCACAGCTAACGTCACATTCGTCAGCCATAGCCACCTCTGCTTGAGCATCTAGAATTTTCTTAAGAATGTCGCGTACGCAGTTCCCTTTGTTTGAATGATATGACATTAAAATATCTCTCCTTTTCATATTGATCATTCCTTATCATTCTATGTAAGATAAAGATTAGCGCCTGTACATCTGTCTATTTTCTATAAGATCAATAAAAATTTTAAGTTTCTATAATTTATAGGGCATCTACCAATACAAAATGAAAAAGACAACATATAATAGGGTATCTATAACTAATGGTTATAGATTCATGGTTTACCACACTATGAGATTTTCCCTACGTTTGGACGCAAGCTGTACATTTGCGTCTTTTTTTTGTTCCTAGAAAGATATATAAGCATTGCATGGAAACTGAATAGCTTATTAAACAAAAGGGCCGGATAGTTAAAGACTCGATTTCGAGATAATTTGGATCCGTTATGTTGTTATGGAAAAGGGCTGGTGGGGAAATAACTCGTCTTGTTCCATCACCCCGATAGACACTCGAGTCATAAGGCGCTCATCAACGGATGAAAAAACCACCATCCGTTGATGAGCGCCTTATGCTGGTCGTGTCTATCGGGGTGATTCCACATTTGAACAATTTCCTATGGCCCTACGTCATGCCGGGCCAAATGTGGAGGTGCCTTGCTCAGCCTCGACAAGCTTAAGAACGACCATGAAAGGAAGGGCTCTTCTTCCTTTCATGGTTGGACTTAAGACCTCGAGAGGCTAGGCACAGAAACTAGACTTGAGCTGGCGGAGATAAAGAAAACACGAAGAGCGGAGCGATTCGATGTTGCCTTATCGTACAGAAGTGAGGGAAGTCTCACTAGACGCTATGTGCTGGAGCTGGATAGCTCTCCATGTCGTTTATGCTCTGATATTTGATTAAGACTAAAAAAAGTGTAAGAACGGGATGAACATGATCGGTAAGATCCCTCAGGGCTGTGAAGCCCGAGGAAGCTTACCACATATAAGAAGTTCGACTAGGATCGCCAAGTCCTGTGGCAACGTCGAACGACCCTGCGTCGTGCAGGGACGGAAAGCGAAATCGTCCCCCGCAGGACCTAATTCTCTCAAAAGTCTCGAAACTGAGTCTTCAAGTAATGGGAGTTTATCTGGAATGTCTATAAAGTCTATAAAAAGAGCTGTCAGTTAGACTGACAGCTCTTTTTGTATGACTCTATTTTTTTCGCTTTACGGTTTTATCTTTTATAGTTTTCCAGGCTTTAGAAGAGGTATCGGAAGTCTTATCAATAGCTTCGTTGCCCTTATCAGCTACTTTTTTAATAATATTTCCGGAAGAATCAATCGTTTTACCGAGAAGGCCTCCTTCACCTGTGATCGACTTTATAATCTTGCCTGAAGTATCCACTGTGTTGTGAACAACCTGATTGGCTTCTTTACTGACGTTCTTAATCAAGCTTTCTTTTTGTTCATTTGAGGACTTTCTATCATTCGCGGAGTTTTCATTCTGATGGTCACGCATGTTTGCATCCCTCCTGTAAAGTGTCCTACATCTCATACATATGGGTAAAGCAGAATAATATGACAGATAAAAATGAATACTCACTCATTTCTGTTGAATTTTCAGAATTATCGGTATAAAATGGATATTATATACTAACCGGACAGTATGCTTCCGGGGAAGGGGCAAATCGTTGAATTTTGATTACTCGGAGAATGTAAAAAGATATCAGCAGCAGATCCGAAGCTTTATGGAAGATGAAGTGTACCCAAATGAGCGCTTGTATGAAGAGCAGTTGAACCAGCAGGAAACTCGCTGGTCTTCGGTACCGCCAATAATGGAGGAATTAAAATCAAAAGCAAAAGATGCGGGGCTGTGGAATTTATTTTTACCGGATTCTACATATGGAGCAGGACTTTCAAATCTGGAGTATGCTCCTCTTTGTGAAATGATGGGACGATCTCTTATAGGTCCTGAAGTATTTAACTGTAACGCACCAGATACCGGTAACATGGAAGTTCTTGCTCGTTACGGAAGTGAAGATCAAAAGAAAGAATGGCTTGAGCCTTTATTAGAAGGGGAAATAAGGTCTTGTTTTTCTATGACAGAACCAGATGTGGCGTCCTCAGATGCTGCAAATATTGAAGCGCGGATTGAACGAGAGGGAGACGAATACGTCATAAACGGTCGAAAATGGTGGTCTTCTGGAGCCGGAGATCCCCGTTGTAAAATTGCTATATTTATGGGGAAAACCGATCCGGATGCCCCAAAATATGATCAGCAGTCTATGATTCTCGTTCCTTTGGAGTCAGAAGGGGTCAAAATTGAACGCATGCTTCCCGTATTTGGTTATGACCATGCGCCTCATGGACATGCGGAAATTACGTTTGAAAATGTGCGTGTTCCGGCGAGCAATATGATCTGGGGAGAAGGAAAAGGTTTTGCAATGGCCCAGGGACGCCTGGGCCCGGGGAGAATTCACCATTGCATGAGGCTGATTGGTGCCGCTGAGCGTGCGCTTGAAGAATTATGTAAGCGTGTCCAGAATAGAACGGCTTTCCACCGGCCGCTTGCTGAGCAAGGAGTGATACGAGAGTGGATTGCAGATTCCAGAATTGAGCTGGAACAAGCCCGGCTGCTTACATTAAAAGCTGCTCATATGATGGATACCGTTGGAAACAAACAAGCCAAAACGGAAATTGCCATGATCAAAGTTGTCGCACCGAACATGGCGCTTCGTGTCATTGACAGAGCCATTCAGGCTCACGGAGCCGCGGGGTTAAGTGAGGATTTTACGCTTGCTGCCCAGTGGGCCGGAGCCCGTACACTACGGCTTGCTGATGGACCAGATGAGGTACACCGCAGACAAATCGCTAAGCTGGAATTATCCAAATACGAGGAGTGAGAAGATGCATGTAAATGAATTATTTAATCTGACTGGGAAAACGGCCATTGTAACAGGAGGCGGGAGAGGTTTAGGTGCACAGATTGCCGAAGGATTGGCCGAAGCAGGAGCTAACGTTGTTTTATGCTCAAGAAAAGTAGAAGCCTGCGAGCAGATGGCTTCCAAATTGGAAAGCGAACTTGGTGTAGACACCCTGGCCTTAGAATGTGATGTTACCAATCCATCTCATATTGAAAATGTTGTCGGTCAGACGCTGGAGCGCTTTGGCCAAATTGATATCCTCGTCAACAATAGCGGAGCCACATGGGGAGCACCGACTCTGGAAATGCCGCTTGAGGCGTTTCAGAAGGTCATGAATGTGAATGTAACAGGCACTTTTTTAATGGCCCAAAAAGTAGGAGAAATCATGGTTAAACAGCAGGCCGGAAAAATCATTAACATTGCTTCAGTTGCCGGACTTGGCGGAGCAGACCCAAGGTTTATGGACACTATCGGCTATAACGCAAGTAAAGGAGCTGTTATTACCTTTACAAAAGATTTGGCCGTAAAGTGGGGATCCCATAATATTCAGGTAAACGCTCTCGCTCCAGGATTTTTCCCTACCAAGATGTCTCAAGGCTTACTTGATCAGGGCGGCGATCTTATCCTCGACCGTACCCCGATGGGAAGGTTTGGAACAGATGAAGATTTAAAAGGGGCTGCCCTATTTCTAGCCTCCAGAGCGTCTAACTATGTCACTGGGGACGTTCTAGTGGTGGACGGCGGGATGCATGCGTCTTGCTAAATGGACATCATGATCAGGATTAATAAGGAGGAGTCACTATGAAAGTAGAACAGATAGCCGTTATTGGAGCAGGATCGATGGGTCATCAAATCGCTATGCTGGGAGCATTAGCGGGATTCCGCACGAGTTTACAGGATATTAGCAACGATTCGTTAGCACAGGCAAAAGATAAACTAGCTGACATTATGGACAAATGGGTGGCGAAAGATAAAATTTCGGAAGCTGAGCGAAATGAAGCATTCAGCCGTCTTACTTTTACGACGGACTTGAGAGATGCTGCGAGTGAAGCGGATCTTGTCATTGAAGCAGTGGTAGAGAAACTTGCTGTAAAACGGGAAGTCTTCAGCAAGCTTGATGAGATCGTGCCCTCTCATGCGATTCTGGCAACGAATTCCTCGACCATCGTAAGTTCGTTAATAGCAGACGCAACATCAAGACCTGGAAGCGTGTGCAATATGCATTTCTTCTTCCCGCCTCTGGTTATGGATTGTGTGGAAGTCGTGAAGGGGGAGCATACCTCAGAAGAAACGGCAGCGCTAGCTATGGAGGTGTGTGAACGTATGAATCGCACGGCCGTACTTTTGCAGAAAGAAATTTCAGGTTTTATCGCAAACCGTATTCTCTTTGCTATTCAGAAAGAAGCGATGAGTCTGTATGAGGGCGGATATGCAGACTTTAAGGATATCGATAAGATCACAAAAAAAGCACTGCACCATCCCATCGGTCCTTTTGAATTGATGGATTTATCTGGTATCGACGTCGGATATTACGTCATGCAGCAGCAGTATGAAGAAACCAAAGATCCAAACGATAAGCCATCCAAAACCTTAAGCGAAAAAGTAGAAGCTGGAGAGCTTGGCAGAAAGACCGGAAAAGGATTTTACACGTACGACAACAAAGTCAGGAACTAGAGGGGGGAAGAAGATGCACGAGCATGAAATTACCGTGCGGTTTTGTGAAACAGACTTATTAGGGCATGTAAATAACAACAATTTCTTTGTATATATGGAAGATTCACGTATCCGGTTTTTTGAGGATCTGGGACTTGTGGGAGATGATTGGAATTTCATTCTCGCTTCGATCAAATGTGATTTCTTAAAGCAAGTCTATTTCAATCAAACGCTAACTATAAAAACCAGCGTTACGAAAATAGGAAATTCGAGTTTTCACTTAGAGCAGGATCTATATGAGAAAGAGAGTGGCGATGTGACAGCCAGGGGTTACTCGGTAATTGTGCAGTTTGATTTCAAAAATCATAAGAGCTCTCCATTGACTGAGGAGATGAAAACTAAGCTATCCTCTCATCAGTTAACAGCAAAATAGAAAGGAGCTTCAGCATGCAGGATACGAATGATACAAGAACCGTGCGCCCGGGAGAAGAAATCGATGTCCAGGCGATTGAACAATTCTTACGGAATAATCTTTCCATCCCAGATGGCGAGTTACAGGTCCGTCAGTTTGGAGCCGGCCATTCGAATTTAACTTATGAACTTGCCGTGAATGATTGGCGAGCCGTACTGCGAAGGCCGCCCCTTGGTCCAGTGGCTCCGAAAGCTCATGATATGGAACGTGAATATAAAATCTTAGAAGCCTTGCACCCGGTTTTTCCATTGGCACCGAAGCCATATTTGTTGGGTTCCGAAGATGTATTAGGAGCCCCTTTTTTCATCATGGAACGAAGAGACGGGCTGGTGTTCGATAAAGAATTTCCTGAGGGGGTGGAACCGAGTCGGGATCTCGCCAGAAGAATATCGGAATCCATGGTAGACCGTCTGGTGGAACTCCATTCTATTGATTATAAAAAGACAGCCTTGAAGGAGATGGTGAAGCCAGAGGGATTTATGGAGCGGCAAATACATGGATGGATCAAGCGTTATGAAAAGGCTGAAACGGATGATGTGGTCAGTGGAGAGCGATTGAAAAAGTGGCTGATAGCTCATATTCCGAATTCTGAAGAAGCGGCCGTAATTCACTACGACTATAAGTTAAACAATGCGATGTTTGATCCAGAGGACCCTGCAAAAATGGTTGGCCTGTTTGACTGGGAAATGACGACCGTTGGAGATCCTCTGGCCGATGTGGGGGCTGCTCTCAGTTACTGGATCGAA
This sequence comes from Halobacillus sp. B29, assembly GCF_052246755.1. Lineage (NCBI taxonomy): Bacteria > Bacillati > Bacillota > Bacilli > Caryophanales > Bacillaceae > Halobacillus > Halobacillus sp. B29. Next base: position 205,091 of record NZ_JBQQCM010000001.1, read on the forward strand.
GCTGACGATCCTGAACTATTGAAAACAGGATTAGGAAAGCCGCCCGTTACAGTAACGGAAGGATTTTATACAAGGCAGGAATTCATTGAAAGATACGCTGAAAAAAGCGGTCGGAATTTAGATGATATTCATGTGTATCTTACATTTGCCTATTTTAAACTGGCTGGAATCATTCAGCAGATTTATTACAGGTACAAACAGGGACAGACGAATGATCCTAGATTTGCGAACATGAATGTTTTTGTAAACAACCTGATTAAGCATGCTGAAGAGACGGCTGGTATTTAAGTATGGGAGACATTCACGTCATTTTCAAAAAAGAAGATATTAAAGAGGATCTTATGGTGGGGAAAGTAGCGATTGTGTTTGACGTTTTATTCGCTACTACAACGATAACAGCAGCCCTTGCGGATGGGGCCTCATCCGTCATTCCTGTCTATGATGCTGCTCACGCTGAAGAGAGGGCGAAAAGCTTTTCTGAACCTTACATTCTAGCTGGAGAAGATCAGGGGCAGGTTATCGAAGGGTTTCATCATCCTCTACGTACTCACTTACAGCCGGTAGTGAAAGGAAAACACGTTATATTAAGTACTACTAATGGAACGGTTGCGTTACAGCGTTCCAGTCAGGCGGATCATTTGTACGCCTCGTCCTTGCTTAACAATCCAGCTATGGCTGCTTTTCTATCTGAGCGACACGAGAACGATACGATTATGCTCGTTTGTTCAGGTTCAAGTGGACATTACACCCTAGAAGATTTCTATGGAGCTGGAAGTCTCATTCATTACTTACAAAAGCAGGGGAACTGGAATTTATCAGATGCAGCTTTGACCGCATGGCTGTTCTATAAAGGAAACCATCTATCCGAAGCCGATCTGCTATGTGAATCCAGAATCGGCCGGATTCTCCTTAAAGCAGGACTGAATCGTAAAGAAATTGAGTTTGCTGCAAGCGAAGGACTATTTTATACCATACCAACCTATGACCCGATATCAGGCCAATTAAAGGAGGGGGATTATGAATCCCGTAAAACATGATGTCCGTGGTGGGGAATTTTTAATTACGGAGAGCAGTCCAGAATCCGTTTTCACCCCTGAAGACCGCAGTGAGGAACATAAAATGATAGCTTCCACGGCTCGACAATTTATTTCCCGGGAAATACACCCGAACAGAAAAGAGCTGGAAGCAGAGAATTATGAATTTGTTTCAGAGAAGATGAAGATAGCAGGGGATTTGGGGCTTTTGAGTCACAGTATTCCAGAAAAATATGGAGGGCTAGGACTAGATAAGATCAGTAAAGGGATCGTAGGTGAGGCTCTCGGAAGTGGGGGCGGGTATAGTGTAGCTCACTCCAATCATACGTGTATCGCGACGCTGCCCATAACCTATTTTGGCACAGAGGAACAGAAGAATAAGTATTTGCCCAAATTGGCCTCTGGTGAGTATATAGGAGCTTATTGTCTCACGGAACCTGATGCGGGCTCGGACGCTCTTTCAGCTAAGACGACTGCTGTTATGAATGAGGAAGGCACTCACTACTTGCTAAATGGAACAAAGATCTATATCACGAATGCAGCTTTTTCCCACACGTTCATTGTTTATGCAAAAGTGGACGGGAAGGATTTTACAGCTTTTATTGTAGAGAAAGACTTTGAGGGGCTATCGATCGGACCTGAGGAAAATAAGATGGGGATTAAAGGTTCTTCCACGTGTTCCGTCATTATGGAAGATTGCAAGGTACCGGTGGAGAACAGACTTGGAGAAGTAGGCAAGGGGCATTTGATTGCATTGAATGTTTTAAATCTGGGTAGGTTCAATCTAGGTTTTGCGACGAATGGAGCAGCTAAACATTGTTTCAAGTTAGCCTTGGAACATACAACAGAAAGAAAGCAGTTTGGCCGTTCCATTGCTGATTTCAGTGCTACTAAAGAAAAAATAGCTCGTATGGCCGCACGTATTTATGAAACAGAATCTCTTCTCTATAGAACCGCGGGTCATGTGGAATCAGCCCTTGGTCATTATTACGATAGTGAGAATCCAAAAGCTGTTGCAAAGGCTATGAATGAACATGCATTGGAATCTGCTATATGTAAGATCAAGGGTTCAGAGACACTAGATGAAGTCGCAGATGAATCCCTGCAGCTCCATGGTGGAGCCGGTTTTATTAAAGAATACCCAATTGAACAAGCTTACAGGGATTCACGTATTAATCGCATTTTCGAAGGGACTAATGAGATTAATCGCTTGCTGATTCCAGGCGTCTTTTTCAAAAAGCTGGGCAAAGGGGAATTTGATGCTCGAACAGTTCTGGAAAAGGCTGAGCATTCTCTGAAAAATAATTTGTTCAAACAAGTGGAGGGTCCTTTAGATAAACTTCAAGAAGCTGTAGAGTTGTTTCGAAATTTATACATTGTAGCAGCGGGCACAGCACTCAAAGTCCACGGTGAGACGATTCAGCACGAACAGGAAATCATGATGAAGCTTGCTAATATAGCGATCGCGTTATATTCAAGTGAATCAGCTGTGCTGAGGACGCTTAAAGCAATTCGCAGCTCAGATCAGGAAGCGGAACTTAAAACGAAACTCGCTTACACCGTGGTAGAGCAATCAGCTCAAGAAATACAACAGGCTTCTTCCTTTCTATTCTCTAACTTGATGAAAGGAGAAGAACGAATAAGGATTATGAGAAATGTCTCCGTTCTGTTAAGTAACTATCTATGGGAAGATTCGATAGAACGTAATCGCGCAATTGCTGAAGTGATGATGGAAGAAAAACAATATATATCATAAAAGGGAGATGGATCGTATGAACTTAGGTAATGATCATTTGAGCGTGGATCTTAATGGACCGGTGCTTTCATGTGTTTTAAATCGTCCCGATGCTTTAAATGCATTTTCAGACGATATGATAGCCGGGTTAAAAGAAGCGATTAAAGAAGCTGAGCAGAATGATGACATTAAAGTTGTTGTATTATCCGGAGCTGGAAGAGCTTTCTCAGCGGGCGGTGATGTGAAAAGTATGGGATCTGGTTCTTCTCAGGAAGTTTACGATCATATCGGAAAGCTTAATGAGTTGATTCTCATGATAAAAGACCTTCCTAAACCAGTGGTTGCGGTCGTACATGGTTACGCAGCAGGGGCCGGTTTCAATTTAGTTCTTGCTTGCGACCAAATTTTAGCTGGAGAAGAAAGTAAATTCGTTCTTAGTTTTGCCCAGGTCGGATTAGTATCAGATGGAGGGGGGCACTACTTCTTAGCGAAAATCTTAGGGCCATATCGTACGAAGGAGCTATTATTCCGCGCAGAACCTATTCCTGTTGAAACAGCTGCAGAATGGGGACTGGTCAATCGCGTCTACCCTTTAGCAGAATTAGAGGAGTCGGCAATGGAGTATGCTCTGCGTCTTGCTAAAGGCCCAGGACGAGCTATGGGCATGATGAAGAAAATGGTGGATCAGGCTGAGAACAAGGATCTGGCTGCTGTTCTTGAACAGGAACGCATTACTCAGACGATGATGGTGACAACCGAGGATCATAAAGAGGGAGTACAGGCATTTAAAGATAAACGTAAGCCAGCTTTTACTGGCCGTTAGGAGGAAACATTGATGAAAGCTATTCAGTTTAAAGAGTACGGAGGACCAGAAGTGTTAGAATCTGTCCAAGTGGAAGACCCTGCATTAGGGGAAGGCGAGGTAAAAATAAAAGTCACAGCTATTGGAGTTAATTATGCAGATACGGCACGACGAGAAGGTGCATATGTAGTTCCAACGCCTTTACCTTTTATTCCCGGGGCTGAAGTGGCCGGGGTTGTGGAACAAACCGGGAAAGGTGCGGACCAATTCAAAAAAGGAGACCGTGTCGTAACCTTAATTGGTTCAGGAGGATACGCGGAATATGTGGTAACGAAAGAAAGTAATCTTATCCCTGTTCCGGAAGAACTCGATGATGAGAATGCGGTAGCGATCCCGCTTCAGGGGCTGACGGCTTATCATTTGCTGACAACAATGGGGCGTTTGGAAAAAGGTGAAACCGTTCTTATCCACGCTGCAGCCGGAGGAGTTGGCTCACTTGCCGTACAGCTGGCAAAGCACTATGGAGCTGAAGTCATTGCAACAGCCAGTTCTGAAGAAAAGCTGAACCTTGCAAAAGAATTAGGAGCCGATCATACGGTGAACTATACCAATCAGAACTGGCGGGATGAAGTCATGGAGGCAACAGATGGAAGGGGAGTTGATATCGCTCTCGAGATGGCTGGCGGAGACATTTTTCATGAAACCGTTAAGTGCATGAGATCGTTTGGGCGCTTAGTAGTTTATGGCGTAGCAAGTGGAAATCCGCCTCAAATGTATCCATCTGGATTAATGAATAGAAATCTTTCGGTTATTGGCTTTTTTCTTCCTCAAATTATGAAGAAGCCCGTTTTATTTGAAAAAAGCCTGAAAGAATTATTAAAGCTTGTGAACACTGGGGAATTGAAGCTCACAGTTGGAGGGGTTTACAACCTTGATGAAGCCGCTCATGTCCACGAAATTCTCCAAGCTAGAAAAACGAAAGGGAAGCTTGTTTTAAAACCTTAAGTTTATAAATGTCCGGAATCCCGCAGGAGTACAACTCTTGTGGGATTTTATAATCTCTGGGGGAGTCTTACCCAATCCCGCATGATTGGGGGGATATAATATGAAGAAAAAGGAACAATGAAATATAAAATAAGATTATGAAGGATATTTGTAGATAAAGATCGAAATGGAAACATCAGTCTAAATAGGACATTTACTCGTTAATGATAGGAGCTGTTTGAATGTTTACATACAAAATTGATGAAGAAGTCTCATTAAAATTAATAGAACACAAAGATGCCGAAGAGCTTTTTACGTTATCAAATCTGTCCAGAGAGCATCTTCGGGTGTGGCTTCCCTGGATTGACTTCACTCATTCGGCCGAAGATACAAAAAAATTCATCCAGGCAAGTCTTGAAAGGTATGCTCGTAATAACGGATTAACGGTATGTATCCTTTTGAATGGGAATATCGCTGGGGTGGTGGATTTCCATGAAATAGATTGGAGTCATAAAAGAACCAGTATTGGTTACTGGATGGGGACGGAGTACACGGGCCGAGGGTTGCTGACCAGGGCCTGTCGCCACTTGTTCACTTATGCTTTTGAAGATCTCGGACTGAACCGTATTGAAATAAGAGCAGCTGAGGAAAATTTGAAAAGCCGTGCAATACCTGAACGATTAGGGTTTGTTCAGGAAGGAATCATCAGGGACGCCGCGAACATGTACGGCAGCTATGTTAATCACGTGGTTTATGGAATGCTTGCCAAAGACTGGCTGCCTGATAAAAGATAATAATTCCCTTATTTGAGGTGAAATAAAATGGTAGAGCGTAAGCTGAAAGTTGAGAAGGTAAATTACACAAGCCCTGACAAAAAGGAAAGTGAAGATGCCTATATTATTAATCGTGAGGCAGGTATTTACGGAGTCCTGGATGGAGCAACTCCTTTAGATGAATTTCAAGATCAACAAGGTCACAATGGAGCTTATTTAGCCGCTCGAATTTTCAAAGAACATTTTGAAAGTCTTGCTTCTAACGCGGATCTCAGGAAAGAAGTTAGAGAGGCAAATTCAAAATTGTATCAACAAATGCTTGTGCATGGTATCGATGTTTCTGAAGGCTACAAACGCTGGTCGACATGTGTAGCCATTGTCCAAGTAGAGGAATCACACATCAATTACGCGCAATTAGGTGATTCTATGATCGTGGCTGGATACACAAATAAGTCAGCTAAGCTGCTCACTGAGGATACCGTTAAAGGAATTAGTTCAAGAGCAAAATTAAAACGTGCAACCGATCGTGCTAATGGCATCGACGTATTAGATGAAAAATACTATGAAAATAAATGGAATCAATTGCGTTATAATCGTTCGTTGGCCAATCAGCCAGATGGTTATACAGTGGCAAATGGAATGAAAGAAGCGAATCTATATCTTCAAAAGGGCCGGATTTCCACTGAAGATCTAACTGATGTACTGCTCGTTACTGATGGATTATTCCATCCTGACTACGACCTTATGGATTCTTATCAGCAGATAATAACTATTGGTTTAACCCCTTATATTAACGATCTGACAAAAAAACTTGAGGACCGTGAAATGCCGATCGACGACAGGACGGCCGTCCTGATTACTTTTAACTCGTCTTATTCTGAATGATACTTTCCAACATAAACTGAAATAGAAAAATAGTTGGGAGGAAAATATATGCCTTTTTTGCAGCTTAAGGACGGAACCGAGTTGTATTATCAGGATCAGGGGTCTGGCAAGCCATTACTAATGATTCATGGGGTTTGGATGAGCAGCCGTTTCTTTAAAGAACAGGTACCTTTTTTTCAACAAAAATACAGAGTTTGTTACTTTACTTGGATGGTCAATGGGAGCCTTTGTTATTTGGGAGTATCTCCATCAATTTGGTGAGGAAAAGGTGAAAGCTACCGTAATTGTTGATGAACTCGCTTCTGATTTTAAATGGGATGATTTTGAGATCGGAGCTTTTGACCTCCCTGCATTGACAGGAATGATGCGTGAGATCCAAACGAATCAGGAAGGGCTCCTGAGAGGATTTATCCCATTGATGTTCAAGGAAGAAGTTGAAGAGGAAGAATTAGCCTGGATGATAGAAGAGACAACCAAAGTTCCAGCTTCAGTAGCCAGTGCTATTCTATTTGATCAATCCATTATTGACTGTCGTCCTTATCTTCCTTCGATAACTGTTCCAACTTTATTGTGCTTTGGTCGAGAGGAAAAATTGATTCCTTTAGCTGCAGGAGAGCATTTAAAAAATGAAATCCCTAACTCACAGTTAGAGGTCTTTGAATCGAGCTGTCATTGCCCATTCCTCGAAGAATCGGAGCGGTTTAACAAGGTTGTCGATTCATTCATTGCCTCTTCTCATAAATAATTAACGTTAGGGAGGGCGCTCCATCCCTAAAGATGCTATGTAGGTTTTATTTAAAAACGTGAAAGGCGGGGCGTGATGAGGTATCTGTTTGACGTGAACCGATTTGTAGATGAGCGTGCGTTGTCGGTCAGTATAAAAAATAAAGGACTTAATTACGGTTTGGGTTGCTTTGAAGGAATTAGAGGGTTTTGGAACGAAGAACAGCAGCAGTTATTTGTTTTCCGTTTGGAAGATCACTTAAAAAGATTCCATCAATCAGGAAAAAGTTTATTTATTCCGATCCCTTATTCAGTCCCCGATTTAACACAAATCATTCGCAGACTCCTAGTATTGAATCAAGAAATGGCTGATGTCTATATCCGCCCTGTATGCTTTAAAGGTTCAGATACCCTTCGCCCTAATTTGAGTGATCCATATAATCATCTGGGCATTTTTACTACAGTCTTAGACTATAAACCTAAGGAAGCTTTAAAAACATGCATATCCTCTTGGACGAGAATGGGGAGTAATATGATTCCTCCTCAAGTAAAACCAACGGGTGGGTACTTGAACTCCGCTCTTGCGATCAACGAAGCTGAGCTTAATGGGTTTGATGAAGCCATTTTTTTAACGAAGGAAGGAAATATTAGCGAAGGCGCAACAGAAAACATTTTTATCGTACGTGATAATCAAGTGCTTACTCCACCTGTTTCTGACGATATCCTTCCGGGCATTACGAGGGACACGGTATGTACAATTCTCAAGAATGAGTTTGGGATTATTGTTCAAGAGAAAAGCTTCACAAGAGTTGAGGTATATGAAGCGGACGAAGTGTTTTTTACAGGAACGGCTATTGGCATAAAGCCGGTAATTGAAGTGGACCGGCGGGTGATTAGGAACGGCCGTGTGGGCTCACTCACGAAACAGATTCAGGGTATTTATGATCAAATAGTGAGAGGAAAGATGAAAGAGTATCTGGATTACAGTTTCCCAGTTTACTAATGTATAGGTTAATAAGGAATAGACCTTTACCAGCTGTAAGTCTATTCCTTATTAAGTTATTTTACGACCGCCAGCAGAAATCCATCATATCCTTTGCTTCCTACCGTCTGAATCGCTGTTGAATCAATACGTGGTTCATTTGATAGAATATCAAACATGTCACGAATACCCTCAATGTCCGGATCTTGGCTATCCTTTACCACGACTTCTCCATGGCGGACCACATTGTCTACCACAATACAGGCCCCTCGCGCCGATAGATCTATCGCCCACTTAATATAAGAAGGGTTATTTCTTTTGTCTGCATCAATGAATACAAAGTCAAAAGGATCAGTTTCCGTCTCTGCGAGTGAGGGGAAAGTTTCATTTGCTGGGCCGAGGAGGATCTCAACTTTCTCCTTAAGTCCAGCATGTTCTATATTCTTTCTTGCTGCTTGAGCGTGTTTTTCACTTGCTTCCAATGTAACAAGTCGGCCATCTTCAGGAAGAGCACTTGCCAGCCAAATGCTACTGTATCCACCCAGAGTTCCAACCTCAAGAATCCGCTTAGCTCCTTTGATTTTAGCCAGCACGTGAAGCATTTTTCCTTGGGCTGCTGAGACATCAATGGAAGGGAGACCAGCTTCTGAATTAGATTTTAAAACTTCGTTCATCGCGTCCTTCTCTTGAACGAGCTGGCTATTAAAATAGTCATCCACCTCGGTCCAAGTTTTCTGTGTACTCATTAAAAGACCTCCTTAATTTTATTAAAGAAAAGCTCCCGATACTGGAAGACCCTGTTTCGAGATAAATAGGGGCCGTTACATTAGGTGGATAAGGGTTGGTGGGGAAATAACTCGTCTTGTTCCATCACCCAGACACTCGAGACATAAGCCGTTCATCAACGGACGGAAAAACCACCATCCTTTTGATGCTCGGCTTATGCTGGTCGTGTCTTTCGGGGTGATTCCACATTTGAACACTTTCCTATGGGGGAACGGTGAGCTTCCTCGCTCGTTTCACTCCCTGCTGGATCTCACCTAGTCCCTTCTCCCGTTCTTACACTCTGGATAGGAGTAGTCAAAAACCAATGCCTAAACGGCGTGGAGAGCTATCCAGCTCCAGCACCTAGCGTCTAGTGAGACTTCCCTCACTTCTGTACGATAAGGCAACATCGAATCGCTCCGCTCTTCGTGTTTTCTTTATCTCCGCCAGCTCAGTCCAGTCCATACGCCGCTGACCAAGGTGCTTCCGCTTTTAATCTTGGGAGTCTCGCCATTTCCCCACCACCCCAACTATAATGTTGCGAACGTACTTTTCCAGAAGAGATTGGTTCTCCTCCGTAATCTGTATGAAATGCTTTCATGAAGGGCCATGTGGGTCGTTACATCCTAACTACATGGGCTAATACTCCATTATGCAGGTGATGGTTGAAGTGGTTTCGAGCTTCTGATTTAGCCAGGTCCGGAGGGGGATAATGAAGACTCCTGCGGGATGAACATGATCGGTGAGACCCCGGAAAGCGTTAGCTTGAGGAGGCTCAGCACATGCCCGCGGAAAGCGAATTATCCCCCGCAGGACCTTTCTTCTCATAAAAAATCTCAAAACTAAGTCTTACATTAACCGGCCCTATTGTGAAATAACGTGCTTACGAAAAATCAAATAATTTTTGATAGTACCCTTTATCAGAGAAAGCTGCTGATTTTAGATAGTTCAATGTCGGCTTCTTTCAATGCTTTGGTAATATACGCTGCAAATTCTACAGCAGATTCTCCATCACCGTGAATACATATCGTTTGCGGTTCGATTTCAACATCTACATTCTGCAGACTGGTAACTTTATTTTCTTTGATCATACGGATAACCTGTTTTACCGCTGACTGATGATCGGTAATTAAAGAATTGGGATCTCTTCTGGAGGTAAGGCTGCCATCCTGTTGATAGGTACGGTCTGAAAAGACTTCACTTGCCGTTCGCAGTCCGGCGTGGCGGCCGGCTTGAACGAGCTCACTTCCCGCAAGACCAAACAGAATAAGTTCGGGATCTACATCATAAACGGCTTGGGCAATAGCATCAGCCAGCTTTCTATCTTGAGCGGCCATATTAAACAACGCTCCGTGAGGTTTAACGTGCTGTAGATACTGTCCTTCTGCTTTTACAAATCCGTTCAATGCACCCACTTGATAAACGACAAGATCATAAGCTTCCTCAGGAGTGACATCCATCTTTCTGCGTCCAAACCCGGCTAAATCGGGAAAACCGGGATGAGCTCCAATCCCTGTATTATTTTCCGCAGCCAGCTTGACCGTTTTCCTCATGATGGATGGGTCCCCAGCGTGGAAACCACAGGCAATATTAGCAGACGTTACATATTTTAGAATTTCCTCATCTCTGCCTTTTGTATAAGTACCAAAGCTCTCTCCCATGTCACAATTAATATCTACAATAGGCATGTACGTTCCTCCTAACGGTATTTAAATCTAATTCCTTGTGCCAGCTGTTGAATTTGTGTTTCGCGCTCGAGTAATAAATGCTGAGCTTGCTTATGACTAATCTGTTCGAAGCTCACTTGCTCCCCGGGTTTTAATTGGGCGATGCGTGGGAGGTCCACGGTGGCTACTTGACCAATCTTAGGATATCCTCCTGTAGTTTGGCGATCAGCAAGCAGAATAATCGGGTTGCCTTCTGGTGGAACTTGTATGGTGCCAAACGTTACGGCCTCTGAAATCATATCCTTTTGCTTCTTAAGTTCTAATTTACTACCTTGAAGGCGGTAGCCCATTCGGTCTGATTGAGAATCAATTTGGAATCTTTCTTCAAAGAATGAAGATTGGCTATCGTCGGTAAATAGATGGAACTCCCGGCCTTCCATTACTTTAAGTTTGGGCTCACCCTGAATAGGGGCGCTGAATTCAGTAGCCACGAACCAGTCCATAGCCTGATAAGGCTGACTTCCTGCCATATCTTTGAGTTGGTCAAAGGCTTTTCGCGAAGCATTTGATAATTCGCCAAAGTTGATGGTATCTCCTTTATCCAGATCCCGGCCTTGATAACCACCGATTTCTGCTCTCAGGTAAGTGGAGGCACTTCCCATTACAGAAGCTACATCTAAACCTCCTGCGATAGCCAGATAAGCTCTGAACCCTTTTTTGGGATTTCCAAATCTAAGTTCACTTCCTTTTTTGATATATATCGGTCGCCATAGCCCAACGGTCTCTCCATCAATCATAGGTGAGAGGTTTCCGCCGCAGATGGCTATCAGTGCATCTTCCTGGAATTCGAGCACAGGACCTTTAAGTGTTATTTCCATTGTAGGAGTGCGTTGGTCGTTTCCTACAAGCAGATTAGCAATTCGATGGGCTTCTGGATCCATCGCTCCACTCGTAATGACTCCATATTTCTGATATCCATACCGTCCCAGGTCCTGAATGGTAGTCAGCAGACCAGATTTTAGAACTTTCAGCATGATTTCCCCTCCTTAATTGCGAGGTACTCTTTTTCTGAGATGGACGTAAATTTAATTTTATCCCCTGCCTGCAAAAGAGAAGGTGGGTCTTCTTCAGGCTGAAATAACTGCAGGGGAGTCTGCCCAATTAATTGCCACCCTCCCGGTGTAGTAATCGGATAAACTCCTGTTTGGCTTCCGGCAATTCCTACGGATCCTGCAGGTATTTCAAGCCTTGGATCATCTCTTCTGGGAGTGGAAATAGTTTCGTCCATTCCCCCGATATAAGGAAAGCCTGGAGCAAACCCGATCATGTACACAATATAATTTCCGTTCATGTGTCTATTGATAACTTCATCTTCTTTAAGGTCCGTGTACTCGGCTACATAGGATAAATCGGGACCGTATTTCCCTCCATAACATACAGGTATTTCAATCGTCCGAGGTTCAGGTACTTTATCGCGCTTGTTCTGTGTGAGCATTTGTCTTAATTGGTCACACACCCAGTCGTAGGGAAGGGTGTCTGTTTGCTTTATTTGCTGATAGACAAATAGAGGACTGTAAAGAATGGTTATATTGGTAAAGGCTGGTATGTATTCAATCATCCACTCTGGTTGATGTTCTTCTAATAACTTTGATATCGACTGCACTTCTTCATGAATCGTTTGTGAAATCTCATTTCCTAAATCAATGACAACTGCCTGATCTCCAAGAGGTTGAAAATGGTAGTTCATCAGTAAGCCTCCTTAAATAAACTATTCCTTCACCTATCCTATTAAACTATTCCCTTTGAATAGACATTTATTCTTCAAAATTTTAGGTGGTAAAGAAGGTGTTTTCGTTTACAGAAAAGCGGAATGCGGTAAATATAATTATACCATTTGTTAAAAGGAGGGCGTACGATGCCTTGGAATATGAATGATTATCCTAGCTCTTTAAAAAATTTGGATACGCCAGTTAAAAAGAAGGCTATTGATATCGCAAATGCTATGCTCGATGAAGGATATGATGAAGGGAGGGCCATTCCTATTGCAACCGAACAGGCAAAGGAATGGTATGAGAATGCAACCAAAGATGAAATCAACGAAGCGAAGCAGATGGGCGATGATGAATTACAAAGCAGAGATCAGGACGATCAGCAGTATGAAAATCGCCCTGAGTTATTAGATAAAGGAGAGCACGTGGTGCCTCATGAAGATGGTTGGGCTGTACAGGCAGAAGATGCAAAGAAACCATCCAATGTTTACGAAAAAAAAGAAGAAGCTGTTTCCCGTGCTAAAGAGGTAGCGGAGAACAAAGGAACTCAAGTGATTATCCATAAGAAGGATGGAAGCATCCAAGAAAAAACGGATTATTAAAAAAGGTTTAATGCAAGGTTGTAGGGGATATATACCAATTAATACAATATTTAGGAGGTATTGCAATGGCAGATAGTAAAAATCAATCCGAACATGTAGTAGCTCATGAAGATGGCTGGGCTGTGAAGGCAGAAGGTGCCGATCAACCAACGAAGGTTTATGAAAATAAACAGGATGCGATTAACAGAGCAAAAGAAATTGCTCAGAATAAAGGTACAAGTGCAATCATCCATAAGCAGGATGGCACGATCCAGAATCATTATTCTTATTCTGAATAGTAACGCAAGAGTCATACAAGAGTACCCTGCCCAGGGTGCTCTTTTTGTATGAAAATATGGTATGATAGGTAAACGATGATAGAGGGAGGATGAACCATGAACGGACAGAAGCGAAGTGATATTAAGCCTGGTTTAGAGGTAGATATCGTATTAAAGAAAGATCAGAGAAGTGGGAATGTGACTAGAGGGATCGTGAAAGATTTATTGACGAAGTCGCCCTCCCATCCCCATGGAATTAAAGTCCGCCTGGAAGATGGACAGGTCGGCCGTGTAAAGAATATTCATACTTAAACGATATAAAAAACCAGCTCGAAAAAGCAACAGGCTTTCTCAAGCTGGTTTTTTGATACTAGGATTTGGTTTCATCCATATAGCTGCGGAAAGGCATTTCAATTGTGAAGAAATTTCCATCTGCATCACTAGTAGCTTCCAGGACAGTATAGGAGGTTCCGAAAATTCGTTCCATAGCGTGATCTCCATTATCGAAGGGCTCTCGGTCAATGGATAATCCAGATGAGAGAATTTTATGACGGTCTTCTTCAGTAAGGCTGCTGGTTTCTTGCAGTTTAACCATAGGACGGATGATGGTGATGCCGCCTGGTTCTTCAATTTCATCATAATCTATCTCAACGTTAACGAGAGTGTTCGCCTCGCCCAATATTTCTGTTACAATATCCTTCAATTCAGAGAAGTCCATTAAGAAGCGGACTTCTTCTGGTTCTAATCGATTCGTGAATTCAGCCATCTTCGTACCTCCTTCTATTTCTATACGAGTTATATTACCATAAGCCATATATGATAAACCTTTTTAAATTGGAAAAAGCGGACCAGACCGTCGTCTGACCCGCTTTTGTGTTACATCGGAAAAAATAAAGTTTTCTTAAACTTGTTTTTTAAATATTACAAGCGTTGGTTGTTGAATCCCAACCTTTGCCGCGGTTGATTAGTTCTACATGGTAGTTTTATCAACTTAAACGACGCAATCCCTACCTCTATTGCATCCTTACAGCTCCGAAGCTGATCCAGTGTGATTAAGTCGTATCAAAACGTAGCAGAATGCCAGTCTCATACATATCACTCTTTCATTTTCCGAGTTGCCTTATCTAAGGCACTAATTAATTATTATAGTATTCAAGGATACGTTTGTCAATCCGGTGCGTTTTGAATGCAACTACCTATTCGTCATCTTGCAACTTAATTATTGTACGGCCTCTTGTTTCACCTTTAAGAATCTGATGTAATTTTTCCTCAACTTCATCCAAAGAAATAACTACTTTCATACGATTAAACACTTCTTTGGTTTTTAAGTCGTTCGCCATTCGATGCCATACTTTTTTCCGAGTTTCCATTGGACAATAAACGGAATCAATGCCAAGGAGACTAATTCCCCGCAGTATGAAAGGATAAACTTGTGTAGGCACATTAACGCCCGCAGTTAATCCGCTGACTGCAGCTGCTCCATTGTACTGGAGTTTGCTAAGAACTGAAGCTAAAGGTTCGCCGCCGACGGGATCGACAGCAGCAGCCCATTGCTGCTTCGCTAACGCTTTGATTTTGCCATTATAAACATCTTCTCTGGAAAGTACTTTATCAGCACCCAGATCTTTTAAGTATTCGGTATGTTCTTCACTTCCCGTACTCGCATGCACTATATATCCGCGTTTAGCAAGCATTGCTACGGCCATACTTCCTACTCCGCCGGTCGCTCCTGTAACAAGTACCGGACCTTGATCTGGAGTAAGGCCATTTTGCTCAAGGCGATAGACAGATAGTGCAGCAGTGAAACCAGCCGTACCATAAATCATCGACTCTTCAAGTGTTAGACCGTCGGGAAGAGGAACTATCCAATCACCAGGAACGCTGGCATACTGGCTGAACCCGCCATCATGTGATACTCCAATTTCATAACTTGTGGCAATGACTTGATCGCCTTTCTTGAACCGATCATCTCGTGAGCGGACTACTTCACCGGCCAGGTCTATTCCAGGGATAATCGGGTAATCTTTCACAAGGGCGTTATCAGGCTGGGAAACCATACCATCTTTGAAATTCACGCTGGAGTAGTGAACCTTAATCAACACATCACTGGATGGAAGATCTTTGGCTGAAAGATCTTCCAATTTTCCTTTTACTGTGTCTCCGTCTTTATCGATCTTATAGGCTTGAAAAGTTGTCATCTTTACACCTCATTTAATCTTTTTTATCTTTATTTCGAAGATCTTCATCGTATTGTTCTTCTGTCAGAGAATCATTTTTGGACTTTTCGCCTTTTTCCTGTTCTTGTTCTTCTTTCTTAATTTCTTCATTAGGCATGCCATCAATTAATTTCTCTTTTTCTAATTTTTCTTCAAAACTTTGATCTCTTTCTTGCTTACGCTTATCTTGTTCAGCCATAAGGCCACCTCCATTAAATGGGATACACCTGCCTTATTCCTTTTTTAGCCATTTATTAAACTCCTGAAGCCAGCTTATAAACCATGGCTTCTCTTCCAAAAAAAATCATAAAAATAAACTCCATTCCTTAGATCAGGAGGAGTTTACTTATGATTGATTAATTTATTTTTTATGGTTTTAAAAAGGGAAGAGTGCACGATGTAATCGAAAGCTGTGCTGATCACGAGCCCGTGAATAATAACGCCAAGTATAGTAAAAATGACAATGATTGTATAGCCACCGGCCGTTTCAGGTTCAAAGCCGGATCTTCCGAAGAAAGTCAGAGAAAGGATAGCTGTAAACCAGGCATCACTGTAAGAATCCAATTCATTTTCTATCATATTTAAAGGGATGATTAATAGAAAAATGAGTACAAACGTAATGCCAGTCACTAAGAGCAGATGCTGTCTTTTTAAAAATCGGATAAAAGGCAGAGTGTAGTATTTCGTGATCGATTTGAGCCGGAGTAAGTGTAGAATACGCGCTACGCGGGCGAATTGAAAAATAGCATCGAGCGGAATAGCTGCAATTACGATAAATGGATGCTTCTTCACAAATCCCCATTTACTCTCACTTTTATAAAGCCTATAGAGGAAGTCCACGAAAAAAATTCCCCACGTACTCCAGACAATGACGCTATTGTAACCTGTTTCCTGCCATATGGTGGCCACAGAAAGTCCAGCAAGGAGGACCATGAAAATTTCATAGAATGTTTTAGATGGTTTTCGCTTAAAAAACTTCAACTTCCCTGGTCCCCCTTTGAAACTTGTCGAATGATACCCTTAGTATATCACCTGTTAGGGAGAAGGAACACGGCGCACGAACCGGCCACGAATTAGACACTGAAAACTTTGCTGATTATTTTTCAGCTGCTTACTAAACAATTGGGCCGGTTAATGTAAGACTCAGTTTCGAGATAAATTGAGTCCGTTTCCAGAAATTTGATGAGGGTGGCTACGGAAACAACTCGCTTTCCTGCGGGGGAACTGGCAAGCCTCCTCGCTCGTTTCACTCCCTGTGGGGTCTCGCCTAGCTCCTTCTCCCGCGGGAGTCTCGTCGTTTCCTTCGCCACCTTATGAATGAAGAGTGAACGGACATTTCTATAGGCGAAAAGGAAAGTTTGATCCACCTCAAATGCTTATATAACGGGATTCATTCAGCTGGATAAGCTCGTTGTTAAAAATGTCTCTCCATCATAAACCAGAGTTTTTCAAACACAATTTCGAGCTCTAGATATCGCAAAGTCCGGAGGGGAACGGGGAGACTCCTGTGGGATAAACATGATCGGTGAGACCCCGGAAAGCGTTAGCTTGAGGAGGCTCAGCACATGGGATGTTCGACTAAGGTCGCCACGTCCTGTGGCAACGTCGAACGACCCTGCGTCGTGCAGGGCCGGAAAGCGAGTCGTTCCCCGCAGGACCTAACTCTCTCACGAGATATCTCGAAACTGAGTCTTCAACAAACGGGAGCTTATCTGGAAGACTCAATCTAAAAATTTATAGAGTTAGAACTTGATAAGAAGGCAAGACCTTCGGGGGTGATTTGGGTTCCTGAGCGTCCGCGTTTAATCGTTACATATCCACGAGCTTTCAAGTTATCAAGCACTCTTCTGATCTGCTGTTCTGATAATGAAAGGGTACTGTGATCAAGATTTTCATAGATTTTTTTCCGGCTGGCATTGGTGAAAGAATCATTCAAGTCCTTCACTACATTTAAAACTGTTTGATTTAATCTTTCATCCATAACACTTTCTGAGCCAGAGTGTGACTGTACCTTCGGTTTCTGAAAGAACTCCTCACCTGGCAAGTCTGCCATAGTGATAACGGGCTGTTCGGATACGGTAATTAGGTAGGAGATCGTATTCTTTAATTCTCGAATGTTTCCGTACCAGTCATAACGGATCAATTCATTCATTAAAGCAGGATCAAACTGCTGATCTCGTATTTGGTTCTCCTGTAAGAATTGTCTTACCAGAGCAGGTATATCTGCTTTACGTTCCCTTAAAGGAGGGACCGTTAAAAAAAGCACTTTCAGCCGGTGATATAAATCCTCTCTGAATTCTCCCTTATCGATTAAGTCCAATAAATTTTTGTTCGTTGCAGCAATAATTCTTACATTAATGGGGATCGTTTTGGTGCCGCCAATTTTCCGGATCTCCATCTCCTGGATAACCCTCAGCAGTCTTGCTTGCAGTTTTAAGCTAATATCTCCAATCTCATCCAGAAAGATGGTGCCTCCATCCGCCTGTTCGAATAATCCTTTCTTTCCTCCTTTCTTCGCTCCAGTGAAGGAGCCTTCTTCATATCCAAATAATTCACTTTCAAGTAGATCTTCCGGCAGAGCACTGAAATTTACGGCAAGAAAAGGTTCATAGACGCGCGCTGAATGGTGGTGAAGAGCGTGAGCAAATAATTCTTTGCCCGTGCCGCTTTCTCCTTGAATCAATACGGGCAGTTCGGTACTGGCTAATTGCCTGGCTATTTTTTTGGTTTGCTGGATAGAAGGGCTGGTTCCCAGAATATGATCGAAGGAATGTTTAGCAATATATCCTGTCTTCAGGAGTTGTTTACGGGCAGCTTTCTCCATATTGATGGTTTCATCCGTATTTTTAAAAATGAAGATGACATTGTCACTTTCCTCCCATTGCACGCGGTAGATCATCAGGTTATACCCATTGATCGTAAAATACTTGCCCTCCTCCTGGGGATTCGTTAGAAATTGAAGCAGTTTTGTATCTTTGAATAACTGGGGCAGTGTTCTACCGATGGCATGAGTACTTGATAATCCGCTGTACTCTTGAATAAAAGGGTTAAAGACCGTTACTTTCCCGTGGCGGTCAATAGCCATTACTCCGTCATTCACTCCATCTACCACCTGTTGAAGGTGATGGTTCAACAACTCGGTCTGTCGATTCATATCAGCGAGCTTTTTGCTGAGTTCAATTATTTTACCTGTATACCGGCTGGAAATTGTACCGCCCAGCTGCTGCTTCAGTTCAAAATGGTCCAGCACCTCGATTAAGGTAGTGATATCAATTAATCGAACCCCTATATCCATGATCGTCTTAACGGAGGAAGGTGCGAAAGTAATTTCTCCCGGAGTAACAGCCGTTTCAATGTTTTTTTCTATCTTTTTACCGGGATAGTAAGGAGAGTAGGACAGGTGATTCATCCCGATTTTTTTGAGGGTATCAATTGTTTCTTCCGCCATTTGCCGTGTATCGTTCACACAAAGAACAGAAGTTCCTTTTTCAAGTTCAAACAAACGGTCAATATGCTGGTAATTCATCGTCCTGCGTGCCGTCATACATGTAGATGAAGGTGAGACATTAGGAGAGGCTTCTTCTTCAATCAAGTAGGAGGAAAAAATGATAAGGTGGTCATTTAATTGCTCCGGTACATACTCATCGACCGCATAGCTTGTAATTTGAATAAATTCCCCTAATATATCTTCAAGTTGTTCATGCAAAGCCAATTTAGTTTCTGGTGTTCCTGTTATCAGAGTTAAATGATTATTCATGTAAACATTCCTTTTAGTTTGTATTGTTTATTATTATAACACCCAATTACAACCAAATAAGCATTATTTAAAGATAAAATACTTAAATATTCAGAATTTATAGTTGGCATGGTTTTTGCATGTAAGTAGGAGAGAGGAAAAAATAAAGGAGGAACATGTAATGGATAAAAAGAAAAAAGGATTCGAAATGCCACATACGTATGTGATTATCTTCTTTGTCGTATTATTGGCTGCGGTCCTTACGTATCTCATACCTGCGGGGATGTTCGAAACGAAAGAAGTTAAGTATGAACATTCGGGTGCTGAAGAAACGCAGACGGTATTAATCCCTGGAAGCTTTAATGTGGAAGAAGGAGCAAGTGAAGGTACTAGTTTATTTGAACCCGGGGGAGGTGCTGGTTTATTAAACTATGTATTTGAAGGGCTCGTTTCTGGTGATAAGTGGGGCTCTGCAGTGGGAGTCGTTGCTTTTATACTAATTATCGGCGGTGCCTTTGGAATTATTATGAGAACCCGTGCGGTTGAAGAAGGAATTCTATCCGTTATTGACCGGACGAAAGGAAAAGAAGTACTGATTGTTCCAGTGATGTTCTTTTTATTCTCCTTAGGTGGAGCTGTTTTCGGAATGGGAGAGGAAGCTATCGCTTTTGCCATGATTCTTGTGCCTCTTGTCGTCGCCTTAGGGTATGATGCGATCACCGGGATCATGATTACGTATGTAGCTACGCAGATTGGCTTTGGGACGTCCTGGATGAACCCTTTTGGAGTAGCTATTGCTCAAGGTGTTTCAGATGTACCTGTATTATCCGGTACTCCGTTTCGATTTGTAATGTGGCTGGTGTTTACAGCAGTCGGGACATTTTATACATGGAAATATGCAAGCAAAATTCGCAAAGATCCGACTCAATCATTATCCTACGATTCTGATCAATATTTCCGTGATGATTTTGATCACCAGGACATGACCGTTAAATTCAGAACAGGACACATGCTGGTACTGCTGACTGTTGCAGCAGGTATCGGATGGATTATTTGGGGAGTTATCCAGCACGCTTACTATATTCCTGAGATTGCCAGTCAGTTCTTTACGATTGGTCTTGTAGCTGGGATCATCGGGGTAATTTTTAAATTGAATAATATGAAAGTCAATGATATTGCGGAAGGATTTGCCCAAGGAGCGAAAGACCTGCTTCCGGCTGCTCTGGTCGTTGGAATGGCCAAAGGTATTATCATCATTTTGGGCGGAGATGATCCAACCACAGCTTCTGTACTTAATACAGTTCTCCACTCAGCAGGCCAGTTGTTTGAAGGGGTGCCGGAAGTTATTTCTGCTTGGCTTATGTTCCTTTTCCAATCCATCTTCAATTTCTTTGTGGTATCTGGTTCAGGACAGGCTGCTCTAACTATGCCTCTAATGGCACCACTTGCCGACATTGCCGGTGTAAGCCGCCAAGTCGCGGTGCTTGCTTTCCAACTGGGAGACGGGTTAACGAACATCATTGTGCCAACATCTGCTGCTTTAATGGGGACGCTTGGAGCTGCACGCTTGGATTGGGGGAAATGGTTCACGTTTATCATTAAGTTCCAATTAATCATGTTTGGTTTGGCAAGTGCGTTCATTATTACGGCTGTACTAATTAACTTCACTTAAAGACAAAGACAAAACAGAAGGAGGTAGTTATGATGATTATACTAATTAAAGATGCAGTCCTATATACTCCTGAGTTTTCAGGTAAAAAAGATGTCCTGATCGCTGATCAGCGAATTGCAGAGGTAAGTAACTTTATTGACATATCAAGCAAAACTGATTCCGTCCGAGTGATCGAGGCTGAAGGTAAAATGTTAACTCCCGGCTTTATAGATGGTCACGTGCACATTACGGGAGGAGGTGGAGAGGGGAGTTTCCGCTCCCGCACTCCTGAATTGAAGCTGACCGATGCTACTAAGAATGGAGTTACGACAGTGGTCGGTGTGATCGGTACAGATGGAACTACGCGGACCATGACTAATCTAGTTGCGAAAGCGAGGGCTCTCCAGGAGGAAGGACTCTCTTGTTACGTTCATACCGGATCCTATCAGGTTCCTGTGAAAACATTGACGGGTAAAATAGAGGATGACCTGATTCTGATAGATCTTATTATTGGCGCGGGTGAAATAGCCATCGCCGATCATCGGTCTTCCCAGCCGACGGTAGAGGAAATGGCTAAAATAGCTTCCCAGGCAAGGATTGGTGGAATGCTCGCTGGGAAAAAAGGGGTCGTCAACGTTCACGTTGGAGACAGTAAGGATGGCTTGTCTTTAATAGAAGAGGTCGTTTCCACTACGGATATGCCTATCAGTCAATTTTATCCTACCCATATTAATCGGAGACCGAAGTTATTTGAAGAGGGTATTAACTATGCCCTTAAAGGTGGGTTTGTGGACTTTACTACCAGTACCATTACTAAGTTTATTGAAGATGGTGAAGTGAAAAGCAGTGAGGCACTGAAGAGGATGCTCGACCGTGGTGTTCCTATAGAGCAGATTACATTTACATCCGATGCGCAGGGAAGTCTGCCGGATTTTGATCAGAACGGTAATCTCACTGGCATGAAAGTGGGCAGAATCCAATCCCTTTATGAAGCTTTTAAAGAAGCGGTGAAGCAGCAGGGGGTACCATTAGAGGATGCTCTAAAAGTAATTACCTCAAATCCTTCCCGTATTCTGGGACTTCATAATAAAGGAATGGTTGAAGCTGGGAAAGATGCTGATCTTGTCTTAATGGATCCGGAGAGTCTTGAAGTTCATACAGTATTCTCTAAAGGACAGGAAATGGTAGCGGACGGGGAAGTTATGGTGTACGGTACGTTTGAATAAATTAAGCATGGAAAACCTGAACCTTAAAGACTGTCATCAAAAAAAGTGATTCATGTTCTTTTCATATGGTATTCTTAAATTACTAGATACTAGATGAAAGGATTGCCAATCAATTGAAAATCCTATCGAAGCTTATAAGTTTTATCGTTTTCATAGCGACTCTCGGGCTGGTCGTCTATATCCTGATTCCAGAGATTGAAAAGCAATGGCCGGGTTCTCCTTTTGCGAAAAAAGATGTGCCTGTGCCTGAGGAACTTCATCCCAGAGTAGAAGAATATAAAGAGGAACTGGTAGCTCTAGCTGCCGAGCAGGGGATAGAAATTGTAATTACGGATGGACACCGCTCGGTTAAAAGTCAAAACGAGCTTTATGCACGGGGACGCTCCGAAGAAGGCCAAGTCGTGACACACGCTAAGGGAGGCGAATCCTATCACAACTATGGACTTGCCATTGATTTTGCCCTGAAAACGGACAATGGTGTGGTTTGGGATATGGAAAGAGATGGCAACGGAAATGGAAAGTCAGACTGGATGGAAGTCGTGGCGATTGCGAAAGATCTTGGTTTTGAATGGGGAGGGGACTGGTCGAACTTTAAAGATTACCCTCACCTACAAATGGACTTTGGTTTAACGATCCGAGATTTGAAATATGGCAAAAGGCCGAACGTAGCTGAGTATGCAGATAAATAAACCTCGCGCTGCTGAAGTTTAAATTTCTATAATAAAGGTATTCTAAATCTCCATGATCATTCTTACAGAAAAGCTCCCATTACTGGAAGACTCAGTTTCGAGATATTTAGGCTAAGAGGACAGTCCTTCGGGGGATGATTTCGCTTTCCGTGGGAATGCGCGGAGCCTCCTCAGGCTTTGCCTTCCGGGGTCTCCCCTGACATTTTCATCCCACAGGAGTCTACATCATCCCCCTCCGGACTTTGCCAAATCAGAAGCTCGAAACCGCTTTACCCTTCACTGCTTGAGAAGAAATACTAGATTGAGCTTTATCCTTTTATCAGGCTGAAACTATGGGATAGAGCCTGTTATATAAGCATTCCAGCCAGGTTAAGGAGAACAGAATTCTCTTTTTCCGAAGGGGCCGTTCTTCCTAATAAAGCTGGGGCTGGTGGGGAAATGGCGAGACTCCCATGGGAGAAGGAACTAGGTGAGATCCCGCAGGGAGTGAAACGAGCGAGGAAGCTCACCGTTCCCCCATAGGAAAGTGAGCTATTTCCCCACCAGCCCTTCTCCAAATATCGTAACGGACCCAAATTATCTCGAAACTGAGTCTTACAGTAACCGGCCCTATTGCTTAATAAGCTTTATATAAAAATCAGCAATAAACAAAAAGCAGTGTCTCCCATAAATGGAGACACTGCTTTTATTATTGCTGGTACGTTTCGTATGGTTTAATCATGGCGTGAATGGTTTCCGTATAAGGCATGGACAAACCGACTTCACTTCCAAGCCGTAAAGCTCCACCATGGAGATGTTCTACCTCAAGCGGCAGACCTTTTCTCCGGTCCTGATGCATGGAAGAAGTCATGTCATGATCAAGTTTACGTAAATTTTCAAACGCTTTCGCCGCCTGCTCATCTGTTAAACTCACCTGGTGAGCATTAGCAAGTTCCTTCATTTCAAATAGAACATGTTCCGCAATACGTAAAGTCTGAGGATAGGATCGAATTTCCCCAATTGGTTGATTTACAGCCGTCGTAATGCCTGAAAAAGCAGAAATGAACATATACTTTTTCCACATATCCTCTAGAATGTTGGGGCTTATGCTTCCGTTAAGGTTAGCCTGATTACAAGCAAAAGCAAGTTCTTCACATATGGATTGCTGGGAAAAGTGCAATGGTCCGAACACAAGGTCGTGAAATTCGCTGGAATGTACAACGTGTCCTTTTTCATCAAGGGTTGCGATAATATAGGAAAGCCCGCCAATCACGGATTCTTCGCCCAGTTCTTTTTGGAGAATACTAATATGCTCCATGCCATTAAGTACTGGGAAAACCTTGGCTCCTTTTTGAACCAGCTGCTTCAGCCAATCCAGGGTGCCGTGTAGGTGATAACCTTTTACAGCAAGGAAGACTAAGTCAGGATCTTCAATTTCTTCGGGATCTCTGGCAATGACCGGATCGGGAACGGTATAGTCTCCCATTTTACTATGTAACTGTAATCCGTGTTTCTCGAGTTGTTCGGCTCTTCCTTCTCTTACAAGATTGACGACTTCATGTCCAGCTTCTTGCCAGCGTGCACCAAAGTATGCTCCTAAAGCGCCTGCACCTAATACAACGATTTTCATTTCCATCCACCTCCAATAAATTGTAATTCTATGATAGCACGTCTGCTTGATGACTACACGTGAACTACTCCCCCCACTTCCCACCCTTACGGGTTGATTGAAGTGGGGGCTTCTTGGGTAATCGCCACTTTTATTAGCTGACGAAATTGACCAAGCTAACCCTCTTGTTCCAAGAGTTTATATGTTCATTAGGCAATTGCTAATAAGCGAATGCCTTCTTTTTTGATATTGATTGCTGAATTGTAATCTCTATTGAGTTTTAGACCACAAGTGCACTGATAAGTATGCTCTGATAATTTGATTTCTTTTACCAAACCACATTTCGAACAAGTTTTAGTAGAAGGAAACCACCTGTCAATTTTGATAAGTTGCTTCCCATGTTCTTTTAGTTTGTATTGTAAGAAAGAGGTGAACATCCCCCATCCATTATCAGCGACACTTTTTCCGAATTTGGGTGCTTGTGACATCCCTTTCATATCCAAATCTTCAATCACAACCGCATCATATGATGCGACCAATTCTTTAGACTTGCGGTGCAGAAAATTCTTACGTTGGTTGACGACTTTCTCTTGGATTTTCGCAACCCTGATGCGTTGTTTGTTCCAATTCGAAGAACCTTTCCTCTTTCGAGAAAGATTGCGTTGCTCTTTGGCTAACTTCTCAAGCATTTGTCGATAGAACTTTGGGTAATTGGCTTTCTCACCCTCACTATCAACGAATAAACCATCCATCGCAAAGTCTAGCCCAACCACATTTTGAATTTCTTTGGCTTCGATTTCCTTTTCGCATTCTGTAAGAATTGATATATAGTATTTTCCTGATGCGGTCATAGAAATGGTGCAGGATTTGATTTTATATTCCGAAGGGATTACTCGATGCTGTTTCATTTTGACCTTTTTAAGGTTAGGCAATTTGATATGACCATCCAATAATTGAATATTACCGTTTACGACATTGGTTGTGTAGCTTTGGTTGTGTCGTTTGCTTTTGAACTTCGGAAATTTGGCATTTCTCTTGAAAAAGGTTTTATATGCCTTATCTAAATTTAGTTGAGCGTTGGCTAATGCTAATGAGTCTACTTCCTTTAGCCATTCATACTCTTTTTTGTACTTGGCAGGGGTGGGGTGTTTTACGGATTTCAATGCTTCTTTATCATCTTTTAAGTTTTCATAGGTTTCTATTCGTTCAGCTAACATTTTGTTGTAGACAAAGCGAACACAACCGAAGGTTTTACGGATAATCAGAGACTGTTCACCTGTTGGATATATTCTGAATTTGTATGCTCTATTCTGTTTTGGGCTATCACCCAACCGAAATTCATTTCTCCCTTACCGTTGGGCTACGCCCTTCAAACGATTCAAGAGGGAGACTTCTTTCGGAAGTTCGTTAAAATGGAAAGCTATGTAATTACAAAAACCCTCAAAATTTATTGAGGGTTTTTGGTAGTGAAAGAAGAAGTGACTACACGAGTCATTTCTACTAAATCTTTAATATATTCATCCAGGTAATGGATCATGTCATTCGATTTTACACTTTTCATCACTTCGTAATAATGATCCTCGCTGTTGAATACAGATTGTGCCATAAGCAACTCTTCATCCTCTTCGACATCCATTAGATTGAGTACTCCCATAGAACCTTGTCTGCCGGTAAGCATATTGGAAAAGTAAACATGATGGGAAATGGTGCCGTGAGATTCCAGGATGTCGCCGCTTTTTCTAGTCATCTTCACGAATTGTTCTACGTTCTTTTTTTTGACTCTAAAGAAACAAAGTACTGTATACATAGACGCATCCTCCTCTATTATAGAAAGATTGGTAAATACATTTTCTGGTGTGATGAGATGCTGATATTATTTAGCCAGCTTTGCTCTTTTATCCGTGCCAGAAGAAATTCCAGCATCTATTAAGAGTACGATAGCTGTCGTCGTATGCATAATCCAGCCAATGAATGGGATAACTCCTATGGCACTTGTGACAAGGCCCAGGATACTTCCTACGAAAAAGCGATTTTCCCTAATGGATACTATTAAGGTGATTAAGTGAAAAATAAACATGAATAGAAGGGGAGCCCAGCCATTCCCTAACACAAAAGCACCACCGGCAATCGGGATGGCCAAAAATGCTTCGCAGGCTCCGGTTATCCATTTTAATAGTGTTGATGGTTTCATAATGAGATCCTGCTCCTTATCAAAAAAATCTTTCTTAATCGGGTTCGTGCAGCAGCATCTTAAGCTGAAGTCCTAGTTTTATTCTATCAAATTAGACGCGTTTGTCCATAAAAGTAATTATGGAAGGACATAATGAATTCACATATAAAGAAACCTTGCGAGTGTGACGTCGCAAGGTACATCTTTATTCCGTATATCTGGAGGCAGCTTAATTGAGATCAAAGGGAAATAGATTCTTGGACGCGCGCTGCTTCTAAATTCAAAATCTATTAGTTAGTAGACGCTTTTTGCAATTTTTGAATCATCTTCAGAGATTTCCCTGTCCCAATAGCAACGGATTCGAGAGGACTTGGAGCCATATGAACAGGTACAGAGATTTCATTTGATAACCACTCTTGCATGCCGTTCAATAACGCTCCTCCTCCAGTCAGGATAACGCCATGATCAACAATATCACCGCTTAGTTCTGGCGGGCAGTCTTCAAGTGTAGCTCGAATGGTCTCCAGTAACTGTTCTAGTGACTCTTTAATGGCTGATTGAACTTCAGTCGATGCTAACTCGATCGTTTTTGGAAGACCGGTAACCATGTCGCGTCCACGAACATCCATGGTAACTTCGGGATGGTCAATTAAAGCATAGCCAATTTCCATTTTAATTTCCTCTGCTGTCCGTTCACCGATCAGTACATTGTAAGCTTTTCTTACGTAATGAATAATTTCTTCGTCCATCACATCTCCGCCGGTTCGTATCGATTTACAGGACACAACGCCGCCGAACGAAATGATGGCTACTTCACTTGTTCCTCCGCCAATATCTACAATGACGTTGGCGATTGGCTCATCAACAGGCAGATCAGCACCAATAGCAGCAGCTATAGGTTCCTCAATTAGATGAACATTTCTTGCTCCATAACTTTTAACGGCATTATGGATAGCCCGTCGTTCAACAGAAGTTGAGCCAGAGGGGGTACAGATGACCACCGTGGGCTTGCGCATGGACATTCCTGATTTTTTTGATACTTTTTTCAACAGCTCTTTTAACATTTGAGCTGTTAAATCATAATCAGCGATGACTCCGTCACGCAGAGGACGCACAGGGATTATATGTTTAGGGGTTTTACCTACCATTTCTTTCGCTTCTTTACCAACGGCTACGACAGTCTGAGTTTCTGTGTTATAAGCTACCACAGATGGCTCGTTTAAAAGCATACCTTTAGATTTAGAATAGATAAGAATATTGGCTGTACCAAGATCAATTCCAATTTCAGCATTTGAAAACATTATGGCGTACCTCCAGAGATGGCATTTTCTAGTTTATTTTATAAACTAATAGTAACGTTTTTTACAGAGAAGGTCGATACAAAAATCAATCTTTCTGACAATGTAGTTTTATAGGCCTACTTACATGTATAATATAGTCAACGAAAAAGAAGGAGTTTTATAATGGACCGTTTTTTAAAACATCACGAAATTCTGGAAAAGTGTGAACGGCTCAATCAATCCTACGAAATTGACCCGGCTTTTTTTGATAACATTATAGATGAATTGCTAGATAGTGAGGCTGAGACCGAAACGGTGATTTTACAAGGCTTTCAAAATCTGCTTAAAGAGGTTGATCATGAAATTAACCGAATGGAGTCATTCAGTGGAATGGGGGCGACCTGTTTTAAGGGCTGTGCCTTCTGCTGCTACTTTCCAATCGTTCTCAGCCGTATGGAAGCGAAAATGATGTTTCGTTCAATCGAACATTTTTCTGAGCAAAGAAAGAATGCGATCTTTGAGCATTGGGAACGATATTACAATCAGCAGGCGGGGAAGCTTGATACCGCTCTTGCTATGGATCCGGATGATCCAAATACGAAGCTTGAATACAAAAAGCTCAACCTTCCTTGCCCAATGCTTGATCCGGAAACGCAGTTGTGTATGGCTTATGAGGTTCGTCCCATTCCTTGCCGTACTTATTTAAATTACAGCGACCCTAATGTCTGCGCAGAGAATCACATGCCAAAAGAACCTTTCAGCTACGAATTTTTGTACACCTATTATTTTGGAGCGATCAATGAATTAGTTCAGGCTTTGTATGAAAATGGAGAAGATGTATTTGTTGATTATCCAAGTGATGCATGGAGCTACGATTATCTCCCGGCATGGGTGAAAAGCTATAGAGAGGGGACATTGAATGAAATATAAACTCTTGTCTTTGAATGTAGGACGCCCTGAGGTGTATGAGACAGAGAAGGGGGAACTGGAAAGTGCCTACAGGAAGACCCCTGTTCAGGAAGGTGTTTATTTAACGTATTATAATTTTGAAGGCGATGAGCAGGCAGATAAGAAAAATCATGGTGGAAGAGACAAGGCCGTTTGTCTTTATCCAGCTCAGCATTATAAGCATTGGGACGAGCACTATGGTCAGTCTTTTTCTTTTCCAGCGTTTGGTGAAAACTTGACGGTTGAGGGAATTGATGAGCGCGAAGTTCATATTGGAGATCAATTCCAACTGGGGGATGCGCTTTTGCAGATTTCTGAACCTAGAAAGCCCTGTTATATTATTGCACGTACTCACGGTATTAAAGATTTTCCGGCAAAAGTCATGGAAACAGGTTATACCGGTTTTTACCTGCGTGTTTTGAAAGAAGGAAAAGTTACACCAGGAGACGATATGACACTTGTAGAACGTCACCCATCAGCAGTTACCGTAGCTGATGTGAATGAGGTACGTTATCACGATGTGAATAATCATCATAAGCTTACGCGTGTGATTGAAGTTGATGCTTTAGCAAAAGGTTTACGTGATTCCCTGAGTGAACACCTGCATAAAATAAAGGAGGAGCTGTAGCTGTGAACGAATGGATGGAAAAAGCATTAAAGCTTGCAGTAACGAACGTGAGAGAAGGCGGGCATCCTTTTGGAGCAGTACTCGTTAAAGATGGAGAAGCGGTAGCCGAAGGGGTTAATGAACTGCATATAAAGCCAGATGTGAGCGCGCATGCAGAACTAGTAGCTATACGAAAAGCTCAGGAACATCTACGGACGACAGATTTAAGCGACTGTACTCTATATGCAAGTGGCGAACCGTGTCCCATGTGTCTGACCGCTGCTTACTTCGCTGGTATTAAAGAAATTCATTTTGCTCAAACCGTTGAAGAAGCTTCGCAAGCAGGATTGTCATTATCGGGTAAGGTGTATGAAGAGTTGACAAAACCTAAAGACTTAAGAGAAATACGTTTTGTCTACGATCCAGTACAAAATACTGAGTTGAATGCGATGGATTTGTATTACAGGAAAACGTCTGAATCCAAGTAAGGGGAGGCGAAGCTGTGGATTTTGGTCATATTATCGAAGAAAAAATCAAGCAGTCTATGAAACGCGGTGATTTTGAGGACCTTCCCGGTAAGGGAAAGCCTTTACCAAAAGATGATCTCGCTTACGTTCCCGCCGAGCTCAGAAATGGATATCGTATATTAAAAAATGCTCATATGCTTCCTGAGGAAATGCAGTTAAAAAAAGAAATAGTACAACTGGAAGAACTTCTTGCAGAAATCAAGGATCCAGAACGGGAAGAGCGTTATAAAAAAGAGTTATCCGAGAAGAGAATCCGATTTGATCTAATGATGGAAAAGAGGAAGGTTAACCAATCAGGAGCCTACCGTCAATATAGTCACAAAATCCACAGGAACTTTGGATTCTGAAAACACAGTTTAAGGACTGTGTTTTTTTATTGGGCTATTATTATTTTAATGAGTGATTACTCACTTTACTTTTTTATAATGTTGGTGTTTAATAAAAGTGAGTAATCACTCGCAACATAAAAAAGGAGGCGGACATATGAGTTTTATTGTACAAATGAACAATATTTCACATAAGTTCGGAAAGACCATCATTCTTCAGGAAATTAATCTTTCAATTAAAAAAGGTGAGATTTTTGGGCTGTTAGGTCCTTCAGGATCCGGAAAAACAACAATCGTGAAAATGATGACAGGGATTCTGTCACCTGGAGAGGGCGAAGTGTATTTAAATAATGAATTGATGCCTTCACTTAAACAAATGAAGAGATACGGATTCATGGCTCAATCGGACGCTTTATATCAAGAGTTAACAGCAAGAGAAAACTTGGACTTTTTTGGTTCATTGTATAAATTATCTAAATCAAAAAGGAAACATCGTATTCAGGAGGTTATGGATATGGTGGATTTAACGAAACATCTTGACCAGCCGGTCGAAACCTATTCGGGTGGTATGAAAAGGAGACTTTCTCTTGCAGCCGCACTTATTCATGAACCGGAAATTATTATTCTGGATGAACCGACGGTCGGAATTGATCCTGTGCTAAGACAATCAATATGGCAGGAATTATACCGGTTAAAAGAAAGTGGTGTAACCATCATTGTCACCACTCATGTTATGGATGAAGCAGAAAAGTGTGATCGTCTGGCGATGCTGCGTGATGGAAAGGTTATTGCCGTAGATTCCCCTGAAAATCTAAAAGAGGGGATTAGTGCTTCAACCATCGAAGAAGTATTTCTGCATTATGGAGGTGCTGCTCAATGAATACGTGGACGTTAATGAAACGAATACTAAAGCAGTTTCGCCGGGATAAAAGAAGTATGGCATTAATGATTGCAGCTCCGATCTTTGTACTTACGTTGATGTGGCTTGTACTCGATGGGGATACTAAAACGCTTAATGTGGCACTTGTGGATGTCCCGGATCCTTTCCAGGAAACGCTAAAGGAATCGGACCTCCAGTTGACTTCTATGAGTTTGGCAAAGGCAGAGAAGGAAATAGATGATGGGGCGATTGATGCATTCCTTCAGTGGAAAGAGCAAAAACCTTATTTGACATTAGAAGGAAGCGATCCTAATACAGCCGGTGCCATTAGAAATGAATTGCAGGCAGTGGCGCCAAATGATCCAACTAAAGAAATGAATGTAAGTTTCTGGCATGGTTCGGAAGATATGGAGCTGTTTGATTACATCGGTCCCGTACTAATTGGTTTCTTCGTTTTCTTTTTTGTGTTTATTGTCGGTGGTGTATCTTTCCTTAGAGAGCGGACTCAAGGAACATTGGAACGCTTGTTAGCCTCCCCGATTAAACGTAGTGAGGTCGTTTTTGGCTATCTAGGAGGCTTCGGTTTGTTTACGATTCTGCAATCCATTTTAATTGCCGTTTTTTCCATATATGTGTTGGAGGTTTATATGACTGGTTCGCTGATGTACGTCCTGTTAATTACCTTTTTATTAGCTCTTACTGCCCTTAGTCTGGGAACGCTCCTTTCTGCATTTGCCAAAAATGAATTTCAAATGATTCAATTCATTCCTCTTGTAATTGTCCCTCAGGTTTTCTTTTCTGGACTTTTTCCAATTGAAGGACTTGCCGTCTGGCTGCAGGCTATAGGCCGAATTATGCCGCTCACATATGGAGCGGAGGCACTAAGGGGGATCATGCTGCGTGACGAAGGTCTCGCAGAGTTTCAGCTCTCTATGTATATACTAATCGGTTTCGTGGTTCTCTTTACCCTTCTCAATATATTCGCGTTAAAGCGGCACAGACGTCTATAATGGTACTAGAGAGCCTGAGAAGCGAGGAGGACTCACGTGAGTGAATTTGGAGAAATCTATAATGCAATAAATGAAGCCCAGGATGGAAAGGGATTAACACCTAAGCAGGAACAAATACTAAAAGCAGCCGTGGAAATATTTGCGGAAAAAGGATATGCTTCTTCTTCTACCAGCGAAATAGCAGCAAGAGCCGGAGTGGCTGAAGGGACAATTTTCCGTCATTATAAAACAAAAAAAGATTTATTATTTTCTATTGTGACCCCTTTTATGACCCAATTTACTGTTCCCTTATTAGCGAGTCACTTTACAAAAGAAGTTTTCGACGAACCTCCGGAAGGTCTAGAACCATTCCTTAAGAAAATTATTAAGAATAGGTTTGAATTTGCTAGGGAGAATGCTCCCTTATTAAAGATTGTATTACAGGAAATCGCTTTTCAACCTGAACTTCAATCCCGTTACGAATCTGTATTTCTTGAGGAAGTTTTTCCTAAATTTGAACGTGCCTTAAATGAATTGAAAGAGCAGGGGAGCGTGATCGATTTCCCTAATCGTTCGATTATCAGGATGATTATTTCTACGGTCGTCGGCTTCCTGGTGACCCGCTTTCTTCTTGCACCTGAAAGTGAATGGGAGGACGAAGAGGAATTAGATCGAACCATTCATTTTATTATGTATGGATTAGGAGGAAAATAACGTTTCCACGAAAGGTCCAGCAAAAACTGCTGGACCTTTTATTGGTCCGGATGGGTCACTGGTTAAACAAGAATCAGCTCTGGGTATAATAAGAAGAAACGGAACTGGAGGGATTAGAAATGTGTGGAAGGTACACTTTATTTTCTCAAGAAGCTCAAATAGCAGAGGAATTTGGAATTGCCCATTCAATTGAAGATTATCAGCCGAGATACAATATTGCGCCAGGCCAGAAGGTGCTAGCTGTTATTCATAATGGTAAGGAAAAGAAAGCGGGCTTTATGTATTGGGGATTGGTACCTTCGTGGGCGAAAGATCCTAAGATTGGTTATAAGATGATTAATGCCCGGAGTGAAACGGCTCACGAAAAGCCAAGTTTCAAGCATTTAATGGCTAAGAAAAGATGTCTGATTATCGCAGACAGTTTTTATGAGTGGAAAAAAACTGAAAATGGAAAACAGCCTCTCCGTATTTACCTAGAAAATCGCGAACTATTTGCATTTGCGGGCCTTTGGGATCAATGGAAAACGGATGAAGAGGAACGGTTTACATGTACCATACTAACTCAGGAAGCGGACCGTTTTATGGCGGATATTCACCACAGAATGCCGGTGATCCTGTCGAAACAGGCACAGGAAAAATGGATTGAACCCTTTAAATGGACACCTGAAGAAGCTCATGATTTTGTGCAGGAAATCGATGTGGAAGAATTGAAAGCTTACGAGGTGAGTGATTACGTGAATGCTGCCCAGCATGAAGGGGATGAATGCATCAAGCCTTTAGTCTGATCATGTGGTAATATTATCTTTTTATATTCCATTTATTCAGGTATACTTTACCTATTAAGCGTTGTTATATGAGGAGATATAAAATGTGGTGAATAAAAATACCCAGGTCGATTTAGAGAGAATCACCCATATTTGTAATCAGCTTGCCTCAAGGACGGGAGACCCTTATTCCTTCAGTCTTTTGGATGAAGTGAAGAATATTACGTTCCCATACATAAAGAAATATGAAGAATTGGAAGCGAGTCGGGTTCTCCAAATACAGGATTTCTCACGTACACTTGAAGCTATTGTGAAT
Source organism: Halobacillus sp. B29 (assembly GCF_052246755.1). Classification (NCBI taxonomy): domain Bacteria; kingdom Bacillati; phylum Bacillota; class Bacilli; order Caryophanales; family Bacillaceae; genus Halobacillus; species Halobacillus sp. B29. The sequence continues at coordinate 238,696 of NZ_JBQQCM010000001.1, forward strand.
GTAGTATTTAAAGTGAAAAAGAAGGAAGGTCAATCGTTCTGCTATGATCTGTTTGAGGGGAAATTGGCGAAAGATATAGGGCTGACTACCGCTTTGGTTAAAGGAAAGAGTTTAGAAAAACTGTTTACGTACGAACAGGCTGCTTTCTTTCGCCAAAAATATGCCCTGGCTTTTTCCGGACAGACGATATCTTATAAACATCTATATAAAGGAAGGTATTTCGCAACTATACTCTCTCCTGTAGAGGAAAATGGAAGAGTAATTGAGATTATCGGGAGTGCAGTTGATGTAACTTCTTATGAGGAAGCAGAGCAGAGGCTTGAACACATGGCTTCTCATGATCATTTAACCAATCTTCCTAACCGAAACAGGCTTCAAAAGGATCTTAGAAATTCCACCAGTGCCGGAAGTCCGTTTACCATCATTTATTGTAACCTGGATCGATTCAAGTATGTCAATGATACGATGGGGCATATAGCTGGCGACCAGGTGCTGCTATTGGTGGCTGAGAGGATACAACGTTCGCTTTCTTTAAAAGATCAGCTGTATCGTTTAGGAGGAGATGAGTTTGTCATTTGCTTGATGGGGATGCATACGCAGTCTGAGATTGCGAGACTTGGGAAAGAGATTTTACAAAATATCCGACATCCCATCAACTTGCTGGGCAGACAGTTTTTTATTACCGCAAGCCTGGGGGCAGCGCAATGTCCTAAGGATGGATCTTCAGCAGCCCGATTGCTAACTAGCGCAGATGTTGCCATGCATTTCTGTAAACAAAATGGCCGGCATAATTTATTGTTTTATCTGCCTAATATGAACAAGCATTACGAAAAAGTAATTACGTTGGAAGGGGATTTGCGTCAGGCTCTTACCCAGAATGAACTCTATTTGCACTATCAGCCTAAAGTGGATGTTCGAACGGGTTATATAAGCGGAATGGAGGCTTTAGTAAGGTGGAAGCATCCGGAGCAAGGGATGATATCTCCTGCAGAATTTATCCCAGTTGCTGAAGAAACAGGATTGATAAACCAGCTGGATGAATGGGTATTGAAAGAAGCCTGCAGGCAGAATCAGGAGTGGATTGAGCAGGGTTATGCCCCGGAACGAATGGCTGTGAACGTATCGGCAAATGAGATTCAAAGACATGATTTCACGGAAAATGTAAAGCGGATTTTAGTTGAAAGCAGGATGGATCCTCAGTACTTAGAAATTGAAGTAACGGAAAATAGTGTTATGAGGAATACGGAACAATGTCTTCAAACCATGCAGGACCTTAAATCAATCGGGGTATCCTTATCGATTGATGACTTTGGGACAGGGTACTCATCGCTAAGTTATCTTCGCCAGTTTCCTATTCACTATTTGAAGATTGACCAGGCTTTTATTAAAGGAGTACTGACCGACCCGAGTGACGCGGAAATGGTCAAAGCGATGATTCAGCTGGCCGAGGATTTCAAATTGGAAGTTGTAGCAGAAGGAATAGAGGATCAGGAAGTGCTGGATTTCTTAAAAGAAAATGAGTGTGCTTACTATCAAGGTTATCATTTCAGCAAACCACTGCCTCCTCACGAGATGGAAAAGCTGCTGGTCAAAAAGCAGACCTACACCTAATGGAAATATTCAACAAAATTCCCTTTATTTAAGAATATGCTCCTGATACTGGAAGACTTGAATTCGAGATATTGGTGAGCGGAAGGTCCCCCTACGGACCTGACCGAATCTGAGACTCGAAAAGGCTTTATCCTTCACCCACTTGAAGAAAAATAACCACATGGGCGTATATACTTAATTCAAGCTGAACTATGCGGGATAGCCTGTTATATAAGCATTTCAGGCATGTTAAGGAAGAAAAAATCCTCTCTTTCCGAAGTGGCCGTTATTCCTAATAAAGTTGGGCTGGTGGGGAAATAACTTGCTTTCCTGTGGGGGAACTGGCAAGCCTCCTCAGTCGTTTTCACTCCCTGCGGGGTCTCGCCTAGCTCCTTCACCCACGGGAGTCTCGCTATTTCCCCACCAACCCAGCGATATCTTGTGAACATACCTTTCTGTAGAAGAAGTTAGCCTCCAGGATCAGCCTCAGATGCTTCTAAAGCACGGTTATTGCACTTGAAGCGCTAGAATTTCAGCGGTGATCTTGAGGTCTTTCTTCATTGGATAGAATTTTCCACATAGGATTTCGAGCCCCTACCTATCGTAAAGGGACGGAGGGGGACGGCGATGACTCCTGTGGGATGAACATGATAGGTGAGGCCCCGGAAGGCGCCAGCCTGAGGAGACTCAGCGCATGCCCGCGGAAAGCGAGCCGTCCCCCGGAGCGCCTTTTTCCACACAATATCTCGAAGCTGAGTCTTACAGTATACGGTCCGATAGTGAAAGAACCCGCTATGGAAAATCAACAAAGACGTTTTAAAGATCCAAACAAAAAAGCAGGCCGGCATAACCCGGACCTGCTTTTTTATTAATTGTTATATTGTGATTGTTTTTCCTGCTCGCGTTCTTTCTTCGCCACTTTAAGGAACTTGGTTGTTTCAGCCCCCACTACTCCCGATAGAAGCAGTAAGCCAATTAAGTTTGGAAAGGCCATCAGCCCGTTCATCACGTCTGCAAACTTCCAAACCGTATCAAGCTGGGCGACGGCTCCTACAAATACGAATAATACAAATACGATCTTGTATAAGCCTAATCCTCGCTGGCCGGTTAGGTAGCCGAAACATTTCTCCCCATAATAGGACCAGCCTACAATAGTGGAGAAAGCAAAGAAAACTAAGCCGATCGTCACGATATAAGAACCAACATCACCTAGGAAGACACCGAACGAAGCGGTTGTAAGATCGGCTCCATCCAGCTGACCTTTGTACTGCCCGGCCATAACAATGGTCAATCCGGTCATCGTACATACAACGATGGTATCAATAAAGACCTGGGTCATGGAAACTAGTGCCTGACGTCCGGCGTAATCTGTACGTGCTGCTGCGGCCGCAATAGGAGCCGATCCTAAACCGGCTTCATTGGAGAAAACTCCGCGCGCCACTCCAAAACGAATGGCTGTTCCAAGAAGACCACCGCCAACCGCACTGCCGGTGAAAGCATCATTGAAAATCGTTCCGAAGGCTGGCAGTACCAGATTTAAGTTCATAATGATAATAATAAGAGCACCAACAATATAAAAAACAGCCATGATAGGAACAAAGAAAGCTGTTACTCTTCCGATACTGCGGATCCCACCTAATAGAACAAGCCCAGCAAAGAATAATAAAATGAGTCCAGTTACCCAATGGGGCACGCTGAAGCTTGTTTCCATCACATCAGATACCGAGTTCGATTGAACCATGTTGCCAATTCCAAAAGCAGCTACGGCTCCAAATATGGCGAATAGGACCCCGAGAGGTTTCCCGAGCCATTTTGTTTTCAGCCCTCTAGACAAGTAATACATGGGTCCGCCTGCCATGTTTCCATTTTGGTCGGTAATCCGGTATTTAACGGCGAGAACGGCTTCGGCATATTTAGTAGCCATCCCGAACACGGCGGTAATCCACATCCAGAACACAGCTCCAGGTCCACCGAGGAACACGGCTGTTGCTACCCCTGCGATGTTACCAGTCCCAATTGTCGCGGCAAGTGCCGTGGTTAATGCCTGGTAATGAGAAATGTCTCCTTTTTCATTTTTCTTTTCCTTAGCTGGTTTAAAAGCCAGCTTTAAAGCGTAAGGAAGAGTCTTAAATTGCAGAAACCCTAGCCTTAGGGTTAAGTATACACCGGTACCAACCAACAGAACTAATAAAACTGGTCCCCATACAATCGCGCTTGCTGCATCAAAAAAGTTATATAATACCCCTTGTTCCTCCATGAATATCCCCCTTCAATTTTTAGCAAATTATGTCTATATATAAAATATTCCGAAAATTATGTATAAAAGTCAAGGAATTTTCAAATTTAGGGGGAATAAATCTTGGTTTACAATCACAACTTGGGGGAAATTATCCACTATAGTTGTCGATTTAATGCAGGAATTGAACAGGATTCATAGAAATTATTAAACATGAAATACTATACTTGGGGGCTTTGGAAATGATCCGTGTACTTTTCGTTTGTTTAGGCAATATATGCCGATCTCCTATGGCTGAAGCCATATTTAAGGACTTAGTTAAAAAGGAAGGACTGGAAAAAGAAATTTCAGTTGATTCCGCCGGGATAGGTCACTGGCATGAAGGCTCCATTCCTCATGAAGGGACAAGAGCTATCTTAGACGAGCATTCTATTTCCTATGAAGGGATGAGAGCTCGACAAGTTGCAGAAGCGGACTGGGACGATTATGATTATCTTATTGCTATGGACAGTAAAAACATTCAGGATCTTCATTCTATCCGCGAGAAAAATGAAGTGACCGTAGCTAAATTGTTGGATTATACATCTCACGAAGAAGCAGATGTGCCGGACCCTTATTTTACTGGTAATTTCCAATACGTGTACGAACTGGTGAGTGAAGGTTGCTTCCGCTTACTTGAACAAATAAAAAAAGATAACCAACTATAAGGAGGAGTCGTTATGGGACAGCAAAAGTTATGGAAAGGTGTATGGATCGGAGCTTTGGTCGGTGGAGCTCTTGTACTAATTGACAAGGATACAAGACAGTACGTAGGTGTGAGATCACGAGAAGTCGGCACGAAGTATAAGGGTTACGTGACCAATCCATCAGACGCTATCCATTCGGTAAGGGTAAATTATGAACAATTTTCTAAACGGGTAAGCAAAGGATTAGAAGATTTAATTGAAATATTGAATAAAGCAGAGGACATACTGAATAGAGTAGGAGAGATCAATCAAGAAGTTGAACAGCAATTGAAAGCAGTAGATGATCCAAAAGAAGCTTCTTAAGTTAGGGTGATGGAAAATCATGAATAGCGTTTTAACATTCGGAAAAGAGCTGCTGACCCGTTTTAGAGATGATGATGTTGCGGGGCTTGCAGCTCAGCTTGCTTACTTTTTCCTGTTATCATTATTCCCATTTATGATTTTCCTGCTTACGCTGCTTGGTTATTTAAATATTGATGAAGAACGTGTTCTCGCTATTATTAGTACTTACGCTCCTCCTGAAACCTTTGACCTAATTACAGAAAATGTGACTTCCCTGTTGAAGAGCGGTAGCGGAAGTCTCTTATCTGTAGGTATCCTCGGTACATTGTGGGCAGCATCTGTCGGTGTGAGTGCCATCATGCGTGCTTTTAACCGCGCACATAATGTAGAAGAAAACAGGCCTTTTTTTGTAACAAGGTTTATAGCGATTATTTTAACTATTGCTATGGTTCTCGTTATTTGTATTGCCTTTTTATTGCCGGTTCTTGGGCATACGGCTGGAGTTTTCATCTTCTCTACTTTTGGCTTATCAGAAAGCTTTATTGAGGCCTGGGGAACACTTCGATGGGCCATTTCGTCTATCATCTTTTTCATTGTATTATCCTTTTTATATGTAACCGCCCCAAGTCTCCGTTTGAAATACAGGGACGCAGTGGCCGGTGCCGTTTTTGCAACTGTCGGGTGGCAGCTGGTTTCCTTACTGTTTTCCTTTTATGTAAGCAGTCTGGGGAACTTTTCAGCTGCTTATGGAAGTTTGGGCGGGGTCATTGTCTTAATGATCTGGTTTTACCTTTCCGGCATCGTTATTATTTTAGGCGGCGAAATCAATGCTATCTTCCGCCGGCGTCGAAGAGATAAGAAATATTCCTGAACCAAAAAAACAGACATTCCCGGACCAATAGGTGAGCCGGGAATGTCTGTTTATTTTAATAAACGCAGACCATTTAGAATAACTAAAATGGTACTTCCTTCGTGTCCAACTACACCAAGGGGAAGGTCAATAACCTGAAGGAAATTGCTGATAATAAGCAGCATGATTATGGTTATGGAGAAGACCACATTCTGCTTAACAATGCGATTCATGCGTGAAGACAATTTTCTTGCCTGGGAAATCCGTGAAAGGTCGTTTTTTATTAAAACAACATCCGACGTTTCAAGAGCTACATCCGTGCCTCCTCCCATAGCCACACCCACGTTTGCTGTAGCGAGGGCTGGAGCATCATTAATTCCGTCGCCTACCATGGCTACCTGAGTGAAGTGAGCTTTTAGTTTTTTAATTTCATCTACTTTTTTCTCAGGAAGCAGTTCGGCAATATAGTGGTCAACTCCGGCTTCAGATGCAATAGCTTCAGCGGTAGCTGAGTTGTCGCCTGTCAGCATAATGGTATAAACACCTTGTTTTTTTAATTCTTCTATCGCCTCTTTAGTATCCTCTCTGACTGTATCCTTCATAGCAAAAATAGCTGCAATTTCGTTATTCTTTTTTACAAAAATAACGGTTTTACCTTGTTTCGATAATGTTTTAGCAATCCCATGCTGAAATAGATAGGCTTCCTCTTTTCCTACAAATTCGGGTTTTCCTACTTTCCATTCATTACCTTCATGAAAGGCTTTCACACCGTTTCCGCTTATATCCTGCATGTGTTCCACCGAGTTTAAAGGTACTTTCTCCTGTGAAGCATACCGGACGATAGCCTGTGCAATAGGGTGGTTCGATTCCTGTTCGATGGAAGCTGCAATAGAAAGGATCATCTCTTTATTTTCTTCTTCTGCATAGAACGCATCGGTTACCTCAGGTGTTCCATTCGTCAACGTTCCTGTCTTATCAAACGCAATCGCATTCAGATGAGCCAGGTTCTCTAGATGTACACCGCCTTTAAAAAGCAGCCCATGACGTGCACCGTTTGAAATGGCGGACAATGTAGCCGGCATTATGGAAGCTACTAAAGCACAGGGAGAGGCCACTACAAGCAGGATCATGGCTCTGTAAATCGTATCCATCCAGCTCCAGCCAAATAAAAAATGGGGCAGGAATAACATTACCGCGACTACCCCAAGTACAATTTTTACATAAGTACTTTCAAAACGCTCAATAAAAAGCTGAGAAGGGGATTTCTCGCTTTGTGCGGATTGAACCATGAGTATAATTTTCTGGAATAGCGTGTCTGTTGATTTCTTGGTTACTTCAACAGTCAGACTTCCATTTAAATTCACGGTACCTGCGAAGACTTCTTTTTCAATGCCCTTGGTTACAGGGATCGACTCTCCAGTGATGGCACTTTCATTTATCGCACTTGAGCCTTTAATGATCGTTCCATCAGCCGGGATACGTTCGCCCGGTTTTATTAAAATACGGTCGTTCACGTAGAGATCAGTTACGGATACGACTTCGTACCCTTCGTCCGTCAACTTCATGGCTACCTCGGGCTGCAGGTCCATTAAGGAAGAGATCTCTTTCTGGCTTTTATTTAACGTGTACGTTTCGAGGGCTCCACTTAACGCAAAGATGAAAATGAGAATGGCTCCTTCTGTCCAATAGCCGATAGCAGCAGAACCAATGGCAGCTAAAATCATGAGCAGTTCAACGTTTAGTTCTTTTTCATGTATGGTGTCTTCGAGTCCTTCTTTGGCTTTAGCAAATCCGCCGATCACGAAAGCAGCGAGGTGAAGAAAAACAAAAGCACTTTCAGAAATGGAACTGGATAACAGCCACGCGGTTAAGACTAGGACTCCGCTTAGTAATGCGGCCAGCAGCTCTGCGTGTGTTTTTATGAATTTCCGAGATGGGCGAATGAAATGGCTCTGGATAGGAAATGAGCTGGATTCAGAGGACATAATTCTCAACTCCTTAATATAATTGATAACGATTATCATAACCAACTAGTTGCAAAACAGGATTAATTAGAATTAAAAGCATTTTAAATTAAAATGATTATAATCTGATATATATTATTAATATACCACTAAATTGTGCGTAGTCAAGTGCAGAACAAGCACTATTTTTTGACAATATAGGAAATCAATAACCGAGCAAGCTGGTTGATATTAAGGCACTTGTATTGCTATATTTAATAGGTGCGTAAACAATTTTAGAAAGGTGGATATCCACAAATGCGTAAAGGATTACTAACTATACTTATGCTTACGCTTTCTGTGCTACTTGCCGCTTGTGGCTCAAGTGGAGATGAGAACAGTGAAAGCAGTGAAGATAACAACTCCAGCCAGGAAGCCTCTGGAGAAAAATGGAGCGAGATCAAAGAAGAAGGAAAAATCGTAGTCGGTACAGCAGGAACATTATTTCCGGCCTCTTACTATCCGGAAGGTTCAGACGAACTGACAGGCTATGATATTGAAATTATGCGAGAGGTAGCCAAACGGCTGGATCTTGAGCTTTCATTTAAAGAATACGGAGTAGATGCGTTATTATCCTCCATTAATAGTGGTCGCGTTGATATGGTTATTAACGATTTCCAGCCGACAGAGGATCGTAAGGAAAAATTCGCATTCAGTGAACCTTATAAGTATTCTTATTCTACAATGGTCGTCCGTGAATCTGATCTTTCTGGAATTGAAACACTGGATGATTTGGAAGGTAAGCTGCACGGCGGCGGAGCTACCACGGTGTACTCTGATATTGCCAAGCATTTTGGTGCAGAAACTAAAAGTTACGGAAATGTGGCCAATGATGTGTACCTTCGTGATGTAGCGAATGGTCGTACAGATTTCATCATTAACGATTATTACTTGCAGACGCTGGCCTTAAAAGCTCTTCCAGAGATTGAAGTACAGCTGCATCCTGATCTTCAGTTCCACCCAACTACTTCAGCGATCGTGATGCCTAAGGACGCACAGACTCTGAAAGAGAAAGTTGATGCCACGCTTCAAGAGATGAGAGAAGACGGTACACTTACTGAAATTTCAAAAGAATTCTTCGGAGGGAAGGATGCTTCCAAGAAACCTGAAAAAGATGTCCGTGAGCTTGAAGGCATCGACTTGTAAGGGTTTATTATGTTAGGCATTCAAATTGATGAGGTTAAATTAGACCAGCTTTTTGATACGGAAGCCGCCTGGAACAATCTTCCCTTCATTTTAGAAGGTGTCCCGCTTACTCTGCTTATTTCAGTGATAGGTATGGCCATAGGGCTGGTTATTGGTTTTTTCCTCGCTCTTGCCAGGGGAGCGGATCGGATCTGGTTTAGATGGCCTGCCCGCTTATATATCTCATTTATGCGTGGGACGCCTATTCTCGTTTACTTATTTGTGTTGTATTATGGATTTCCGCTTATTGGTATTGAGTTTTCTGCCATTATGGCCGCTATTATAGGTTTTGGTACAAACAGTGCTGCTTATATTGCAGAAATCAACCGTTCTTCCTTAAATAGTGTTTCTTACGGTCAATGGGAATCCGCCAGGGCGCTAGGTTTCTCCTATTGGAAGACCATCCGGCGGATCATTATGCCTCAGGCGACCAGAATTGCTATTCCGCCCCTTGGTAACGTATTTTTGGATCTATTGAAAGCGACGTCGCTTGCAGCTATGATTTCTGTACCGGAAATCTTAAATAAAGCTCAAATTGCGGCAGGACGGACGATTGATTCGTTAACGATGTATATCACTGCGGCTTTAGTTTACTGGCCGCTGACGATGCTGTTTTCTGCTTTACAGGATTATTTGGAAAAACGATACAACAGACACTTATAGTTCCTACAAACCGCCGGAAGAAACATTTCTCTGGCGGTTTTATTATTGCAGAACCGTCCCAGTGCTTTTGGATCGTGTAATAGGAGAACCGGACTGAACTCGTCCTATCACGATTCATTACAAAGGTAAGTAAAAAAGAAAGTTTATACACTATTCACCTCCACTGATATAATTGGGCTTACTAATAGATAAGTGTTGCGTGAAAAGCTGTATTGTTTTATGATGAAAATTGCGGTTTAAATCGTAACCATTATGAATTAGGTGTTTGGAAAGGGTTTCGCCCTCTCATTTACTTACAGCACCGTCTCTTATATAATTTAAATCGTAATCATTAGTATTTTTTGAGAGGGATTAATATGAATAATCATCCTATTGTAGAAATGGATCAGGTCTCTTTTAAATACGAAAGAGAATGGGTCGTAAAAGATGTGAATTTGACTATTAGACAGGGACAGTTCCTGGGACTGGTAGGTCCTAATGGTTCAGGGAAATCAACGTTAATAAAGCTCATGCTGGGACTTGCGAAACCAGACCGGGGTTCTATTACTCTTTACGATCGACCAATTAAAAGCTTCAGTAACTGGCAGGAAATTGGTTTTGTTTCCCAAAAGGCCAATAGTTTTAATTCCGGTTTTCCAGCTACAGTACTGGAAGTTGTAAAAGCAGGTCTGGTTTCAAGAATTGGTACATTTAAATTTTTTAATAAAACCCATAAAGATAAAGCGTTGAAGGCTTTACGTACAGTTGAAATGGAAGATTATGCTCATTCCAATATTGGGGAATTGTCAGGAGGGCAGCAACAGCGGGTGTTTATAGCACGTGCTCTTGTCAGTGATCCTTCTCTCCTTATTTTAGACGAGCCAACGGTAGGGGTGGACGCTAAGCACGTCACGGAATTTTATGATCTGCTGGGCCGGTTAAATAAAGAACAGGGGATCACCCTGCTAATGGTAACGCACGATATCGGAACCATTACACAGCACGCCACCCATGTAGTATGTATGAATAAAACCGTTCATTTCCACGGAAATACAGAAGAGTACAAAGAATTCAATGATGAAGATCTTAATCGTCTGTATGGTCATTCTGTCCAGCAGCTAACTCACAACCACGACCATGACGAGGTGAATCCATCATGATTGAAAGTTTTTTTCAGTATGAATTTCTCCAGAATGCAGCCATCACCGGAGTACTGATCGGGATTGTAGCCCCTCTTCTCGGAGTATTCATTGTTGTAAGACGCCTTTCACTGATTGCCGATGCTTTATCTCATATTACGTTGACCGGGATCGCAGCAAGCCTTCTGCTCGAGAAGAAGGTAACAGGTATTAATGACTGGAATCCTGTCTATATGGGAATGGTCTTTTCGGTTGGCGGCGCTATTTTAATTGAAAGGCTCCGAAAACTTTATAAGCATTATGAAGAACTCGCTATTCCGATCATCCTCTCAGGCGGAATAGGGCTTGGGGTTATTCTTATATCACTCGCAGACGGATTTAATACCGATCTGTTCAGCTATCTATTTGGAAGTGTAACGGCTGTTGATCGAACAAGCATGTGGACCGTGCTCATTATTACCATCATGGTTATTGCTATTGTTATACTATTTTATAAAGAATTGTTTGTATTATCCTTTGATGAAGAGCAGGCCTCGATTTCCGGTGTGAACGGCCGTTGGATCCATCTTTTATTTATCGTTATGGTAGCGCTCGTTATAGCCGCTTCCATGCAGGTGGTAGGTATCTTGCTCGTTTCTGCCCTGATGACACTTCCAGTGGCCTCTGCATTACGTCTGGCGAGGAGCTTTAAGCAGACAATTGGATTATCGATTGCATTTGGTGAGACCTCCGTATTGATCGGTTTGTTTTCATCTTATCACTTGAGTGTGCCTCCAGGCGGAACAATTGTTATGGTTGCCGTAATTATTCTTGTGATGACGATTCTTTTCAAAAAGGTTAGAACCCAACAATGGATAAAGGGTGAAGTATAATGAATGTCGAGACTGCTTTACAGCGTTTGAAAGAAAAAGGTTATAAACGGACGAAGCAAAGAGAGCGGATTGTCGAGATATTTGTCCAGCAGGATCAGTATATTGCCGCAAAGGATATCTTAAAAACTATACAGGAAGATTTCCCTGGGGTCAGTTATGATACAATTTACCGGAATCTTTACCTGCTTACCGAAGAGGAAATTCTGGAGGCGACAGAGCTTGGTGGAGAGAAACACTTTCGGCTGGGGTGTGAGACCCATGGTCATCACCATCATTTTATATGTACGACATGCGGAAAAACGAAGTCTATTGAATTCTGTCCGATGAACAGCATTAATGAAAATTTAAAAGGCTATGACATTGAAAATCATAAGTTTGAAATCTACGGTAAATGTCCTCAATGCCATTAAGAGTCTGCGGTGCGAGGCATCGCAGACTTCCTTTTAAAAGATTTCAAAAAGTAATGGTTACTATTTACAAGGAGTAATCATTACGATATAATTTTGTTGGAATGGAAAGAGGAGGGGAAACGGTGAAAAAACTAGCTATTATATTATCTATAACGATCTTAACATTTGCCATGGCGGCATGCAGCGAAGATACTTCAAGTCAGGAAGATGATGCATCTGGAGAAAACAAAGAGTCTGCCTTGCAGATCCACACGACTGTATATCCTTTACAGTATTTTACGGAGCAAATAGCAGGAGACGCGGTTGAAGTGGAAACTATTCTTCCTCCAGGAACCGATCCGCATACCTACGAGCCAACCACTAAAGAAATGGTGAATATGGCTGAGGCGGATGCCTTTATATATAATGGAGCAGGCCTGGAAGGTTATGCTCAAAAAATCTCTGATTCTCTGAAACCTGAAGACGTTAAAGTATTAGAAGCGGCTAAAGGGATAGAGATAGAGGAGCAGGGACATGCCCACGAGGAAGACTCTACAGAGGCTGGACACAGCGATGAGCATGCGGATGAAGGCGAGGATCATGCTGACGAAGAAGATAGCACGTCTCATGAGGGTGAAGAGCAGAGTGATCATGAAGGAGAGGATCATGGAGAGAATGATCCTCATGTATGGCTGGATCCGATCCGTTCGATTCAGTTGGCTGAAAATATTAAAGAAATGCTTATAGAGCTAAAGCCCGAGCAAGAGGAGCAATTTAATCAAAATTTTGAAGAACTAAAACAGAAGCTTACGGACTTAGATCATCAATTTCATGAACAGTTAAAAAACAAACCAAAAAATGAAATCATTGTTTCTCACGCAGCCTATGGGTACTGGGAGCAGGCATACGGAATCGAACAAATTGCTGTTTCCGGTTTAAGCCCATCCAATGAGCCTTCCCAAAAGGAATTGGAGAATATTATTGAGACAGCTGAAGCTCATGATTTAAACCATGTTCTGTTTGAACAGAACATCACCCCTAAAGTTGCGGAGGTTGTTCAAAGTGAAATTGGAGCTGAACCTCTGCGCATTCATAATCTTTCAGTGCTTACAGAAGAGGATATTCAGAATGATGAAAATTATTTCAGTCTGATGAAGCAGAACCTGGAGAAATTAAATCAAGCTTTATCTGAATAAAAAAACTGCGGACTTAGGCGTCCGCAGTTTTTTGTGTCTGAGGATCTCTCGATAATACGGTGGCAGCAAACACAATAACTAAAAGAGCAACAATAATATAAAAGAAAGACAGCCCTGGCATAAAATCTAAGAAGGCGCCGGATAGAAATGGACCAAGGATACTTCCAATACTAAAGGCCATCCCGCATAGTATATTGCCTGCCGGCAGAAGCTCCCGTGGCAGCAAATCGGTCATGTATGAAATTCCTAACGAAAATAAAGAGCCGACAAACAGTCCGCCCATCGCAAACGTAGCGAATAAGCCTAGGGTAGATTCCTCAAATATCGCCGCCAGAATAAAGGCGGCGATCCCTCCTGAAACAACGGTCAGGATAACAATCTTACGCCCCACGCGATCACTAAGTGCTCCCAGGGGGATTTGGGATAACAAACTGGCTGCTGCGAAAGATGGAATAATAAACGACAGCACATTCACATCATGTCCGATCCTTAAACCATAGACAGGGAAAATACCGTGGAGAGTGGCCTCCAGAAATCCATAAGCCATCGGTGGAAGAAATGCGACCCAGCCGATTTTAATTGCCTTGAGGAACCGCTTGTAAGAACTGGTTCCGTAAGCGGTAGCCTGATCGTTTGGAGGAGTCTCATTATTAACTCTCCACATCATAAGCCAGACCATTAAACTGAGTACGGAAGATAAAAGAAACGGCAAGTAGATACTAAACTCAAGTAAATTGGTCATTAAGGGGCCAATGGTAAATCCTAAACTGAAAAATAGTCCGTAATAAGCGATGTTTTTGCCTCGTGAATGCGAGGCAGACGTAGCGGTAATCCAAGTCTGTGTTCCGAAATGAAGTACCTGATCACCGATCCCAATTGCAACTCTTAATATAAACCAGAACCACAAAGCCTGCCAGAATGGGAAAAGAGCCAGGGAGATGAATACAAGAGCTCCTCCAATCATAATCACGGGCTTGTAGCCAAGCTTCTGAAGCGGTTTTTCCATAAAGGGAGAGGATATGAGAATCCCGATGTACAGCCCAGTTGCATGCAGGCCATTGATCGAAGAGGAAACTCCGTTTTGTTCAAGAATAACAGCGAGCAGGGGAAGAAGCATGCCTTGTGAAAATCCGGATATCGTAACCAGTCCAATTAAAATCCAAAATCTTGTACGAGTGGAGACCAAAGAATTCCCTCCTCTCCAAATATATGATACCTTCATTATCGTAAAGGAATCTCAATAAATAGGGCAAGTCTTTTTACTTAGAAGGTTATGACAAGGGTTAAAACGGTTACTATATAAGTAATGGCTTGAAAAATTCGAAAGGAGTGGAGAACATGGATTTTTATTTAAAAGAGAACGGGGTACGTACATCATTTGATTATGGACAATTAAATATTTCAGGAGACGAAGCATTCGGTTTTCGGCCTTATCAATTAATGGTAGCTTCCATTGCCGGTTGCAGCATCGGAGTCTTCCGTAAAATACTAGACAAACAGCGGATTGAGTTTGAAGACATCAAAGTTACAGCAGATGTTACACGTAACTCGGAGATGGCGAATCGAATTGAAAAAATCCATCTCCATTATGCTGTGAAAGGCTATCGTCTTAACCAGGATAAATTGTTGAAAAATCTTGATATATCAAGAAATAATTGCTCGATGGTACAATCAGTTCAAAACAGTATTGAAGTAGAAGAAACACTTGAGTGCATCGAACTAAGCTAGTAATATTAAAGAGCCTTATCCTAATGAAGGGTAAGCGCTCTTTTTTTGTGGAAAGTTTTTTAAACCACCTTACACTCATAAAAAATAAATCCCAGTGTAATACATTATTTATAGAAAAAAGGGAGAGTAGCTTATGAAAAGCATGCTGTTAAAAGCAATATTCTATTTAGTTGGAATTGTTATAATTGCCTTTGGTATATCCTTAACGATTAAAGCTGATTTAGGAGCAGGAGCGTGGGATGCGCTAAACGTTGGTTTAACAGAGTCTTTTGGACTTACAGTCGGAAACTGGGTCATTATCATCGGCGCATTGTTAATTGTCAGTAACGCTCTCATCGCAAAAGAGCGCCCTGATGTACTGGCGGTCATTACTATATTAATTTTGGGGAAAGTTATCGATTTTTGGCTCTTAGGCGCATTGAATACGGTTGCGTTCTCTACGTTCTGGGAGCAATTAATTATCCTTCTCAGTGGTATTGTCGCTATTGCAATTGGAGTCGCTTTGTATTTGCAATCGAAGTTCTCTTTAAATCCGGTGGATGGGTTTATGGTGGCTCTGCAAAAACGATTCGGCTTTAGTCTGACACTCTCCAAGACGCTTACCGAAGTATTTGCATTGGTAGGAGCTCTGATACTCGGAGGGCCGATTGGCTTTGGAACGCTCGTTATTTTAATAGGAATCGGCCCGGCCATTCAGTTTTTCGATACAAAAGCTCAATGGGCTATGAATAAATTGCTTTCCTGAGGTTTCCAGCATAGGAGGACTCTATCTTCCGCAGACTAAGAAAAACGAAAGGCGGTCAGAAAGATGGAGGTAAGAAAAATCCTTTTAACTGCTGCAGTGGTTTGGCTGATGGGGGCTTGTTTATCAGGAATCGCAGTTGAAGCGAAGCAGGAAGACAGAAACGATACCCGCGTGCCCGGTCATGTGGTCAACATTTCTGAAAATAATACGTACACAAATAAGAATGGCGAAGATAGGAAATTGAAAAAAGAAAGCAGAACTCACGAGCTTCTCAAAGATACAAATGTGAAAATTACCAACCCGACACTAATCGAAATGTTCAATGAAACGTCGATCACTCCTTCCCCTTTTGCGATAGGATATAGAGGGGAAATCTTCCTTGGCCGCTGGCCGCTTGCTTATCACTCTAAAGAAACAACGGTGAACTGGAAATATCAAAAAATTAATGAGAATGAACTTAATAATGTAAGTGGCCCTCAGACTGAAAAATTAAGTTATGAGCAAATCGTAGAGAAGCAGGTTCAGGGTGGCCTGACTACTCAAACCAGCCATAGTGATCAATTGAGGGAAATGATTTTGCTTGAAGCGCAAAAAAACACAGAACTTCCGCTTGCTTATCAAACGGTGATCGGCAGGGGAACGACTCATAGTAAGGCTTACGACATAGCTGTTGATTATAAAGGTGTTCTGCAGGCATATGCTCCCGCTCTTAAGGAAACAGGAGAAGCAGCTTTTGGGGATGTTTACATTCAGCTAAAGGGAAGCGACAAAAAGGTTATTGTAAAAAACGTAACCAAGCAGGAAATCGGAGCCTGGATCCCCGTAGAGAATCACATAAGCTTTCGATTGATTGCAGAGTAGAAGACTTATTCTTCCGTTTCGGAGGAATAAGTCCTCATTTCAATGCGCTGCTCAGCCATAGCTACCTTATGTTTATGCATGGTTTCAGCGAGAATCCGCCGGGTTTCTTTTGCAGCTGTCCAGTAAACAAGGTCATAGACCAGTCCAGTCACTGTATATTCATAACCTCGATGGTGATCGTTCAATGAAGTCATACCATAGACTTGGAAAGGCTCAATCGGTTTGTCTGCTAAATCCTTTTTCACATAGACAGCTAATTCTTCATTCATCCGCACACAGGCTTCCTCTAAAACCTCAAACATGCGTTTTGGATCTTCTTTGAAGTTCGTTGTGATTTTTTCAATTACACGCATATGCTCAAAGTTATAATTCTCAATTGTTGTAATCTGTCCATTGCTTATGGTGAGCAGACGGCCGCTCCATTGCCGGATTTTTAAAAACCGGAGGCCGATTTCCTCTACCGTTCCATGAAAGGTATTATTCAAAGTAATAAAGTCACCTTTATGCAGTTGTTTCTCATAAAGGAGAAACAAACCGGCGAAGAAATCTTTAATCAGATTTTGCGCACCAAAACCAACAATAATACCGATGACGCCAGCCCCGGCCAGTAGTCTTCCAATAGGAATGAATTGATCGAGTACAATAAAGATAAATCCAATCACAGCAGCATAGCTTATGATGGAGTTGAACATGGATTCTAATGTCTGCTCTTTTCGCTCCTCGATAAAGGAGGTTCGTTTGAAGAATGATTGAATTATTTTTCGGATAATAATAACAGCTAAGAAAAGCAGGATGGCGCTGCTTATAATGACAACTGCCGGACTGGGATCTTCTGCCCATTTACTTAAATCTATATAATCTAACCCCATAGAATCTGACCTCCTCTTAGGCAAGTATTATAGCATGTTTATCTACCAGTATGTCCACGATGGACATAGAGCTATGCTTGCCTTAACTTTCATTTTCTTCGTTATGATCTCTTAAGCATAATCTTAAATAGTAAAAATCCCCACAAACAGAAGCGAGTATTTACCTCATTATCCAATGTAATAAAAGATCATCTATTTTGTAAAAACTGTCACTTCAGGTCATCCATAATATGGATGACCTGAGGTGACAGTTTCTTCTAATTGTTTATATGGTATTTTTAAGTTATTTTTAAGATCTTTATAAACGTCTTTTAAGTTTTTTGAGGGATAATATGATCAAGAAACGTAAGAGGAGGAACAAAAATGCTCCAGCCCATTGCTCAAGTTATAAATGTTAAGAAAAGTATAGGAAAAACACCCATTATTCACGGGATATCACTCGATATTTATCCAGGAGAAGTATTTGGTTTCCTTGGACCCAATGGAGCCGGTAAGACCACGATGATTCGAATGCTTGTAGGTCTCATGAAGATGTCTGAAGGAGAGATCTATATTCAAGGCCATCACATTCAGCGTGATTTTGAAAAGGCTATCGCCCACGTAGGCGGCATAATTGAAAACCCTGAAATGTATTCATATCTTACCGGACTTGAAAATTTGAAGCATTATGCTCGCCTTACCCCGAAGGACATACCGAAGAAGCGTCTAGAGGAAATCATTAAACTTGTAGGGCTTGAAAAGAGGATCCACGAGAAAGTAAAAGGATATTCTTTAGGGATGAGACAAAGGCTGGGGATTGCTCAGGCTCTTCTTCATTCGCCATCATTGCTGATCCTAGATGAGCCTACGAACGGTCTTGATCCTGCAGGTATACGGGAAATACGTCAGTATATCCGAAGGATCGCTCATGAAGAGAACCTGGCAGTTTTTGTTTCGAGCCACTTACTGTCCGAAATGCAACTTATGTGTGACCGAATTGGAATTATACAACACGGGCGGTTGATTCGTGTAGAAAAAATCCAGGATCTTGTAAGTAAAGATATAGATCTCACGGTTGAACTGAAGGCCTCTCCTATTGGGGAAGCTTTCCAACTATTAAATGACCGTTCATGGTATCCAAAGAAGAAGGGTTCCTGGATAGAATTGACTGTTTCAGAAGAAGAAGAGATTCCTGAAGTAGCTGAGTTACTGATATCAAACCAAATCAAGCTTTATCAAATCTATTCTAATGTACAAACCTTGGAAGATACATTCCTAGAATTAACCAGGGAGGAATCATAATGCATTTTCTAAAAATACTACAGAATGAGCACATTAAAATTTATAAAAAAACAGGAACCTGGATTATGGTTGGGATTCTTATCACTTTGCTCCTTGGTTTTGCGATGTTACAGAAGTATGTGCTGGATAATGGAGACCAGTCCAATTGGAGAAATCAAGCAGAAGCGAGAATTGCACAGATGGAAGAAGGTATGGAAAATGGTCCTGATATTGAAGCAGGTCGAGAAGCCATGGGGAAAGAAATTGCCATTCAGCAATATCGTTTAGACAATGATCTCCCGCCTGTTTCTGCCGACTCTTTGTGGGGATTTATGATAGACGCAACTAATTTCACAGCAATTGCCACTCTATTCACGATTGTTATCGGAGCAGGGATTGTAGCCAGTGAATTTTCTACAGGAACAATTAAGCTGCTTTTGATCCGTCCTGTGCGTCGAGGAAAAATCTTGCTGGCTAAGTTTATTACAACGATGATGTTTGCTCTTTTCATGCTTGTTTTATTATTTGGGTTTTCTTATATAATTGGTCTTGCATTTTTCGGTAACGCAGCATCAGATCTTCCCTATTTGACTTATACCGGTGGTCAGGTTGTGGAGCAGCATATGGTGGGGCACATTATCAGTTTGATTGGTTTTCGAAGTATAGAAATTATTATGATGGCTACGGTGGCCTTTATGATTTCTACCATTTTTAGAAGTAGTTCATTAGCGATTGGGTTTTCCATATTTCTTATGTTTACAGGTCCTCAGATTGTCCAGCTGCTCAGCCAGTATGACTGGGTGAGATTTGTACTTTTCGCTAATACAAATCTCATGCAGTATGTCGATGGAACACCGGTTGTAGAAGGGATGACGATGACCTTCTCCATTGCTGTGCTCCTCATCTATTTCTTTGTTTTTTTCATATCCTCCTGGGTGATTTTCAAACAAAGAGACGTTGCCGTATAATGGCTAACTAAAGTTGTAGAAGGGATGGGGGGATTAAGGTGGAAAATGAACGAATTCTTGTGGTCGAAGATGAGTTTGAAATTGCGGACTTAGTTAGAGACTATTTAATGATGGAAGGATACGAAGTGATACATGCAAAGGATGGTCAGGAAGGGTGGGACTTATTTCAGCATGAAAATCCTACCCTTACTGTACTGGATCTAATGCTTCCAAAAGTTGATGGAATGGAATTATGCAGGTTGATCCGCTCCCGATCGATGATCCCGATTATTATGATGACAGCTAAAAAAAGTGAATCCGACAAAATTATCGGACTGGGCATTGGTGCTGATGATTATATTACGAAACCTTTCAGTCCAAGTGAGTTAGTAGCACGGATTAAAGCACAACTCAGGCGCTATAGACACTTTTCACACGATGGCTCACTCCAACAGGATATTTTAACGTTTGGGGATTTAACCATCGACGCTAGTGAGTACAAGGTTCGAATAAACGACCACCCGATTGAGTTATCAGCAAGGGAATTTCAGATCCTGCATCTGCTGGCTAGTCATGAAGGACAAGTCTTCACGAAGGAGCAGCTTTTTGATAAGATTTGGGGCTATGACCATATGGGTGATTTCAATACTTTAATGGTGTATATGCGCAAACTTCGGGAAAAAATTGAAAAAGAACCTTCTAATCCTGTCTATCTTAGGACTGTGTGGGGAGTAGGTTATAAATTCGAGGGAGGAGTTGAATCATCATGGGACGATTGAAAGTGCGTTTGATCTTAGCGTTTCTTTCCCTTATTCTCCTCCCTATTGGGGTGACAGGTTCTCTTCTTCAACTCCAATCTTCAGAATTAGAAGAAAAAGAACGTTCTTACCGAGATTCGATGAATGAATTAGAATCCACACTTAAAAGACAATTAACCCACACTTCTGTTTCCGATGTTGAACTCAACGCGCTTGTGAATCAATACGCAGCAGAAATTAACATTAAGGATGCTGAAGGAGAAACCGTGTTCACCTCATACAAGGACCACGAAACTGCGCCTCATAATGAAGCTATCGTAGATAGTTCCACTCTTTTTCATGTTCAGGCTGAGGACGGCCGCATCTTATTTGTCAAATTATCCAGTCAACTGCCATTTACCGATACAATTTTAAGAAGTATCCTCATTAGTGTTGGAGGCGGATTAATCGCACTCATCTTGCTTATAATCGGCTGGACCTGGTATATCTCGCGTACAATTCTTAGTCCTTTGAAAGAAATTTATGCAGCAACGGAGGAAGTTAAAGAAGGTAATTTAGATTATCCCATTCAGTATCGAAAAAAGGATGAGATAGGCAAGTTTATCCGTGGCTTTAATACGATGAGAATACACCTAAAACAATCACAGGAAAAAGAGGAACAATTTAAAGAAGACCGCAAACAACTAATTGCCAATATCTCACATGATCTTCGTACTCCACTCTCTTCAATTAAAGGGTATGTAGAGGGACTGCAGGACGGAGTAGCTCAAACGGATGAAATGCAGAAAAAGTATTTTCGGGTGATCAGGCAAAAAACCGATCAGCTGGACCATCTAATAGAAGACCTCTTTCAATTTTCTAAATTAGATCTTCGACAGCTGCCTTTGGATCAGCAGTTTGTGGACAGCCGTGTTTTCTTTCAATCTTTATTAGACGATGTAGTAGAAGACGGTAAAAGCAAAAATGTGTGTATCGATGTCCCTCGGCAGATTCCCTCCGTAACCTTATCGCTTGACCCTGTTAGAATAACTCAAGTAATGAATAATCTAACAGAAAATGCTGTTCGATATGGAGCTGATTCGATTGTAGTGGCCATTTCAATCGACCATGATGAATCTAATTTAACTATATCCGTTAAAGATAATGGGGAAGGGATGGAAAAAGAGGAGCTTACTAAGATTTTTTCACGTTTTTACAGAGCGGAAAAGTCACGATCAAGAGAATCGGGAGGAACGGGGCTAGGGCTCGCCATTGTAAAATCCATAATAGAACAACATGGAGGGGCCCTACGGGCTGATAGTGAACTTAAAAATGGAAGCACGATCACTTTCACCATTCCATTTTTAAAAAAAGAATTAGTATAAGAAATTCATTCTTTTCAGTTTAGGTAGTGAGAAGGCAGGTTATAAGCTGTAAGATTAGAGCGTTTATCTTCCAGTAAGTTCATGATAGACATCAAGCTATGCTTGTACTATGATAAGCATGGCTGAAAAAGTACAAAAAGGAGTTCGTTAATATGACCCAGCAAGAGAAAATCGATGATTTAAAAACACGATTATCTGAATTCATGATTCGAATAGAAGAATTGGAGCCTGAGGACACTTCTGTAGAAGATATTGATCATTTAATTTCTATGCTTGAAGAATTAGAGAATAAAATGAACAAATAATAAAAAAGGAGGGGAATGAACTGGATCTTCTGATTTTTTATATTTCCCCTGTGCTCGGCTTTTTGTTTATGCTGACCCTTATTATGGCTCTTTTCCGTAAATGGTCAGGACGTTCCATTCAACATTCGCAAAGGAAGATTCTTATGGGCTCAAGCATAGCTATAGCGGCTATTATTATTTATGTGAATTTTTTCTAGGTTGACTCTCGAATAAGAGGGTTGATTTTTTTAATATTGTACTTTATCATGGTAAATCGCTAATAAATAAAAGATAGAAGTAGAGAGGAGAATGGATTATGGCCTGGGCAGTCATTGTATCTGTCCTCGTAATGACGATTTTAAGTCTATTACGAATTAATGTCATCATCGCAATTATTGCCGCCGGACTAACCGCTGGTTTAATGAATGGGGAGTCACTTACGAGGTCCCTGGAATTGCTAGTGAACGGAATGGGCGGCCAGGCAAATGTTGCTTTAAGTTATATATTGCTTGGCGCTTTTGCTGTCGCTATAAGTTATTCTGGAATTACGGCCTTATTGGTCAATTATTTACTTCGTGCATTAAAGAGCAGACGTACGATGATTGTGTTCGTTATTGCTTTCGTTGCGAGTTTATCACAAAACGCCATCCCGGTTCATATTGCTTTTATACCTATATTAATACCACCGTTGTTAAAGTTGTTCGATGAAATGAAACTGGATCGTCGTGCTGTTGCTGCAGCGCTAACGTTTGGCTTGAAAGCTCCTTACGTTATGATTCCAGCAGGCTTCGGTTTGCTTTTCCATGAGACCATCCAGGAGGCTATGAACACGAATGGAATAAGTCTAGGCATTGGTTCCATTGCTCAGTCGCTTATTATTCCAGGGTCAGGAATGATCGTTGGTTTGTTTATAGCTGTATTAATTACGTATCGAAAGAAGCGAGAAGCCCCTGTGCTTAATGAAGCCGAAGATGCTATAGAAGAACCTGTTTTAAGTCAGAGTTTCGAGCTTAAGCATTTGTGGACGCTTCTGGCTATCCTGGTTACTTTAATTATTCAGGCGTTATGGCAGAACCTGGTCTTTGCTGCTCTAGCTGGAATTATCGTTATGTTCATTTTTCGTGTCGTTCCTTTCACTAAAGGCGACAAAGTGGTTAACGACGGAATCGGCATGATGGGATTTATTGCCTTTGTTATGCTTGTAGCGTCAGGCTATGCTAATGTATTAACCCAAACCGAATCGGTTAGTGCGTTAGTAGAAATCAGCTCTGACTATATTGGAAATAATCAAGCCTTTATTGCTTTTATCTTATTGCTTGTAGGACTGATTGTCACCATGGGAATTGGATCTTCCTTTGCGACGGTTCCAATTTTAGCAGCTCTCTTCGTTCCTATATGCGTCAGCGCCGGTTTTTCACCGATGGCTACAGCAGCTCTGATTGGAACGGCAGGCGCACTGGGCGATGCAGGCTCGCCAGCGTCAGACAGTACGCTTGGACCTACTTCCGGTTTGAATGCGGACGGCAGACATAACCACATTTGGGATACATGTGTACCTACTTTTCTCCATTATAATATCCCGTTATTTATCTTCGGATGGGCTGCTGCACTAATTCTTTAAAAAAAGACGAGTGGGTAATATTCCCACCTGTCTTTCTTTATATTTAGCTGCTGACTCACGCATACTAAGCAAAAAGTGAGTGGTAGTCATGTGGAAATATATGCTGTCTTTACTTGTAGCCTTTACGTTTCTTCTTCAGCCGTTATCGATACAGGCAGAAGGCTGGGGGTACAAAAAAAGCGATAATGGAGAAGCACCGGATGTAGGCCGTTATGGGCCTATGCTGGAAAAAGAGGATGGATTCTATGTCGATCCTTCTGGAGCTCCTGTTATTTACTTAACCTTTGACAATGGATACGAGCAGGGATATACAGGGAAAGTATTAGATATTTTAAAGGAAAAAGAAGTGCCTGCTACTTTTTTTGTGACCGGGCATTACATTCAAAGTGCTCCTGATTTGTTAAAACGCATGGCTAATGAAGGCCATTTAATCGGTAACCATTCTTGGAGCCACCCTGATTTCACGAAAGTTTCTAAGGAACAAATGAAACAGGAACTGGACAAAGTGAATCAGGAAGTGAAAAAACTAACAGATCAGGAGACCATGACATTTGTCCGTCCACCTCGGGGCACGTTTAATGAACAAACTTTAAAGTGGGCCAAAGAATTCGGATATACCCATGCGTTCTGGTCTCTTGCTTTTAAGGACTGGGAAACAAATAACCAAAAAGGTTGGGAGTATGCTTATCATAGTGTCCTCGACCAAATCCATCCTGGGGCTGTCATTCTTTTGCATACAGTCTCGCAGGATAATGCGGAAGCTCTGGAGCAATTAATTGATGAACTCAGAAAACGCGGCTACCATTTCGGCAGCCTTAACGATTTAATGGTAAAAAAACTGCTTCCTTTTCCAATTTGGAGCCTGTAACAAACAGCCTCTACACGCACCGCGTGTAGAGGTTTTATTTATATCTTTTTGACGATATTAAAGATAAGTTCCCTTTTCTGTAAGACTCAGTTTCGAGATAATTTGGGTCCATTATTCTATGGGGAGGAGGGCTGGTTGGAATATAACTCGCTTTCCTGCGGGGGAACTGGCAAGCCTCCGCGGTCGTTTCACTCCTTGTGGGGTCTCGCCTAGATCCTTCTCCCGCGGGAGTCTCCTCATTTCCCCACCAACCCAACTTTAATTGTGTGAACGGACCCTTCTAGAAGAGAAAAACCCTCCTGATTAGTCTGGATTAAATGGTTTTATGGCAGGTTATTGCGGGTCTTTACATCCTGAGAATAAGGAGAAAACCACATGGTCTCATTCCTCATTACGCAGGTGATGTTTGAAGGGTTTCGAGCTTCTGATTTGGCAAGGTCCGGAGGGGGATGATGAAGACTCCTGTGGCAACGTCGAACGACCCTGCGTCGTGCAGGGCCGGAAAGCGAAATCGTCCCCCGCAGGACCTTCACGTCAAACCAATATCTCGAAACTGAGTCTTCAAGTATCCGGCCTGTTAGTGGAATATTCTACTTCCGGAAAATACAGCAATAACGGTTAACGGAGTCTTTTATTAAAGGATCTGTTTGATATCCACGTTATTTCTTTTTAATTATAGTCCCCATTGTGTGAGACTTTATTTAGAAATGACTTTAGCATGTAATATTAAATTTAGATTAGGCATTAATGGAGTAGGGAAAAGGTAAGGGAACACATTATAATGGATCACTTGGAGCGAAGGAGGTTACAGGGGTGTGGGAAGAAATACTTACAGCAAATAGTTATTATGATTTCGATTATACATTGCAGCGATGGTCATATGACCCTTTAACGAAGTTGGATCAAGATGAGCGGTGGGTAGATGTTCCTGTGAAGCTAAACAACGGTTCTCATGTAGTCCGAGTCCAGGCCCATGGCACCACTGTTCGTCCATCTTTTAGTATTTCCAGTGAAGATGAAGAGGCCAAAGAAGCTTTGATTCAGCATGTGCAATACTTATTTCAATGGGATCGTAATCTTGAGGACGTCCAGAGTCATTTTCTTAACACCAACCTTGCAGATTTGTTCTCATCTTATCCAGGCACACCTATCGTCAAGGATTTTCATTTGTACGATTGCTTAGTTAAAGTCATTATACATCAGCAGTTAAATATGAAATTTGCTCATACGTTAAGTACTCGGTTTGTCGAACGGCTGGGATACCAAAAGGACGGCGTCTGGTTTTATCCTGAACCTGAAACCGTTGCTGATGTCCCTTATGAAGAGTTGAGAAAGCTTCAGTTCAGCCAGAGGAAGGCTGAATACGTGATCGATGCCTCCCGTAAAATAGTTGAAGGTGAGTTGGATCTGGAGTGGTTAGCCCGTCAGGCAGACGAAGAGGTTATGAAGCATCTTGTAAAAATTAGAGGTATTGGTCCCTGGACAGCTGAAAATTGGCTGATGTTCGGAGTCGGAAGGGAAAATCTGCTGCCTAAAGCAGATATCGGTATACAAAATGCGCTAAAATCCTATTTTAATTTGGAAGATAAGCCTTCCAAAGAACAGATGGAATCGTTCAGTGAAAGCTGGCCTCCTTATCAAAGCTACGCTTCACTGACTTTATGGAGAAGTATTGAATAATAAACAAAGTAGAATAAAGTCATAATATCCATTTTAATTAAATAAAATGTAAAGATAATAAAAACTTAAATTTTAAGAATAATTGTTTGAAAATATTCAAAATTTTCCTTTGATGCGTTATAATAATACACGTATTGGAAAATCTTGAACGGTAAAGGAAAAGAGGTCTTAATATTGGTGATAAGAGAAAGGTATTCTGACCAAGTCCATAGTAATGAAATTTTGGATGTCCTTAGTATGAATGGCACACCTGGCTGTTTACTGGATTTGCGTCTTCAGAAGGTTATACTAAATCCTGAGATGCAAAGGACACTTGAGCTGGAAGATGTTGAGTTATCATTCACCGAATGGCTTCAATCCTTCCCTTCATCCAGTCAAAATACTTTACAACGTGTTTTACACCAGTTATTAACAGAAGGACTACGTGACATCTCCCTGCAGGTGAACAACGGGAACACCTTTCGACCATGGGATTGTAAAATGGTTCATCTTACTAACGGTCAGATTGCGTTTTCTTTAAGGGAGAAAGTGAGAAACGAGAGACTTCATCCGGAAGATTCTGTACAAGTGACCAAGGAAGAGGAAAAATTGTCCGCTGGTAAATCCTTTAAAGGCACATTAGCTGAAAAACCGAAAAAACAGAGCATTCGTTATTCAACTTCTAAGAATTCGCAGTTGAAACATCGAATGACCCATCTGGTAGACAAGTTTCCTCACGGGTTAGCCATTATCAGCCATAACTGGGAGATCACTTACGCGAATCAAAAGATGGAACAAATCACTGGCATTTCTTTTGAACAAAATTGTAATCGTAAGTTATGGGATGTTTATCCTATCAATGAATATTATAATTTTTTTCAGCATTATTTAAGGGCCATGGAAACTCAGGAGACGTGTGAATTCGAAGGTTTCATTCAAAAGACTAATACGGTCGTACTGATGACGGTTCACCCTACGGAACTTGGAATAACGATATTTGCCCAGGACATCACTCAATATAAAAAGCAGCTTCAAGCTTTAAAGGATTCAGAGGAACGTTTTGCATTGCTTGCTAACAATATTAAAGATGTCTTTTGGATTTGTGATCCTCAGTTTAAAGAAATCCATTATATCAGTCCTTCTTTCCAAAATTTATTTGGAATTTCCCGCCGCGAAGCCTTTACGAACCCAACCATTATTCTACGTGTGATTAATGAGGCAGATCATCCAAAAGTCGTAGAGTCTATGAAGCTGATGCGAACCACAAAGCATCAAGTAGAATATCGGGTGAAAAGTAGTAATGGAGAAGAGAGATGGATACGGACAAGAGGTTTTCCAGTAGAAAATAATGGAACCGATTACGTGATAGGAATTCATGAGGACGTAACTGAGTTTAAAGAAATGGAGCAGTTGAAAGAAAAATCCCAGCAGCTTTCTACTATTACTCAAATGTCGGCTGGAATTGCCCATGAGATTAAAAATCCTTTGACGGCCATAAAAGGATTCCTGCAAATTGGAGCGGCTAATCCAGAATTAAGGGATAATTATCAAGATATTATTCTGGATGAAGTGAACCGGATTGAAGCGATTGTACAGGATTTCATGATGTTGTCCAAACCAAAATCATCTATCCAATTAGAACAAGTAGCTCCAGAGCATATTGTTTCTTACGTCATTCGTTTACTGGAACAGGAAGCGAAGGATAAAGGCGTGAAGCTTGTATTTCAACACAAAGGCTTAGAAGGTGAAATCGATACAGAACCGAAGCGTCTGAACCAGATCCTCATCAATTTAATTAAAAATGCAATTGATGTGATGGACGGCGGGGAAGTGGTGATTGACGCGGAAATGTCGAGTCATGAACTAACGATTTCCGTTAGTGATGAGGGTCCTGGATTGACTTCTCAAGAACTAGCCAAAATCGGTGAGCCTTTCTTCACTACCAAAGAAAAAGGAACAGGACTAGGAGTAATGGTTACGAGAAAAATCGTTTCTGATCTTAATGGCACGATGTCATATGAAAGTAAAAAGGGAGAAGGAACAACGGTAACTGTTCGATTGCCAAAATAGAATAGTCATGAAAACAATTGATCTCTTTTAAACCACTGCATATTTATGCGGTGGTTTATTTTGTGGCTTTCTTTTTCCTTCTTCTTTTATATCGGACTGAAACTCTTAATTGTAAAATAGAAATTTAGGGAATTTGACTTAGATATAAAGAGTGAAAGGTAGGATTGAAAAAGTAAAAATTG
This sequence comes from Halobacillus sp. B29, assembly GCF_052246755.1. Taxonomy (NCBI): domain Bacteria; kingdom Bacillati; phylum Bacillota; class Bacilli; order Caryophanales; family Bacillaceae; genus Halobacillus; species Halobacillus sp. B29. The sequence continues at coordinate 267,042 of NZ_JBQQCM010000001.1, forward strand.
TGAATTTTTCAGCTTCAATCGCTTACATAAAATAAAATACTTTTTTACAATCATAGCTGTTTACAAACGCATAAAAGGGCTCTATAATCCCGATTGTACTATTCATTCGTTCGACAATATTTTTCATTATTTGAATAAAGGAGGCTTACTGATGCTTAAAAAAATATGGTCCTTTCTAATGATGAATATAGGTGCTTTATGCGTAGCGGTTAATGTTCACTTTTTCCTTTCCCCAAACGATCTAGCGACAGGGGGAGTCAGTGGTTTATCAATCGTATTGAATAAAGTTATCCCTGATCTATCATTAGGAATGATAATGATCTGCTTAAATATCGTTCTGTTTATTGTTGGTTTTATATTCTTAGGTTTTCAATTTGGAGCGAAAACCATCTATGCTAGTTTTGCTCTATCTTTCATGGTCTGGGGACTGGAAACCTATGTTCCAATGCAGGAAGCATTAAGCAATGACTTACTGATTCAATTAATTATTGGTCAAATTATTGCCGCATCTGGAATGGCCATTGTTTTTCATCAAGGAGCCTCTACAGGCGGAACAGATATCATTGCTATGATTCTAAATAAATACTTTTCTATTGAAGTAGGTAAAGGCGTGCTTTTCTCTGACATAGCAATTGCCGCATCTTCCATCTTTATATTTGGTCCAACAGTCGGTATGTATGCTTTCTTCGGAGTTATTCTGAATGGTCTAGTAATAGACTATACGCTGCAACAATTTGATAACAATAAAGAAATTGTCATTATCAGCCGGGAAAGTGATCTTGTGCGTAATTTCATCGTTCAGCAGCTGGGGCGCGGGGCAACGATTCACCACGCAAAGGGTGCATTTAATCAGGAAGATAAGGAAGTCATTACGACAATCTTAAACCGAAAAGATTACACTCGCTTGAAAAAATTTATGTCCTCTGTGGATGAGCGAGCATTTATTACGGTTCATTCCATGAACGAAATACTAGGAGAAAATTTCAAACGTCTCGCTTAATTGAATAAGAACATGAAAAAGCCTTCAGAAATTATTTTATTCTGAAGGCTTTTTTATAAGGTTTTTTAATACGTGTGAAGCCTAATAATGCAGAGGCATTTATAAAGCTAACAGCGATAATTGAGGCTATGGAGTAATTATAGCTGCCTATTAGATAAGAAAAGCAGAAAAATAACAAAATAATCATCATGGAAAGACTGATAAGTAAGAGCGGGAATGGGCTTATCATGTTTCCGGTTTTTCTTTCCATTATAAGGTTTCACTCCTCACGAACGAACTTGTTATCGTTAATCATACATGAAGGGATTATTTTCTGTCAATTTACTTAGCTCAATAGATTTGCCCTGGGTAAAATTTAATTGATTGAATAATTAAGAATATTTGATATAATTAGTTTGCTGTAAAAAATGAACAGACGCTCATTATGGTAGAGGAGGAATATGAAGTGGATCGTGAAGAATTAATTGCCCCTGAAAGATATAACGTAGTTTCAGAGATGGAGAAGTTCGCGGAAGATCCTGATCGAAAGGCTTTATTGTGGCTGAGTGAAGCCGGTGGCCGAAAAGAAGTTACATATGAACAGCTGCTGCATCAGGCAAACAAGATGGGAAATGCTTTTCTGGACCATGGTTTGCAAAAGGGAGATAAAATCCTTGTCATGATTCCTCGATTGATTGAAGCGTATCAAGTATATATCGCTGCTTTAAAAGCTGGATTAGTTATTATTCCAAGTTCAGAAATGCTGCGTGCGAAAGACCTTCAGTACCGGATTACTCATGGGGACGTACGAGCGGTTGTCAGTTACCATCCCTTTACAGAACACTTGGATGAAGTGAAAGAAAGTGAACAACTCCTTAAATTTTCTGTAGGAGGTTCGAAAGAAGGCTGGTTTGATTTTGACGGATTATTAGAGGATTACAGTTCTACTCTTGAAGCAGCTGACACAGCTAGCGACGATATGGCCTTTTTATCGTACACTTCTGGAACGACAGGCAATCCAAAAGGAGTGGTTCATACCCATGGATGGGGATACGCTCATTTGAAGACTGCAGCTTATAAGTGGCTTGCTATTCAAGATGGTGATACAGTATGGGCGACAGCTGGGCCAGGCTGGCAAAAATGGGTGTGGAGCCCGTTTTTATCCGTGCTGGGCACGGGTGCAAGAGGTCTCGTGTATCAAGGGAAATTTAATCCGAAAACCTATTTAAGCCTTATGGATGAGCACAATGTTAACGTTTTATGCTGTACACCAACTGAATACCGCCTGATGGCTAAAGTAGATAATCTTGATGATTATAAGCTTGCTGGACTGCACAGCGCTGTTTCTGCAGGTGAACCACTAAACAGGGAAGTTATTGATACTTTTAAGAATCATTTCAATGTAACGGTTAGGGATGGTTATGGTCAGACAGAGAATACTCTTTTAGTAGGAATTTTGAAAGATATGGAGGTCCGTCCTGGTTCCATGGGACGTCCTACACCAGGGAATCAAGTTGAAATTATTGATGAACTTGCTGAACCTGTGGAAACGGGAGAAGTTGGAGATATCGCTGTGCATCTGGATACTCCTGCCTTGTTCAAAGAGTATTATAAGGATCCGGAACGCACAAAAATGTCTCATCGTGGACATTATTATGTGACAGGGGACCAGGCGAGAAAAGATGAAGATGGGTATTTCTGGTTTGAAGGTCGCAGTGATGATATTATTATCAGTTCCGGTTACACCATTGGACCTTTTGAAGTAGAAGATGCTCTCGTGAAGCATAAAGCTGTGCAGGAGTGTGCTGTAGTTTCAAGCCCTGATGAGGTTCGTGGTAATGTTGTTAAAGCTTTTATTGTACTTCAGAACAACTATGAGCCAACAGACAATCTAGTAAAAGAATTACAGGACCATGTTAAGAACACCACGGCACCTTATAAATATCCGAGAAAAATCGAGTTCACCGAAGAACTTCCTAAAACGACGTCCGGAAAAATCCGTCGCGTAGAGCTTCGTAAAAAAGAAAATGCTTCCAGATAGGTTGCCTAATAAGAAGCTTATCTGAGACTGTAACTGAAAGACAAGACCTGTTGCTGAGAAAACTCATCAATGGGTCTTTTTTAGGGAGTGGATAGGAGAATGAGTCAATGATTAGAGAAGCTGTCATAGATGATGCCAATAACCTGGCAGAACTTATGAAAACATTAGGTTATCCAGCCACAGAAAACGAGATGAGGCGGCGCTTAGAAGTGATTTTGCCTCATGAGGATTTCAAAACCTTTGTATATGACTCAACTGAAGGGGTCATTGGCATGATTGGGATGAATTTCAGTTATGCCTATCATACCGATAGCCCTCATGTTCGAGTCATTGCTTTTGTAGTAGATAGAAAACATCAAGGAGAAGGTGTAGGAAGATTACTCATGAGAGAGGCAGAGCACTGGTCAAAGGTTAAAGGTGCCAAAACGATTCAGTTAAACAGTGGTAACCGTAAAGAACGTGAAGTAACCCATAAGATCTACGAGGGATTTGGTTTTGTCGGAAAAGCTACTGGTTTCTATAAAAAGCTATGAATTTCTAATCAAAATCCGCTTTAAGAATTTACCTTAAAGCGGATTTTATTATTTATGACCGGTTCCATAATTCCATTAACGGTCCATTTTCTCCTAAGAGGGGATCTGCTGCAGGAGCCGGCGCATCAGGAATTTTAGAAAGAGCTTCCTCGTATTCCTTTTTATCACCTGTTTTTAAGTCAAATGATTCACCATATGGGTAGGCAGCAAGAACTTGGAAATCAACAGTGGCCCCTTCATTTTTATGAGCCACGCCGGCTGGAAGAATAATTAAATCTCCTTTTTTAACCTCCAGGGTTTGTCCGTGCGGTCCGCCTAGCTTCAAGCGGGCTGATCCTTCTATCACACCTAGAATTTCGTGCGTTCGGCTATGGTAATGGTGGTAATCAAATATTCCGCCCACCCATGTGTTGGACCACCGGTTTTTCTTGAATAATCTTTCAGCTTCCCTTGTTGGCATATCCATTGCCTGACGATATACTAACGCTGGAAAATAGGGGTGGTTTGGATAATAGCCATCCTCTTTCAGCAAAATGTGATCTATACTTGTGTTCATGAGTCTCTCCTTTCATTATCTCTTCCAGTGAAACATAACCATACATAAAAGAAGATAAACATTTTTTGAATATAAATGAAACTATTACCAACTTATGATCGTATGATAATACAGAGTCGCAATTTATGCTAGATAATTAAATATTGTATTTAACATAATGTAAATAGTTTAAAAATGTGCTTGTTGAATTGGAAAGATATTACTAATATTGTTAGAATAATAAACGAGGTGAGCAAATGGCAAAGAAAATAATCATGATAATGGGGATTCTATTTACGATAATTTTATCTCTAGTTTACATAGATCAAAGGTATTTCTTTAATCCGGTAAAATTCAGCCAGGATGCAGTTACACCTCATGATTGGCATGAATATGAACGTCCAATGACTCTGACTTATTATAATTTAGAGGATGGTAGACAGACTGTTACGATTAATACAGAACAGGAGATTAAAACCTTATTAAGAACGTTAAAACAATCTCCACCTGAAGAGGATGCGGAACTGTCAGAAGATGTCGAAGGCGCCTTAAAACTTTCAAGTAATCATCATACTTTATTAGAGATTTACTTTTACGCGGATCATTGGAAGATTCTGAAGGAGAAAGGTGCCATTTACGAAATTACGCAGCCACTTGAGAAGTTATTTAATAAGTACTAGCCAGCCAGTTTTCACAGGCTGGCTAGTTTTTGTTAAGAAAATAATGATTCCTTCCGGAAGATCTCGTTTTGTTTAACCACTCAGATATTCGGGACGTAAGCCTCTCATCAATGAATGGAAAAACGCAATTCTTTTTGAGGGTCGGCTGACGCTGGTCATATCTTTCAGGGCAGTTCCAATAAAGAACACTTTCCTGTGTCGTGCAGGGTTGAAGCTGAGTCTTAAAGAATCGGGAACTTGACTGAGAATCAAGAAGAAAATGTGAAAGAAATCGTCTAATGAAAACTCCATAAAATGTTTATGATAGTCAAAAAAATAAAAAGAATGTAATATACTTGAAGAGGTTAAAATGAATAAGACAACAACGAGGAGTGCATAAAATGAGCAGGATATTTACTCATATCTTTAACATACTGGTTGGGATTCTGATTCTCATTGAGGGAGGTGTCTACATCTTTGTAAACAATAAAGATGGGGACCTTCATTTTCGCAGTATCATCATGTCCGTGTTGTTACTTTTAGCGTGGGGAATGTCTTATCGGAAGCAATTAACGAGTGAAAATCCAAGTGCGTGGCTGATTGTCACCATTATTATTACGATCCCAATGATACTCCCGTGGCTTTTCTTTATTTAATTGGCTCTGTTATAGTTTATTGATGATTTTTCATAAGGCGTATTACGCAATAGGGCCGGGTAGTTGAAGACTCCGTTTCGAGATATTGTCTGGAGAAAGGGGCGGAAGGGAACGGCTCGCTTTCCGCGGGCATGTGGTGAGCTTCCTCGGGATTAACAGCCCTGCGGGATCTGTTCATCCCGCAGGAGTCTTCGCCGTTCCCTTCCGCCCCTATGCGATCACGGAGCGCTCGAAATTCTCTGAATAAACACCTTTCAATGAACAAGGATCATCTATAATCCACCCTGAGTTTTAATGTTTGTTTACGTGTAGGAACCTTGTTATAGAAGCATTAGAGGCAAATGCAGCATGGCTCCTGTCTCCTATAGCAGGGTCCGTTCACTAGATATCGTTGGGTTGGTGGGGAAATGACGAGACTTCCATGGGAGAAGGGACTAGGTGAGATCCTACAGGGAGTGAAACGAGCGAGGAAGCTCACCGTTCCCCCCATAGGAAAGCGAGTTATTTCCCCACCAGCCCTCTTCCACATAGAGTAATGGACTCCCAACTATCTCGAAACTGAGTATTCAAGTAATGGGAGCTTTACCTTAATAACGACATGGAAGTATAACAGATTTAATTAAGAGTTGCCCAGCCAAAGCATAAGGCCTACAGCTCCAAAAACAAGCGCCGAGACAAGGTAAATATACCCGAAAACTCGGTGCTTAACTTCCTCCTGGCTGGTTTCTACAGCCCCTGAATAGATAAGAAATAAAATAGCTATGATATACATGGATAATTCTACGCTTGCGTAGGGTCCTTTTTTTATTATGAGCCATAAATCAATGGGAATGGCTGTGAATAGAGGGAGGTAAAGAGGATTAACCCAATCTCCCCATTCTTTTTTCTCCTTGAACATAATACCCCTCCTAATTTTTATGGCTTTGTTAAACTTCATTTTTGATTTAAAGGTAAAGCTCCAGTCTGCTTAAGATAACTTGGATCCTTTGCCAAAAAGGGGAGGGCGGCTACGGAAACAACTCGTCTTGTTCCATCACCCAGACACTCGAGACATAAACCGCTCATTAACGGATTGAGAAACCGTAATCCTTTTGATGGTCGGCTTATGCTGGTCGTGTCTGGGCGATGCAGCTGGTCGAAATCGTCCCCCGCAGGACCTAATTCCCACAAAAGTCTCGAAACTGAGTCTTCCACAATCCGGCCCTCTTCCGAAATAGACACCTTATGAAAAATCAACAATAAACTCTGCCAGAGCCATTTTTAGAGAAGCATCCATCCGAGCAGACTTCCTGCAGTTCCAAACCATATAGCAAAACCAATATTCCATTTCGTTATGCGGTAAGGATTCCTGCCTGTTAACTGGCTCATGATGGTGACGGTCGTATTAAATGTACCTGCAGCGTCACTCGCGAGGGTGGATGTTAACAGTACAATAGCGAGACTTAAAGGATTTAATTCGGTCAGTAACGGCTGGATTAAGGTTCCCATCAGGCTAATAGTTACTAAGGGATGGATGCCGATTAATGAGAAGAGCAAGGAAACCAGCTGAATAGCTATGAACAACAGTAAAGGCAAGGAAGATAATTGCAATAAGGGCGTTTGAATCATATTAATCATTGTAGTCTGTTCAAACATTTCACTGAAAAAACCAAGTGATATAAACAAAAGCATTAGGTTCTGTAAGCCGTTGACCTGGGGAACCCAGTTTTTTTTGTTGTAGCTTATAAATTCTTTCAGTTGTTTTATCGTAAGCGCCCATAACAGAGTGAAAGGCAAAATCAATAGGATAACGGCATTAAAATAAGTAATACTTAGTAGCTTCTGTACCCCAAAGGCGAGAAAAATAAATAAAAACAGCATGCCGAGTAAGTAGCTGACTTTCCCCATTAATTGACTGCCGGATGTCTCTGAGGAAGTTTCCGGTGCTTCATAAACCTCTTGTCTGTAAGTGAACCATCCAATGCACCAGTCGATGAGCAATAGTGAAATAGAAAAAAATAGAGCCCACGGCAGCAATTCAAAGTAAGCTACTCCTGTAATCGTAACAGTGAGGGCGATAAAAATTTCTATAGGACTCCATACGTTGGCCAGTGCAAAGGAGCGGAGGATGGATTGGCTGGAAAATGGATCAAGACGTGATTTGCTGAGTTTCTGTGCTGAATCCTTTACCACTCCCTGCACAATAGTAATAGCCGAAAAAAAGACAAAAAGACAGAGAATGTAAGCAATTAAAGAACTTCGGTAATATAGCTGACCTAGATGTTTTGTTCTTAGCTGCAGCAGATTCTGCAGTTCTTGGTCATATTTGCCCACCACCATAAGATTGTTAACAAAGGGTAGGAAATATAAAAGACTAAGAAGTAAAGCCGTAGAAGTAAAATGTAAGGGGAGAGTCAGCCAGTTTTCGCCGGAGAAGCTAAAGATCAGGAATCCGGCAAAAACAAATATAGTAGAAATGATTTGAAACGTACGACTCGCTCCTTTAAAGGAAACCGGAATAATAACCAGTGCGGAGCAGCCTAATAAATAGATTATGTAATTATTATCCATAAAAAGAGATATTAGGTAAATAAGGATAAAAATGGTATATAAAGAGGGTTTTAAAATTTTTTTATATGTGTATTCCATAAACAAACTCCCCTAATTTTAAGCATCTCGTTATAATCGTCCAAGAATAGAAGTAAAAAGTCAACTTGCATGGGATAAATCTTCCAGACAGTGGGTTTTTAATATATTTAGACTCAAGTATCGTTTTGTGGATTTGGCATATGTGTATCCACTTGTTAAGCTTAAGCTTGTCTATATCTTACCCCCCTCTTTATCCCCTCTTTTTTCCAGAAAGAATGAATTGCTTACTTAGGAACAAACTAACAACTAGCAGATAAGTCAGAAAGGATGCTTTGAAATGAAGACGAAATTGATTGATTGGCCTACATTTATAGGCGCATTAATTTTGCTGGTAGCGGTTACGCTTCCACTAATTTTGTTCCCTGAAGCCGGAAAAACTTTTGTGGCTGACGCCAATAGTTTTATGACAGGTAACTTTGGCGTGCTGTACATGATTATGGGCTTTGTTGTTTTTGCTTTTCTATTATTTGTAGCGTTCAGTAAAAATGGTTCGATTAAATTAGGTGATGAAGGAGAAAAGCCTGAATTCAACACGTTTTCCTGGGCGGCTATGTTATTTGCTGCAGGGATTGGTTCGAGTATTCTATATTGGGCAGTAATAGAATGGGCTTATTATTATCAGGGGCCTCCATTTGGGGTAACTCCTGAGTCTCAAGAAGCCATTCAGTGGGCCTCCGCTTACGGAATTTTTCACTGGGGTCCTATTGCATGGGCTATTTATACGCTTCCTGCTTTACCAATTGCTTATTTCTATTATGTAAGGAAGAAGCCGGTACTTAAAGTAAGCGAAGCTGTGCGTCCTGTGTTAGGAAAATCAGTAGACGGGCCTCTTGGAACTGTAATAGATGTTTTGTTTATGTTTGGACTGCTGGGCGGTGCAGGGACGACGCTTGCGCTTGGTACGCCTATGATTGCTGAAGGTGTTAATAGTCTAACAGGTATCCCGGCGAATCTTGGATTGAAATCTTTCATTATGCTGTTATGTACATTGATTTTTGCGATCAGTTCGTATTCGGGGCTTAAAAGAGGTATTAAAGTTCTCAGTGACATCAACCTTTGGTTATCCTTGTTTATTCTGGCCTTTGTTTTCATCTTTGGGCCTACCCGGTTCATTAGTGAAACGACGGTTAACGGTCTTGGAATACTCGCAGATAATTTCTTTAAAATGGCTACATGGATGGAGCCTTTTGCAGGTATAGGTCCATTTGGTGAGACTAATTTCCCAGAATCCTGGACTATTTTCTATTGGGCCTGGTGGCTTGTTTATGCCCCGTTCGTAGGTCTGTTTGTTGCCCGAATTTCAAGAGGGAGAACCATTCGACAAATGGTTCTTGGAACGATGATTTATGGAACAATCGGCTGTATCTTGTTCTTTGGAATCATGGGTAACTTCGGTTTATACATGCAGCTGACTGGATCGTTTGATGCGGTTGGTTTTATGGATCAAAATGGAGCTCCGGCAACGATTATTGCTATTATTAATCAACTGCCGCTTGCTAAATTCATGGTGCTCGCCTTTACTGTGCTTGCTATCATATTTCTGGCGACGACATTCGATTCTTCCTCCTACATCCTTGCTTCTGTTGTTCAAAAGAGTGTAGAAGGCGAGCCAATGCGCTGGAACCGACTGTTTTGGGCGTTCGCTCTATGCCTAATGCCGCTTGCGCTCATGTTCCTTGGTGGTTTGGGTACACTCCAGACGGCAAGTATCGTGGGAGGATTTCCGCTGATTTTCATTATGATTTTATTAGCCTGGTCCTTTATGAGAGCCTCAAGCGAAGATATTCGGGCCTCTGATGACTATCAGTCCTCAACGATTCACATCGAACGCTGGAAGAAGAAAGGCAAGAAACGCAGAAGATCAGCTCTCGAAGTACTTGAAGAAAAAAATAAAGATAATGATGAAGAGGACAAATAAGTAAGGGAAGCCTCCGTGCATGGCGCGGAGGCTTTTCGTGTTAAAATAGATCAAAAGGAGGGCTCTTATGATATTAAATGCTTTCGGAATATTAATCGTTGGGGCAGCTTTAAGTGTATTGATTATTCTGATAGCTTATAAGTTGTTTGTAAAGAAAGAGTCTATAGACACATCCCATTCCTACACTCCTTTTGACTATATAACTGGACAAACCAGTCAGGAGTTCCATGAAGAAGAAGACTTCCTCCAAGAAGAAGAAAAAGATCCTAATGAAAAACCATAGAGATAGTTCCAATACTTCCCACCTCAGGTCATCCAATTATTGGATGACCTGAGGTGGGATATTTTGTATGGCTCTATTTTGGAAGATAGGACCGAGGTGACTGAATGATAAAGTCTCCGCTGTCGCTTAAGAACTGATTAAGCAGGTGAAGGTGATCGCCTCCAATTAAAACCAAGATTCGATCATGGGGACCAGCTATCCGCGCAATATTGGCGGAGATGGCTAAATCCCGATGATGCCATTGTTTCAACCATTGAACCCCGACCTGATGCTGGCGGTCTCCCACTTTTGCAAGCTTCATGTATACTCTTTGCAGCTCCTGGATATAATCGGGCCGATTAATATAAGAGAGGGAATGCAGCAGATCTTCGTCATTTTCCATCTTCTTCAACTTCGACTGGACTTCGAGAATCTCCTGGAATAGTTCAGGCTGATGTTCTTTAGCCCATTCAAACACTTGATTTAAAGAAGGTGTATTCATGTCTACCACTTCATCAACGGGATATACCCGAGGATGTTCTAGTTCATGAGCCAGTCTGAAAGCAATTTGTTCGACTTCATCGTAAGTAGGTTTCAATTCACCGGATAGAAATTCCCGATATTTACGATCGAGTTCCTCCTCAATGAGAAAGGACTTTTCAACAGCAATTTTAGTTGGATTATATTTCTTAAAAGCTTCGACGACGGTGTGGATATGATCCTGCTGCTCATTTACGGTTTGAGGTTCCATTGCCATATGAAATGTACCGAGAAGCATAACTTCAGGTTTACTCATTTATCATTCTCCTAACATTATCCCAGTTTTACCCACCTCAGGTCATCCATATTATGGATGACCTGAGGTGGAAGGTTTTAACATGATCATTCTGCTGGTTTATTAAAGTGGGGCAGTACATATTCTCCCAGTTCTTGAAGTATCTCAGGAACGGGGCGTTCATTTTTGGATAGACCAAACATGATATGGTTCACACCCGCTTTTCTATATTCCTCAAGCAGTTCGACGGCACGTTTTCTTCCTGTTCGATAGCCGGCAGGTATTTTCTCGAGCGGGTAATCAGGATCGTCCATTAATTCCAGCGGAAGAGGCATGAAAAAGGGACGAAAAGCACCAGAACCATGATATTCTTTCACTTTTTCTCTGTAAGCTGAAATGATCTCTTCCTGCTTCTCAGGACGCTGCGGGTAGAACATCCAGCCATCTCCATGTTCAGCAACCCAGTCCAGGGTTTGCTGGCAATAGCCCGTCATAAAGATCGGGAGGTTATGTGTAGGCTTAGGAACCAGATTCGACTTGTGCAGCTTTCCGAACTTTGACTCCACCTCCGGAAATTCCTCTGCAATAACTTCATTGAAATAATGAAAACTCTCGCGAAACAACTCACCTCGTTTCATAATATCAATCCCCAGGCCTTCAAAGTCTTTCCTTCGGTCGCCAGAAGAAATTCCGAGCATGAGCCGTTCAGGAAAAAGCCGCTCAATACTGGCAGCTTCTTTGGCCGTGCGAAGCGGATGACGCAGGGACGTGACCAGAGCCGCTGTTCCTAAATGAATAGACGAGGTTTGGGAGGCGAGATAAGTAAGATAAATTAAGCTGTCGAAAATTTGTCCGGTAGCCGGATCTTCAAATGTAGGGTCTTCAAGTAGTACATCCTGGAACCATAAGCACTGAAAGCCCATTTTTTCGGCAAGCTGAGCTCTTTTAACTTGATGAATCATTTGAGGTGGTTCTTTATCATAATTTTCAAGCGGGACATTCACACCAAATGATAGTTCGTCTTTCTTAAGCATTTTTTGAAAGCCTTTATGCTGTTCGAACAAGGCAGGACCTCCTCCGTGGTAATGATGATGCTTCCTATTATAAAGAGGAAAGAGAAGAAGTGCGAACAACAGACATTGTAAACAAATTGTCAGAATCCATGTTAGAAGTATGAGGATTTACATCACCAATCACAGGTTTGTCATTCCAACCAGGGTATTTACCATAACATAAATGAAAAATCTGCCGGGCATAACTATACCTATGTAAGGTGATTATCTTGATAAAAAATGACTGAAATAGGGTCTTTATTTAATAATGTCAACAATGACTCTGACAAACATGCGTTTAGATTGTATTGTATATAGCACTGTAACCGCTTTAAAATAAAATTACAGACAAAGAGAAAAAAGCGTTGAGAGACGAAGGAGGAAACAAAATGAGTGAACAACAAGAGAAAGTGGGAGTGAGGGCAAGAGTCCAGAAGTTCGGCAGCTTTTTAAGTAGTATGATTATGCCGAATATTGCTGCTTTTATTGCCTGGGGAATTATCACCGCTTTATTTATCCAGGATGGTTACTATCCTAATGAAGATTTAGCGGCAATGGTTGGACCAATGATCACTTATCTATTGCCATTATTAATTGCTTTTACCGGTGGACGGTTGATTCATGGGTTGCGAGGGGGAGTTGTCGCCGCCACGGCTGCCATGGGTGTAATTGTCGGCTCGCCGGACACACCAATGTTCCTTGGTGCCATGGTTGCTGGTCCGATTGCTGGTTATGCCATGAAAAAAGTGGACGAATTCTTTGAAGGAAAAGTTCGACAAGGCTTTGAAATGCTCGTTAATAACTTTTCAGCAGGAATATTAGGAGCGGTACTAGCCGTACTTGCTTACTTTACGTTAAGTCCGCTCTTTTCAGGGATCACCGAACTTCTTGGTGTAGGAGTAGATTTCCTAATCTCAGCTGGTTTATTACCATTAGCCAACTTATTCATTGAACCTGCCAAAGTGGTATTTCTGAACAACGCCATTAACCATGGAATTTTAACGCCGCTTGGTACAGAACAATCTCTAGAAACAGGAAAATCCATTCTATTCTTACTTGAAGCAAACCCTGGTCCTGGACTTGGCGTATTACTCGCCTTTATGTTCTTTGGAAAAGGAGTTTCTAAACAAACAGCACCAGGTGCAGCAATCATTCAATTCTTTGGCGGAATCCATGAGATTTATTTCCCGTATATTTTATCCAAGCCACTTGTCATATTAGGCGCGATTGCTGGTGGTATCTCAGGTACAGCTACTTTTGCTTTCTTCAATGCTGGACTGACCGCCGCAGCGTCACCTGGAAGTATCATAGCGATTATGGGTATGACACCAAGAGGTAATTATCTTGGAGTTGCTGCTGGTGTAGCTGTAGCAGCTGTTGTTTCATTTATCGTATCCTCGATTATTTTGAAAGCCAGCAAAGGTGAAGACGAGGGAGATATTGAAGAAGCAACGTCTAAGATGGAAGGTATGAAAGGGAAGAAGAGCAGTGTCTCCGGCCAACTATCTGGTAAACAGTCTGCAGAAGCTTCAGCGGAAGACCGTAATACAGCTGAGGTTCCTAAGCTTGATTACTCCAAAGTTGATAAAATCATTTTCGCCTGCGATGCCGGAATGGGTTCTAGTGCCATGGGGTCATCCTTATTAAAGAATAAGTTTAAAAAAGCGGACCTTGATATTGAAGTAACGAATATGGCGATTAACGACCTGCCTCAGGATGTAGATGTCGTCATTACTCATAAAGATTTAACGGAGCGTGCGAAACAGAGAGTTCCGAATGCTCACCACATTTCCGTTGATAACTTCCTGAATAGCCCAAAATACGATGAGCTTGTTGAAGAGCTGCAAAACAAATCTACTACTGAAGAAACTGGCGGCACAGCGGAAGTACCTGATGTAGATGCTTCTAAAGTCGACAAAATTATTTTTGCCTGCGATGCCGGAATGGGATCCAGCGCGATGGGCTCATCCCTCTTGAAAAACAAATTCAAGAAAGCAGGAATCGATATTAATGTGACGAACATGGCGATTAATGATCTGCCGCAGGATGTTGATATCGTTATTACTCATAAAGACCTAACAGAGCGAGCGAAACAAAAAGTTCCAAGTGCTCATCATGTGTCCGTTGATAATTTCTTAAACAGTCCGAAGTATGATGAGTTGGTAGAAGAGTTGCAGAAATAATGAAAAGTAGAAAAGAGTCTGTTGGACCAGACTCTTTTCTGTCCGAATATCATTCCCAATGGCTGACGGACAGAGAGGAGTGGAAGGATGTATGTATGTCTCAGCACGAGAACGAAGACTGATTGAAATGCTGCTTGAGACTCCTCAAGATCTAACCATTAAAGACCTGGCGGAATCTTTAGATGTGAGTGCTCGAACGATTCATCGAGATTTAAAAGGCGTAGAAGATATACTGGAAAGCAACGGGTTATCCTTAGAGAAAAAAACCGGAAAAGGAATAGCCATTCTTGGCGAAGAAGAAAGACGCCAGGATTTAAGAATGTCAATAAATGAACAAAACTCTGTAGATTACACACCTGAAGAACGTCATGTGCTCATTCTTTCCTGGCTGCTTGAGTCCCAGGAACCAGTTAAACTCATGACTTTATCAAACGAACTTGGTGTCACCGTTGCCACGATCAGTCATGATCTGGATAAGATTGAAGAAATCCTTGTTAAATTTCAACTCCAGCTGATCCGTAAGCGTGGCTACGGAGTGGAAGTTCAGGGAGAAGAAGGCAACATCCGTGAAGCTATCCAATATATCATTATGCAGCATATGAATGAGCACGATTTTCTTAAATTACTTCGAGAGAACATCCAATCTCCTGCTGCACCTTCGCTGGATGCCGTCTCCGATCATTTGCTTGGTCTCGTTGATCGTCAAAACATCAGTACCATTGAACAGACCGTGAATTCTATTCGGGCGGAGCTGCCTTATCATTTGGCTGACAGTGCTTATATTGGATTGGTCATTCATTTGGCCTTAGCGATTGAACGTCTCCAGCAAGGGGAATTTATTCAAATGGAAGACGAGTATTTGGCTCGTCTTCAGTCAACGAAAGAGTTTGATATTGCCGGAAAATTAATAAGCAAGTTAGAAGAAATCTTTG
This sequence comes from Halobacillus sp. B29, assembly GCF_052246755.1. Lineage (NCBI taxonomy): Bacteria > Bacillati > Bacillota > Bacilli > Caryophanales > Bacillaceae > Halobacillus > Halobacillus sp. B29. Next base: position 282,195 of record NZ_JBQQCM010000001.1, read on the forward strand.
AGTTATCGATTCCAAAAGCGGAAACCGGCTACATTACGATGCATCTAATGGGGGCCAAAGTCCGGTACAATCAGGACTACATTCTGGAAGATAGCAGTTTGAGTGTTGCTTTTAAAGCAAAGCAGCTGATTGAATTTGTATCGAACGCCTTACATCAGAATCTTCACCAGTCAGATCAGTTGTTGAATGATCTAGTGGTGCATCTGAAGCCGAGTTTGTACCGGATCTACCAGGGAATGGATATTAAAAATCCACTGAGGGAACAAATTGAGCAGGACTATCCAGAATTATTCCTAACACTTGCACGAGCCACAGAATTTGTTTTCCCAACCATTACTTTTCCGAAAGAGGAGACGGCTTTTCTAGTGATGCACTTTGCCAGTGCTTTGCTAAATATGGAAGATTCACGCGGTCTTAAAGCGTTAGTGGTCTGTTCAAGCGGCATAGGTACCGCCAAAATTTTAGCCGCTAAGCTTAAAAAACAATTTTTGGAGATTGAAGAAGTGGATCACCAGTCTCTGTTCGACTTAGATCAAATAACAAAAGAGGAGTATGATTTAGTCGTATCTACCATTCCGCTGGATAGTATGGAGGATTATGTACTAGTCAACCCGATGCTTCCAAATGCGGACATTCAGCGGCTGGAACACCGAATTCGAAAATTGAAGATTATGGAAAGTATGAAGCCGTTCAAAGAAAACGTGGCTCAAGAAGATGAGACCCTCCAGGCCATCCAAGATTCTGTAGGCGGTATTCAGCGCTATGCTGCAACCGTTGGACAGTTGTTAAACGGTTTGTACGTGCTTAGCCACTCAAGTATATCTAAACAAGAGATTCTTCAAGATGTGTGTCTCACATTACAGAACAAAAACATGCTCACAGAAGCGGAAGCCATTACGGAAGCCTTAGTGAACAGGGAAACTGTGGGAGGACTAGGGATTCCAGAGACCACTCTTACCTTGTATCATACAAGGCATCCGGCTATAAATGAGCCGACCTTCACCATTATTAAGCTTAACGAAGCCCTGGAAGTTACGGGAATGGATGGCGAAATGATGCTGTCGTCCGTGTTTATCCTTATGCTGGCCCCACAGGATATAAGTAAAGAGGGGCTTGAGGTGATCAGCTTCTTGAGCTCTATGCTGATTGAGGAACCTGAAATGGTGAGGGTGCTTGAAAAAGAAGAAGAAGACCAAATTAAAAATTATGTGTCTAATCAGCTTCATCAGTTTTTTAAGAAAAAAATATCTTAATAATTTAAAGAGGAGAATGAATATGTCTGATAATATTTTAACGTCCAATACGATTGAATTGAATGCACAGTTCAGCTCTAAAGAAGAAGCGATCCGCTATGTAGGAGGTTTGCTTCACGATGGTGGTTATGTAGAAGAAGCTTATATTGATAAAATGATGGAAAGAGAAGAAGTGACTTCTACCTTTATGGGGAACTACGTAGCCATCCCTCATGGTACGGAAGATGCAAAGAAATCAGTGAAAGAAACAGGTCTTGCTGTAGTTACAGTTCCAGAAGGCGTTGATTTTGGTGATGGAAATATCGTGAAATTGCTCATTGGCATCGCTGGTAAAGGAGACGAGCACCTTCAGATCCTCTCCCAAATTGCGATTGTATGTTCAGAAGAAGAGAATATCGATACCATTCTAAATGCTCAATCTAAAGAAGAAATTATCAGCATCTTTAATGAGGTGAATTAAAAAATGAAAGCCGTTCACTTTGGAGCAGGAAGTATCGGAAGAGGATTCATTGGCGCACTGTTATCGCAGGCAGGGTATGAAACCATATTTGTAGATGTGAATGGTGAGTTAATCAATGAACTAAACCAGAAAAGGTCTTATCACGTGGATCTTGCCGGCACAGAACGTTCTATTGAGGTCACGAATGTATCAGGGTTAAACAGCATCAACGATGAACAGGCAGTCGTGAAAGCAATCGAGGAAGCTGAAATTATTACTACAGCTGTCGGGCCCAACATTCTGTCTGCGATTGCGCCTGTCTTAGCTCGGGGTCTCCTTCAGAAAGAAGGTAAAGGAAACGTGATTGCCTGCGAAAATATGGTAGGCGGAAGTGAAATTTTGAAAAATCACGTTCTTGAACACGCAGGTGCTGAGGAAAAGGATTGGATTATTGAGAATATCGGCTTTCCGAATTCAGCTGTGGATCGAATTGTACCGGATCAGCATCAGGAGGATCGATTAACGGTTAAGGTGGAGCCTTATTTTGAATGGGTAGTAGAGACTACCGCTATTAAAGGAAATCCTCCGGAAATAAAGGGGATTACGTATGTCGATGATTTGACTCCTTACATCGAGCGTAAGCTTTTTACGGTGAACACGGGACATGCAGTGGCTGCCTACTTAGGGAAATTCCATGGCTACCAGACGATTAAGCAGGTTATGGGCGATCCAGCTATTAAAGAGAAAATTCGAGGAGCCCTTCAGGAATCAGGAGCGGTTCTGATCGAAAAATATAAATTCGATGAGGAAGTTCACCACGAATATATTGAAACGATTCTCAGCCGTTTCGAAAACCCGGACTTATCAGATGAAGTTACTCGTGTTGGACGGGCACCCATTCGAAAACTCGGGCCAAATGACCGTCTGGTACAGCCGGCCGTTTCTTATTTGGAATACGTACAGAAAGATCCGATGCATCTTGCAGAGGTTATAGCTGCTGCTTTATTCTACGAGAACGAGCAGGATCAGGAAGCTGTTGAACTGCAGAAGCTTATCACTGAAAAAGGAAGAATCAATGCCTTTAAGGAAGTCGCAGAGTTGGACAGCGATCATCGACTTGTCAAAGCAGTTGAAGCACAGGTCCATCATTTAGCAAAATAATCACTAAAAAACCTCCAGAGGAAATTTAATCCTCTGGAGGTTTTTTGTCTTTTATTTGATTGTGTTTCTTTAAAGCCTGAATCACTTCTTCTTGATGATCACCGATAAAATCAAGGCCGTAATGATATTGGCCGTGAGCCGGCTTCATCCATATGACTTCCGCTGTAAAAGAAAGATCGTGACCGGCTAGTGAGGTGGCGACGAATAAGTGGACGGTTTTGCTAGTGGGTATATGTACACCGGAAGCAAGTCTCATCCCTCCAGGACTAATGTCTATAACACTGCCAGATCCCATGGAAGAATTGACAGATTTTTTATCTACCTTGATTAGTTTAAAGCCAGCGGAGAGAGGCTCCTCGAAGGTGTATCGCAATGTTTCATTTCTTCTGTATCGCATGAAATCGACCTTTCTGGCTAAGACATCTTTTAATTGAAAATACCAAAATATTCTTGGAAAAGCAATCTATCGTTTTATGAGTTGTTTCACTTTATCTTGTGTGTGAAAATTCTGATACAATAAGATAGGTGAATATGTTTACATAAAAGAAAGGGGAACGTTATGAATACACTCCATAAAACATGGAATTTAGAAACGATTTTTGAAGGAGGCAGTGAATCTGAACAGTTTCATAATTACGTTCTGAAAACAGAAGAGGAAATTAGCAAGTTAGAGAGTCTTGTACACTCATTCACATCTCCCAAAAATACCGACCAGACAAAGGAACTCTCTGAAATTGTAGATCAAATTCAACTGGTAACGAAACGACTGGGAGAAATCGGGGCATTTATTAGCTGCTTGAATGCTCAGGATGTAAATGATAAAAAAGCAGGTGCCTGGCAGTCCAGACAGAATGAACTCAGCGCTGCGTTTGGAAATCTGCTCACACAATTCGATCAGAAATTAGTTCAGACGGATGAGGATGTATGGAAATCGTTATTGAAACATGCTCCATTTCATCAGTTGGAATTTATTCTTAATGAGCGACGAAGGGCTGCCAAGGACAAATTGGAGCTGCGGCAAGAGTCCTTAATTAATGATTTAGGGGTGGATGGATATCACGCCTGGGGACAAATGTATGATGCTATTGTTGGGAAATTAACTATTACACATGAAGGAAAGACGCTTTCCGTAGGTCAGGCCTCAAATTTGCTCAACTCACCCGACCGCGCCGTTCGGAAGGATGTTTTTGATAAGCTCCAGAACACCTGGAAAGCACAGACGGATCTATTCAGTGAGACATTGAATCATCTGTCAGGTTTCAGACTTCAAACCTATAAATATAGAGGTTGGGAGCGGGTGCTGAAAGAACCGCTTGAGTACAATCGAATGAGTGAAAAGACCTTGAACACAATGTGGGAAACGATCACAAAATACAAAAAACATTACCTTCCTTATTTAAAAAGAAAGGCTCATATGCTTGGTATAGAGCGTTTAAGTTTTTACGATGTGGAAGCACCTGTAGGCTCAACGGAACAGACAATGAGTTTTCAACAGGGAGCTGAGTTTATTACTCAGCAATTTCGTTCGTTTAGCCCAAAAATGGCAGATTTTGCAGAAATGGCTTTTGAAAAGCGCTGGATCGAAGCAGAAGATCGTTCGGGCAAAAGGCCAGGAGGTTTCTGTACAAGCTTTCCTGACAGCGGACAAACAAGGATCTTTATGACTTATTCCGGTACACCATCTAATGTTGCTACGCTGGCCCATGAGCTGGGACATGCCTATCATCAGCACGTAATGGATGATCTCCCTGCCTTGAATCAGGGATACGCTATGAACGTGGCTGAGACAGCTTCAACATTTGCGGAGATGATTGTTTCTGATGCAGCCGTGAAGCATGCGGCAAACGACACCGAAAAAATGACGCTGCTTGAAGATAAAGTTCAGAGGAGTATTGCTTTCTTTATGAACATCCACGCCCGTTTCTTGTTTGAAACCAGATTTTATGAAGAACGTAAAAAGGGAGTGGTTTCAGCTGAACGCTTAAACGAACTTATGGTTGAGGCACAGAAGGAAGCTTATGAAGAGGCACTGGATGAGTACGATCCAACCTTTTGGGCATCCAAACTTCATTTCCACATTACAGATGTACCATTCTATAATTTCCCTTATACATTTGGTTATTTGTTCAGCCTGGGTATTTACGCGAAAGCTCTAAACTCGGACAGTGATTTTGAAAATGACTACATTGCCCTGTTGCAGGATACGGGTCGTATGACGACAGAAGAACTAGCAGCTAAGCATCTGGATGTAGATTTAGAGAAGCCTGAATTCTGGGAACAAGCTATGGATCTTTGTATGAAAGATCTAAATGACTTTATGGAGCTTAGCGCAAAATAACCGGGACGATTAATGAGGAGGAATTCAAATGGAAGAGAAGCTTATTCCTGAAGTTGAAAAGCAGCAGCGAGTAGAAGAATTAGAAGGCTGGAAATTGACGGATAACAAGTTTATTGTTAAACGCTATCGCTTTGAAGACTTTCTTTCCGGCATCCGTTTTGTTAATCTTGTTGCCGAATATTCGGAAGAAATTCAGCATCATCCTTTCATCAGTATCGATTACAAAGTGGTCACCATGAAGCTGACTTCGTGGAATGCCAAGGGACTTACGGAGCTTGATCTGGCATGTGCAGAAAAATATGATATTTTATACAGCAATATAAAGTAAGAATAAGAAAGACCAGTAGAAGGAAAAAACACACTGGTCTTTCTTAAGTTATAGTAGGAATGATAAAGGAATCCACACCAATGGTTCGTAAGTCAGGGAGCGGAATGTCCATTAAACACCACTGCCTAATAAATAAAAGCTCCCATTACTTGAAGACTCAGTTTCGAGATATTTAGGTTGAGAGGACAGTCCTTCGGGGGACGATTTCGCTTTCCGCGGGCATGTGCTGAGCCTCCTCGAGCAAGCTCTGCGGGGTCTCACCGATCATGTTTATCCCGCAGGAGTCTACGTCGTCCCCCTCCGGACCTGGCCGAATGAGAGGCTCGAAATTACTCAAAAACGTATCAGCTTTACGAGGTGCGGTGATAAGCCTTTAAAAGCAGATAATTTGGCTTAATCGCCTGGTATATAAGCATTCCACTCAGTTGATGGAAGCCAAGAACTTCTCTTTCCGAAGGGGCCGTTTCCCTTATTACGTGGGGCTGGTGGGGAAATGGCGAGACTCCCATGGGAGAAGGAACTAGGTGAGATCCCGCAGCGAGTGAAACGAGCGAGGAAGCTCACCGTTCCCCCATAGGAAAGCGAGTTATTTCCCCACCAGCCCCTGACCTTATAACGTAACGGACCTTAGATATCTCGAAACTGAGTCTTCAACTAATCGGCCCTATTGTGGATGAACTAGCTTATTAAGAGTAACAACAACGTTGAACATAGATGTTAAAGGAGGGAATGGAATGACGGTGGTGAAAATTGCGATATGGATCGATGTTCCGATCGAGTTTTGTTTTGACATCGCCAGAAATATCAGCCTTCATCCCCAGTCAGTCCCTCATACAAAAGAGAAGGCAGTGGCGGGAGTGACGGAAGGATTAATACATGAAGGAGAAACCGTGACGTGGGAAGCCATTCACTTAGGGATCCGGCAGACTTTGACAGCTCGGATCATTTCCATGAATCCGCCTTATGAGTTCGTGGACCGCATGGAAGAAGGGGCTTTTCAATCCCTTATCCACGTTCATCTTTTTGAGGAACAGAATGGGGGTACGCTTATGACGGACATCTTACAATTTGAATCTCCATTTGGTCCTGTAGGAAAAGTTTTTAATCGGTTATTTCTAAAAAAATACATGAGGGATTTCCTCGCTCGCCGGTCAGAAAATCTAAAGCAGATCGCAGAAGATGAATATATGAGAGGAGACAATCCCGACATCTAGTTCATCAGAAAAACCTGAATTAAATTAAAAGCTATTTCAGATTCGAAAGAAGACAAAAGAAGGATAAGCTTTTCTATCGAACGAAAAAACAGTTAAGAAAATCGTCAAAACGCTAGGAAAGCCGCTCTTAATTAAAAGCGGCTTTCTGTATGTGGTGTTAAGTTAACCCTTCGTCCTGACGTCGAATCATTCTATATCTATTAGTTTATGTGCTCTCTTACTATGAAAAGGTTAACAAGCCAAGATTAGCATACCTTCTACTCAAAATCCATTACGTAAAGTAGACAATTATTACAAATTTTCCAAAGCTTCTACGTGCTCCTTCTTAAAGAAGGGCGAATCCTCCGGAGGCATAGCCAGACAGCGAACTTCCTTCTCGGTAAAAGGGTGGATAAATGTCAGACGTGCGGCATGAAGAGCCTGAGAAAGTCCATTTTTTTCTTCTCCTCCGTACAGTTCGTCACCGAGAAGTGGGTGGCCTAAATAGCTCATGTGCACACGAATCTGGTGTGTCCGTCCCGATTGGAGATTAAGTGTAACCAGCGAAGCCTTTCTTGCTTTATCATATTCAAGCACTTCATAAGTCGTAATAGCCGGCTGACCATTTGGGGAAACACGACGTCTTACCGGATGATGGCGGTCTTTGCCGATAGGCTGATCTATCGTAGCTTTTTTCGGCTTTAACCGGCCATGGGCCCACGCAATATATGTTCTTTTAATATTTCGGTCCTGCAGTTCTTTTCCTAGCATGGCAATGGCCAAATCGTGTTTGGCAAAAAGGATCGCCCCCGATGTGTCCTTGTCAAGACGGTGCACATACTTTGGGGTGGCTTCAATACCGTTCATCTGAAAGTAAAAAGCAACACCATTAACCAGCGTATGATGATCATCCGGTGTGTTGGGATGGGTAAATAATCCAGCAGGTTTATTAACAACTAGCAGGTGATCATCTTCATAGACGACGTCGATGTCCATGTACACTGGTGTGACCTCAAGCTGGCGAGGCTTGAATAATCGAATTCTTAAAAGGTCGTTTGCCTGTACTCTTGTATCTTTCCAGTTCGCGGTTTCATTATTTAACGTCAATTCTTTGTTGGAGCGGAATTCGTGAACCAGCTTTCTCGGCACAAACCATTCTTTTTTCATGACCCGTTCAATGGTATACCCGTTCCATTTCTCTGGTATAGTAACCTCCAGCCATTCTCCAATTCTTTTCGTTTTCATATACACACCTAACTTCATTAAATGATATCGTGCGGCATTCTCATTATTTTACCCGGGATGTTCTTCTTCACGCAATGGCTATTTTACCCAATGCATTCTTTTTTGTTAAGTTTATAAGAGAGGAAAAGTGGTTATTATGTTGATTATGTAAAGAATTGTGGACTGGTATCGACATCTGCATAACTATGTTATAATAGATGGGTTGAATAATTAGTGAAACGAAAGAGGTGTGTGCTTCATGCAACACAGAAATGATATTCGCAATATAGCGATCATCGCTCACGTTGACCATGGTAAAACCACATTGGTTGACCAAATGCTTCATTACTCCGGAACATTCCGTGATAATGAGCACGTTGACGAGCGTGCGATGGACTCAAACGATTTAGAGAAAGAACGCGGAATTACGATTTTGGCGAAAAATACCGCGATTAACTATAATGATGCACGGATCAACATTCTTGATACACCAGGTCACGCCGATTTTGGTGGAGAAGTTGAACGTATTCTGAAAATGGTTGATGGCGTACTTCTAGTGGTTGATGCTTATGAAGGCTGTATGCCACAAACACGTTTCGTGCTTAAAAAAGCACTGGAACAAAAGTTAACACCCGTAGTTGTATTGAACAAAATTGACCGTCCGAATGCCCGTCCCGGTGAAGTAATTGATGAAGTCCTTGATCTGTTCATCGAGCTTGGTGCGGACGATGAACAGCTTGAATTCCCTGTTGTATATGCATCTGCTCTAAACGGCACTTCAGGTGATGAGCCGGAAGAACAGAACGATACGATGGATCCGATTTTCAAATTAATCATGAACAATATCCCGGCTCCTTTAGATACGAAAGAAGAGCCATTGCAGTTCCAGGTAACGCTCTTGGATTACAACGATTATCTTGGGCGTATTGGTGTAGGCCGCGTCTTTAGAGGCAGTATCAAAGTGGGACAGCAGGTCTCTCTTATGAAGAAGGACGGATCAGTGAAAAACTTCAGAGTGTCCAAACTCTTTGGTTTCATTGGACTTAAGCGTATAGAAATCGAAGAAGCTAAGGCTGGAGATATTATTGCGCTTGCAGGACTTGAGGACATTAACGTAGGAGAAACCGTCTGCCCTCCTGATAATCAGGAAGCAATGGAAATTCCTCGTATTGATGAGCCGACGCTTCAAATGACGTTCCTTGTTAATAACAGCCCATTTGCTGGACGTGAAGGTAAATATGTAACTTCCCGTCAGATCGAAGAGCGTCTATTGACTCAATTAGAGACGGATGTCAGTCTTCGTGTTGAGCCTACGGATTCTCCAGATGCCTTTACCGTATCCGGCCGTGGTGAGCTTCACCTGTCCATTCTAGTAGAGAACATGCGCCGTGAAGGTTTTGAACTTCAATTATCCAAGCCGAAAGTTATCTTGAAAGAGATTGACGGACAGGTTTGTGAGCCGGTTGAACGCGTTCAAATCGACACGCCTGAAGAATATCAGGGCGGTGTTATGGAATCCATTGGTTACCGTAAAGGTGAAATGCAGGATATGGTCAACGACGGCAATGGTCAAGTTCGTCTTGAATTCCTTGTACCATCTCGCGGATTGATTGGATATTCCACTGAATTTATGACTCAGACGCGCGGTTACGGAATTTTGAACCATACGTTTGATGGCTACGCTCCATTAACAAAAGGTCAAGTCGGCGGTCGCCGTGAAGGTGTGCTTGTTTCCCTTGATAAAGGAAAAGCTTCCACTTACGGAATCATGAACCTTGAGGACCGGGGAACTATTTTCGTAGAACCGGGTACTGAAGTTTATGAAGGAATGATTGTAGGAGAGCACAACCGCGAAAACGACCTTACCGTTAATATAACTAAAGAAAAACATTTAACGAACGTGCGTTCCGCTAACAAAGACACGACAAATACCATCAAGAAAACTCGTAAAATGACGCTTGAAGAAGCGATTGAGTATCTGGATGACGATGAGTATTGCGAAGTAACACCTGAAAACGTACGTCTTCGTAAGAAATACTTGAACAAAAACGAACGTGAAAAAATGGCGAAGCAGAAAAAACTGCAAAACGCTGATATTTAATAACAAAAAGGCCTGAACCTCTTTATAGAGGCTCAGGCCTTTTTTTACTCTGTCACTTCAACTGTCTCTTCCTGGTGGCCGTGAATATCCTGGTCCGGTTTTTCATAATGGATGGTAACGGTATACTCACCAGCAGCAGGGAAAGTGTGAGCGGCTGTGTATTCTCCAGGTTCTTGCTCTTTGGCATCCACATAAATATGCTGATCCAATTGCTCGGAATTGATTTCAAAACGCACCAGACCATCTTCAAATGGCTGTTCCATCTGATTGATGTGGGTGGTTAGCTGCGCTTCCTCTCCAGCTTTAAAGCCTTCTTCCTTCATAAAATGAACCATGAATTTCTCTTTCATTTCGTCGTGCCCTTGTGAATCCTCGTGACTGTGTGAGTTGCTATCATCAGAAGTAGCTGACTGTTCTTCTCCAACTTTTACTTCAACCTGAGGCATCGTATGCAGGTCTCCTACTTGTGTATGCGCAATAACTTGATAGGTACCTGAAGAATCGAAAGTATATTCGATCGTATAGATTCCGTCACCTGTATGCTCTGCCTCAATGGTTTTGGAACTTTCCTGACCTTGTGAATTGTTCCAAATTTCAAAATCTACATAATCAGCGTCTTCTACAGGTTCACTTCCCTGTGTGACGACTGCTTCAATGTTTGTTTTCTCTTTTACGGGAAGTGGCTGCTCTCCAAACTTTACCTCTACTTCTGGAATTTCAGCTACTTGATCCTCCGAAGAGCTTGTTTCGTTATTCTGCTGGCTTTGTTCATTCGTTCCGCAAGCAGCTAATAGTAAAATAAATATAAATACGAGTAAACTCCATAGCAATCGATTCATGATCAGACTCCTTTCCGTAGTTTCTGTCTTTCATCATAACATTTCTATCTTAAACCAAAATGTGCGTTTTTAGACATTCCTGTGACAGAAGGAACTACTACCTGCACATCTTATGGTCAGACAACAAGAAAAAAAGGCTGCACTCTTATAGAGCCAACCTTCCTTTTCTTTTATCTCCCGGGGTCTATGGACCAATCTTTATACGTATAAAAACGTTCATTAGTGACCCACTTCATAGCTTCAGGATCTTTGATTTTAATGCCTTCTTCCAGCATCTCAAGCATCCGTGCAGTTTGAGAGATATGGGCACGCATTGCGTTCAGCTTTTCTGTTTGTACGGATTGAATATCGTTCACTACATCCGGCTCTCCTAACTTTTCTTCTGTGTCGTTAGCGAAAGCAATCGCATGAAATTTGGGCCGTTCGTCCGGTTCCATCTCACGAAGCGCTCGAACTACTGCTCGTGCCGTGGCTTCATGATCGGGATGAACGGCAAAACCGGGGTAGAAACTGATAACTAAAGAAGGCTCCAGCTCATCAATTAAATCTCGTACCATTTGCTTCATTTGTTGATCATCTTCGAACTCGAGTGTTTTATCCCGAAGCCCCATCATACGGAGGTCTTCAATTCCCACTGCTTCTGCCGCTTTTTTTAATTCTTTACGGCGGATATCCGGCAGAGTTTCTCTAGTTGCGAATGGGGGTTTGCCTAGATTCCTTCCCATTTCCCCGAGTGTAAGACACGCATAAGTTAAGGGGGTGCCTTGCTTTATATAGGACGCGATCGTTCCAGACACTCCGAATGCTTCATCGTCAGGGTGTGGAAAAATAACGAGCACGTGCCGTTCTTGTTCAATCATCTAATTCACTCCTTTTGCAGGATTCCTATTTTAATATTATTACGTAATTTGCTTTAATTTTAAAGCTATTTGTTTGTACAGAGCAGGGGGAAGTAGTAAAACATATATCCTGTTAAAAAGCCGTCAGATTTATTTCAATAAATCATATAGCTTCACGAGAGCAATGGCAAAGTCTCCGCGTTTTAGGAAATCATTAGGGCCGAAGTTCCCGTTGGGATACCCTTCCAATAGACCCAGGGCTTTGGCTCGTTTAATAGCAGCAGCCGAATATAGATCATTAGGTACATCCTTAAATCCAGTGTCTCCCGGAACTACCGCAGGTACATAAGCTACATTGAAGTATTCACAGATTCCTTTCGCATGTTCGACAGCAACTTCGTTTTGAAAATCTCTATCAATCATCAGAAGAGCTTCATTCTTATTATCCATAAACCCATTCTCTGTCAAAATAGCAATCATATTCGTTTCGCGTAATACATGGAAATTAGCTTCTTTTATTCCGCGAAATCGTTGGGGGGTACCCTGGCGCAAGTACTTAGCTACAGCATTGGCCAGTTTTCCAGATTCCTTATTCAATTGTCCATTATAAACAAAGATCTCCATTCCACTTGGGTTTTCCCCACTGAATGTTCCGTCAAAAGCATTGTAATGGATAGAGATATAAGCATCCGCTTTATTACTATTGGCTGTATCTGTTCTCTGTTTTAAGGGAGTATCCTCGTCTGTAGGAGATACTAATAAAGTCTTAAAACCACATCTCTCAAGTTCTACCTTCAACAGGTTGACTACGGCCCTATTAAATTCATTTTCACGAATGGATCTGCCGATTTCAGGTATAAAGGGCGTTCGTTTTCCAGCTGTATTTATCCCATGACCGTCATCTAAAGCTATTAACTTAGGCATGTTATCACTCCTTTAAGGTTGGCTCTTTCAAGAACCTACTATAGTAGATGAAGAAAGAGTCTTAGTGGACTGGGTATATTTACAGGAAGATGAAAATATCGTTAGGCAATATATGGAATTCATATAGACTTATGGATAAATATTCCTCATTAGTACTTATTTCCGGGTTAGTAAAATAGTGATAGTTGTAAAAATATAGACATTACGAATAGGAAAAATAAATAATAAAAGCCCTCTGCCAAATAGCAGAGGGCTTGAGCTTTATAACACGGGTGTAAAACGCTCTCGGTAGTTAGGGTGGTATAGATAATATAATGGATAACCATACGTGTAAAAGTACTGAATCATTATACCGGCAAAAGCCACACCAGCTGCGGTTCCTAGTCCGACTGGCCCGCCGATAAAGAAAGCGGAGATGGAAGTTGTAAGAGCTATAGCCGTTTGACTCACTCGTAAGCTCAGATTAAATCTCTTGGCGACCACCAAAAATAGTTGATCCACAGGTGCCCGCGGCAGCTGAGGTAAAATATAAATCGACACACCCAGCGCACTGAAGGTAACACCTATCAGCAATAACGCTAGCTGAACGAGAAATGGAGCAGACGCCATCGTCATATTTTTAAATACAATTTCTACCCAAAAGTCCAGGATGAGACTTTCTAAAACGAGCGGGAGCAGAGCTCTTACTTCTGGCTTTTGCTTCATAAGCCAGCCATTAACAAAAATAAAAATCAATTGAAAAATTGCGTACCAGATTCCGACAGTAAAACCAAGCCGATCAGATAATCCTACAAATAACGCGGTCCAGAATCCTGCACCTAATGTGGCTTTTATCAAAAGGGCTACACCAAAAAAGTTAACAAACATGCCAAGAATATAAATAGACATACGGTATAGCATTGTGAATCCTCATCTTTCTCATAAGTTGAAACTTAAAGCCTTTGCTTTTTTCCTTCGGCTATTCTAATAGCGGTGCCCCACGCCGTCAATAGAGGAAGTTATATGGATTATTTTTACTAGTTTGCTGTGTAGTTCAGGGGAATAGGGGCAGGACTCGAAGTTTTTCAATCATAAAAGTGGATTTATTGTTTAAAGAAAGATAAAATCGTAGTTTAATAGCTTCTTACAGCGGGGGATATACAGCAGTGGGAAATAAACGAATGGTTTCGTAAAGAAAGGTATGAGATTAATGCTACATAATCCAACAGGAAAAGAGCGTCTGGGTCTGGCTTTACTTCTAGGTATGCTCGGAATTTTAGGCCCGCTGAATATAGATATGTATTTACCAAGCTTCCCGGGAATTGCCTCGGATTTAAATGCTTCTGCATCACTCGTACAGTTGAGTTTGACGGCTTGTTTAATCGGACTTGCGATCGGACAGATTGTGGTAGGGCCGATTAGTGATGCCCAGGGCAGGAGGAAGCCTTTGCTTCTGTTCATATTTTTATTTGCGGTTGCTTCCCTGCTTTGCGCGCTCGCTCCTAATATCTACATATTAATAATAGCGCGTTTTATTCAAGGGTTTACAGCTTCAGCAGGTATTGTCCTATCCCGCGCGGTTGTGCGTGATGTTTTCGATGGAAGAGAGCTTACAAAGTTCTTTGCTCTGTTAATGGTCATCAATGCAACAGCACCGATGATTGCACCTATGACAGGGGGAGCTATTTTGCTATTACCATTTGCAACGTGGCATACGATCTTTTATTTCCTCTGCCTGCTAGGTTTGATCATCGTATCCACGATTGCCCTGAAGTTAAAAGAAACCCTTCCGCCTGAAAAGAGAATTCCAAGTTCAATTCGGGAGTCCATAAAAACGATTGGGAGGCTCTTAAAGGATCGTTCCTTTATTGGTTATGCGTTAACGATCGGATTTGTACACGGCGGAAGCTTTGCGTACGTGTCGGGAACTCCGTTTGTGTATCAGGGTATTTACGGCGTGTCTCCACAGGTTTTCAGTGTTTTGTTTGGCATCAATGGTCTGGCGATTATTACGGGAAGCTTTCTTATAGGCCGCCTGGGCGGCATAATTCATGAGAGAAGCCTGCTTCGAGCAGCAGTCATTACGGCTGTGAGTGCTACCTCATTTCTTTTAATTATGACGATTATTGAAGGACCGCTGGCTTCGCTTGTTATCCCTATTTTTATATACATGACGGCTATGGGAATGGTTTTAACCAGTACCTTTACGCTTGCCATGGAACATCAGGGGCATCGGGCAGGAAGTGCCAGTGCTGTTTTAGGGATGCTGCCTCTATTGTTTGGATCGATGGTCTCTCCGCTTGTCGGTCTGGATGAAAGTACCGCTGTTCCAATGGGAGCCACGTTATTTATTACCGCCTCCATTGGTTCGATTGCTTTCTTTACGCTAACGAGCAAAAATCAAGCCGCACAAGTTTAAATGAAAGATCCAGACGCTTTGCACGTGTCTGGGTCTTTTTAGCATTTATCGGCAGAAGCCTCCCTCTTCAAGCACTGTGTCGAAGACCAGTGGTAAGGGGGAGATGAATGCCTTCGCCTCCAGGCGAAGGTTTTCGTTTTCTATTTTTACGGTCGTATGGTATTCTAAAATGAGAACATAAGTTCCTGTACGGAGGTGAAAATGGTGACGCACAAAGCTTATAAATTTCGCATTTATCCTAGTAAAGAACAAACAACGTTAATTGCTAAATCCATCGGATGCTCACGTTTTGTGTTTAATCATTTCCTCTCCAAGTGGAACAATGCTTACAAACTTTCTGGTAAAGGTTTGTCTTATGCAAAATGCATTAAACAACTGACACAAATCAAACAAGATTTCCAATGGTTAAAAGAAGTTGATAGTACAGCTCTGCAAAATTCGCTGAGGGATCTTGCAGATTCTTTCGATCGCTTTTTTAAGAAACTTAACAATAGACCAAAATTCAAGTCTAAAAAGAATAGAAAGCAATCTTATCCCGCTCAATACAACAAAGACAATATCAGAATCGACGGTAATAAAGTGAAGCTACCAAAGGTAGGCTGGGTGTTGTTTGCTAAAAGTCGTGAAGTAGAAGGGCGTATTTTAAGCGCAACTGTTAGGCGGAATCCTTCAGGTAAACATTTTGTTTCTATTCTTGTTGATACAAAAGTCGAGAGACTTCCTAAAACCAACTCCTCTGTAGGCATTGATCTCGGATTGAAAGACTTCGCTGTTCTCTCGAATGGCACCACCTATGAAAACCCACGATACCTACGTAAGACCGAAAAGAAACTAGCAAAAGCTCAACGTATCCTTTCCCGAAGGGTGAAGAATCTCGCTGTTCGAACGTGGAACTGCCCAAATTGTGGAAGCCACCACGACCGCGATCTAAATGCGAGCTTCAATATATTGAAGGAGATTCAAAGGATCCTTCCAACCGTCGGTGCGACGGGGCTAGCCTAATCATTTGAACGAACCGTTAGGTTTGTGCTCTTAGGAATCCCCCAACTTCAAGGAGCGTCAGCGAGTAAGTGGGGGTAGTTCAATTTGAGACAAGGCAAATTATAAAATATCTCGTACTTTTTTTGTTAAAATAAACGAATGGGCTAAATAATAAACAAATGATCATGTAAGGAGAGTTTAACGATGAACGAAGAGGCGCGGACACTTAAGGAGAAATTGACCGGGGTTTGGAAACTCGTTAATTATCAGGTGACAGATTCAAGGGGCGTATCCAATCATCCAATGGGCAAAGATGCCTCGGGAATCGCTATTTACCACGAAGATGGCTATATGTCTGTTCAAATTATGAGTTCACGACGGCTTGCCTATGCAGCAGGCGGCATCCATACGGGTCCGACCAAGGCGGTCGCAGCAGCTGCCAAAGGGTATCTTGCCTACTCTGGGACATACGAAATAGATTCAGGGAAAAGCATGGTTGAGCACTATATGACGGTAAGTTTGAATCCGAACTGGGAAGGCGATACGCAGCCGCGTTACGTTCAATTTGAAGGAGACCGATTGATTATTAACAGCCAGCCGGTTTTTATTCAGGGGCAGGAAAAGAATACACAATTAATCTGGGAAAGAGCAGACTCCCTCTCGTAAAAATAACAAGTATGATGTTTCAGAAAAGCTCCCTTTTCTATAAGACTCAGTTTCGAGATAACTCAGGCCCGTTGCAGAAAGATGGTGAGGGCGGCTACGGAAACAACTCGTCTTGTTCCGTCACCCAGACACTCGAGACATAAGCCGCTCATCAACGGATTGAAAAACCACAATCCTTTTGATGGTCGGCTTAGGCTCGTCGTGTCTTTCGGGGTGATTCCACATTTGAACACTTTCCTACGGGGGAACTGGCAAGCCTCCTCAGTCGTTTCACTCCTTGTGGGGTCTCGCCTAGCTCCTTCTCCCGTGGGAGTCTCGTCGTTTCCTCCTCCGCCCAAGCGATATCTAGTGAACAGGCCTGCAATAGGAGAATGGAGCCATACCATCTGCCTCAAATGCTTCTATAACAGGGGTTCACATTAACAAACATTAAAACTCAGGGTGGATTATAGATGATCCTTGTTCATTGGAAGGCAATTATGCCGAGGTTTTCGAGCTCTCCATGATCGCAAAGGGGCGGAAGGGAACGGCGAAGACTCCTGCGGGATGAACATGATCGGTGAGATCCCGCAGGGCTGTTAAGCCCTAGGAAGCTCAGCACATGCCCGCGGAAAGCGAGTCGTTCCCTTCCGCCCCTTTCACACCCAATATCTCGAAGTCGATTCTTCCACTATCCGATCCTATTGTGGAAGAACTCTTTTATTAATATCTTGAAGATAACCATAAAGAAAGGCGCTAATCTAGGAATAGGCGCCTTTCTTTTTTAAATCAGGATTTGGACGGCCAGGCAGGGAGCGTTTGGCTTAGCGGTTTATCCTTCCGATAACCAAGGACGTATTCAGCCTGCATAATGGTGTGAATTTCCCTTGTTCCCTCATAGATGACGGGTGCCTTAGAGTTACGTAAATAACGTTCAACCGGATATTCGTTGGAGTACCCATAAGCTCCATGAATTTGAACGGCATCATCCGCAGCCTGATTCGCAAAATTGCAGGCCTGCCATTTAGCAAGGGAAGTTTCCCGCGTATTACGAACACCTTGATTCTTCATCTCCCCGGCCCGATAGACGAGGAGACGACTCATTTGAAGACCAGCTTCCATATTCGCAATCATTTGCTGGACCAGCTGATGCCTTCCAATTTCCTTTCCGAACGTATGACGCTCATGGCAGTAATCAACACTTGCCTCGAGACAAGCCATGATTTGACCGCAAGCCCCGGCCGCCACCGTAAAACGGCCATTATCCAATGCAGCCATAGCAATCTTAAACCCATCGCCCTCAGCGCCGACCAAGTTTTCTTTAGGTACTCTGACTTGATCGAAAAATAATTCTCCTGTATTTCCGGCGCGTATGCCTAATTTTCCTTTGATACCTTTTGAAGAGAACCCTGTCATGGTTCGTTCCACGATAAAGGCTGAAATGCCGTGATGCTTTTTACTTTTGTCGGTATAGGCGAAAACGAGAAAATAATCGGCCGAATCACAAAGGGAGATCCACGTCTTCTGTCCGGTAAGCACATATGCGTCGCCATCCTGCCTCGCGGTTGTTTGGAGTGCGGCGACATCAGAGCCAGCCCCGGGTTCTGTAAGTCCAAATCCTCCTATTTTTTCCCCCTTTGCCTGCGGAACTAAGTACCGCTGTTTTTGTTCATCCGTTCCCCATTGCAATAGCGTCATGCTGTTAAGACCAGTATGGACAGACACAGCGGTTCGGAAGGCCGTATCTCCACGCTCTAATTCTTCACATACGATAGCAAGGGAATTGTAGTCCATGCCGCTTCCACCATATTTTTCTGGAATACAGACGCCCATAAGACCTAAGTCAGCCAGTTTTTTTAACAAGTTTGGATCAAATTTTCCATTCGCATCCCACTCTCCGATATACGGCATGATTTCCTTATCCACAAATCCGCGCACTGTCCTGCGGAGCATGACCTGCTCTTCACTGAAATCAAAATCCATAAGATCTCTCCTTAAATAACACTCATTTTTCGCAGTTCTTCAATTTCCTTCTTCTTATACCCCAGGGACTTAAGAATTTCGTCCGTATGTTCTCCGGGTTCAGGTGGGTGGCGCTTTAGTTTTACCTTGGATCGGGACAGTTTCAACGGACTTCCGATCATTTTTATCGGGCCGGCTTTAGGATGCTCGGCTTTTAGAAACATCTCTCTTTCTTTAAGCTGTGGGTCGAGAAATAAGTCATCCAGCGTATGGATAGGGCCAAATGGGATATTGGCTCCTTGACACTTTTCCTTCCAATAACCTGTTGGTTTCTCGAGGAATCCTTTTTGTAAGATTGGAACAAGCTCCTGTCGATGGGCGACTCGATCTGGATTCGTGCGAAAGCGAATATCTGCAGCCAGCTCGGGTTTTTGGATGATCTGACAGAGAGAAGCAAATTGAATGTCATTTCCGACTGCAACAACCATATCCCCGTCCATGGTTTGAAAAGTTTGATAAGGGACGATATTGGCATGATGATTCCCGAGTCTTCCTGGAATTTCACCGGACATTAAATAATTGCTTCCTATATTAACAAGTGAACTGACAGCCGCATCGTATAAAGATAAATCGAGCTGCTGGCCATACCCTGAATGAGAACGCTCGAGTAAAGCAGCCTGAATGCCGATACAGGCATACAACCCCGTTAAGATGTCCGTGATCGCAACACCCGTTTTCTGAGGACCGGATTCTTCGTTTCCTGTAATGCTCATCAGTCCGCTCATGGCTTGAATGATGAAATCGTACCCTGGGAGGTGTTTATATGGACCAGTTTCACCAAAACCAGTGATCGAACAGTACACAATTCCTTCATTCACTTTTTTTAGCTGATCATACCCCAACCCAAGGCGCTCCATGGTTCCAGTTTTAAAATTATGAAGGATAACATCACTCTCAGATACTAGCTGACGAATGATGTTCGTTCCTTTCTCGGTCTTTAAATTGATGGTAAGACTCTTTTTATTACGATTGGCACATGCATAATAAGCGCTGACTCCTTCCTGGAACGGCGGCCCCCACTTCCGAGTATCATCACTTCCTCCAGGGGCCTCCACTTTAATAACGTCTGCCCCTAAATCTCCAAGAATCATCGAACAATAAGGACCAGCAAGCACCCGAGTCAAATCAAGTACACGAATTCCTTCAAGAGCCCCAGCCAAATGGATCACTTCCTTTCTAACAAGTAAAAAACCAGAAGAACCCATACGAAGTATGAATCCAACTGGCTTGGGAACGATGGTCTTGATCGTAATAGGGTCTGTCCTAAAAGGGTTACACTTCATCTTATTCCAAGGGTACGGTGGATATGAATACCTCATTCATTTTTAATCAATGAATAAATGCCTATCATGAAATAATTTCTATCGTAATAGGATAGAGCAGTGGGACAAATCTGAGAAAAGCAGGACAGGTCTCAGAAGCGGCCCATTCATTTACATCTTAGAAATTAAGATTACTTGACAGTGACTTGGGGGTTTTACAATGGAATTTGGTTCAAGACAGGTGAAAAGTCTGCCTCCTTATTTATTTTCCATCTTTCATGAGAAAAAGAAGAAATTAAAACAGCAGGGGATAGACGTTATTGATTTAGGAATAGGAGCTCCGGATTTGCCGGCTCCGTCCTTTATTATCGATCGTTTAACTGTAGAAGCGGCCAATCCTGACAATCATAAATATGCCCCTTACGGCGGATGCGAGGAATTTAAGCAGTCGGTCGCTTCCTTTTACAAGAAGCATTATGATGTTGACCTCGACCCGGAGACAGAGGTGCTTGCCTTAATTGGTTCAAAGGAAGGAATCGCTCATTTAATTCGGGCGGTCATTGATCCGGGGGACGGGGTGCTGATTCCTGATCCAGGCTACCCTGTTTATCAATCAGCTGTCCATCTTGCTTACGGAGCGGCGCTTCCTTATCCATTGGACAGACAGAATGGGTATGTACCTGATTATCAATTGCTGGTAGAAGAAGACGTGGAGAAAGCAAAGCTGATGATTCTAAATTATCCAGGGAATCCAACCGGGGCAACGGTAGAGATGGAGACTTTTGAGAAAGCTGTGGCATTTGCGAAGCAGCATAATCTCTGTGTAGCTCACGATGCTGCTTATGATTTAGTAACGTTCTCTGGTTATAAGGCTCCCAGTATTCTGCAGATACCAGGTTCGAAAGAGACGGCGGTGGAGTTTGGTTCTTTATCGAAAAGTTTTAATATGACTGGGTGGAGAATTGGATATGCGGTAGGTAATAAAGAATTGATACAAGCCTTAGCTGTAATGAAAAGTAACACTGATACCAGTCAGTTTCTGCCTATTCAAAAAGCAGGAGCGGCTGCTTTAAACAGTGACTTCTCAACAGTGAAAGAGAATAACAGGATTTATGAAAAGCGTATGGACCGGATGCTAACTGGTTTATCGGAAATGGACATACATGCAGATCGTCCAAGAGGCACCTTTTTTATTTGGGCACCAGTTCCAAAGGGTTATACATCGCAAGGGTACGTTGAAAAAGTACTGGATGAGGCCGGAGTGATTTTAACACCAGGAACAGCTTTCGGAAAGAAAGGAGAGGGGTATTTCAGGATTTCCTTATCCGTCCCTGAAGAGCGTCTGCAGGAAGCGGTTAATCGTATGAAAATTATGAAGGCAGGAGAGCATACGAATGGTCCATAAGGAATCGCCAATGATGACAAGTGCCAGGGCAATTATAGAATGCATGAAAATAGAAGCCATCGAGAAAGTGTTTTGTGTACCAGGAGAAAGCTATCTCCCAGTCATGGACGCTATTCTTAATGAACACTCTATGAAGCTTGTATCTGCACGGCATGAGGGCGGAGCTTCCTTTATGGCTGAAGGTTACGCAAAAGCTACGGGTAAGCCTGGTGTTGTAATGGCTACAAGAGGGGTGGGCGGATCGAATCTTGCGATTGGGGTGCACACAGCTTATCAGGATTCCACTCCCTTAGTCGTTTTTTTAGGACAAGTTCATAGCAGCTTCAGAGGGAGAGAAGGGTTCCAGGAAATTGATCTGGCTCACTTCTTTAGTTCGATTACGAAATGGACGGTTGAAATCGATAACCCTGTCCGCATTCCTGAATTGGTTCAGCGGGCTTTTCGGATCGCACAAACCGGAAGGCCGGGCCCTGTGGTCATTTCTTTACCGGAAGATCTACTAACAAAAGAAGCAACCATGGAGTTTCAAAATCCAACGGTCAGGCCCTGTCCTGCTCCATCCGGAAAAGAAATTAAGCTTGTAGAAGCGTATATGCAAAAAGCAGAGCGTCCTCTCATTATTGCAGGTGGCGGAGTGAAAATAGCAGGCGCAGAAGACACGCTCGTTCAATTTGCAGAGAAATATGATATGCCGGTGATGGCGGCCTTTCGGAGACAGGATGTTTTTCCAAATAACCACAGGCTGTATGCCGGTCATCTCGGTTTAGGAACGGGAAAATCTATCGTGCAGACGGTGAAGGAAGCAGATTTCATCCTTTCAGTAGGTACACGGTTATCAGAGATTACCACCCAGGATTATACGATATTCAATAAGGGTCAGACCTTGATCCATATGGATATAAATGTTGAAACCCTGGGGAAAGTGTATGCACCTGATGTGGGAATTGTAGCCGATGCGAAAGAAGGGTTAAAAGCGCTTTTAACTTTAAGTGCTGTTCCAAATTGGAAGAATTGGACGACAAAGAGAAGAGAAATCTATCAATCTTCGCTGAGTCTATCGGTTCATAACAATAGTAATCAGCGGATCATTGCACTTCTTCAAGAACATTTGCCTAATGATTCGATTCTTACGAATGATGCCGGGAACTTTGCTGGATGGCTTCATAAATACTACCAGTTCAACTATAAGAAAACGTATATTGGCCCTACATCCGGAGCCATGGGATATGGTTTGCCGGCGGCTCTCGGAGCCAAGTTAGCTCATCCGAAGCGTACGGTCGTTTCTCTGTCTGGAGATGGAGGGTTCCTTATGACCATGCAGGAGCTTGAGACCGCTGTAAGATATAACATTCCGGTCATTAGTATTGTATTTAACAATTGTATGTATGGAACGATCCGTATGCACCAGGAAATGCGGTACCCATTTAAAACGATTGGAACGGATCTTGGCAAGGTGCCTTTTGCGGATATGGCTGTTCAGTTAGGTGCGATGGGTTTCTACGTTAAGAATCCTGACGAGTTTGAACAAGCCTTACTGGGAGCCCTGGAGTGCCAGGAGCCGGCTCTCATTGAAATAGAAAGTGATGCAGAACAGATATCTGTGTCTTCAACAATTCAACAAATAAGGCAGCGAGCTGCAGATTAAAGTTAAAGTTAGTTCGAGGAGGAGATTACCTGTGAGTCAAAAGTTGAACCAAGAAGAAAAACTTCAGAATTTCATTAATGGGGAATGGCTGGAACCTGGTAATGGTGCGTATACGGATGTAACCAATCCGGCTACGCTTGAAACGCTGGTGCAAGTGCCATTGTCTGGTAAAGAAGAAGTAGCTTCCGCTGTAGAGGCTGCCAAGAAAGCTCAAAAGGACTGGGCGCTTGTTCCTGCTCCTCAGCGTGCGGAAGTACTTTACCGTGTAGGTTTAATTATGAAAGAAAGAAAAGAGTACTTGTCTCGCTGGCTGACGATGGAAAATGGAAAGGTGCTGGAAGAAGCACGCGGAGAAG
The DNA here is from genome assembly GCF_052246755.1 of Halobacillus sp. B29. NCBI lineage: Bacteria > Bacillati > Bacillota > Bacilli > Caryophanales > Bacillaceae > Halobacillus > Halobacillus sp. B29. Next base: position 305,548 of record NZ_JBQQCM010000001.1, read on the forward strand.
TGCAGGAAGGGATCGATATGGCTTTCTATATGGCTGGGGAAGGACGAAGGTTATTCGGCCAGACCACTCCATCCGAACTGAAGGACAAATTCGCTATGAGTGTACGCGCCCCTGTGGGAGTGATCGGAATAATTACACCATGGAATTTTCCAATAGCCATAGCGACTTGGAAATCGTTTCCCGCCATCGTCGCAGGGAATGCGGTTGTATGGAAGCCCGCCTCCGAAACACCGGTCATGGCTTTTGAATTAGCTAAAATATTTGAAGAAGCAGGTCTTCCTAAAGGGGTCATCAATGTCGTATTCGGTTCAGGTTCTTCCGTCGGGGAAGCTATGCTTGAAGAAAATGATATACGGGTCATCTCGTTTACTGGTTCTAATGAAGTGGGACGTGGAATTGCTTCTAAGTGCGGTCAGAAACTGAAAAAAGTCTCACTCGAAATGGGAGGCAAAAACGCGGTCATTGTGATGGATGATGCTGATCTTTCACTAGCCGTAGAGGGTATTTTGTGGAGCGCATTTGGAACGAGCGGGCAGCGTTGTACCGCCTGCAGCCGCGTATTGGTTCACGAAAGCTTAAAGGATCAATTAGAAGAACGGCTGATGTACGAAATGGCTAAACTGACCATAGGTAATGGATTAGATGAATCGATCAAGGTAGGTCCGATTATTAATCAAAAAGGACTTGAAAAAATAAAAAGTTATATTCGAGTAGGGAATGCAGAAGGGGCCAAGCTGCTTGCGGGCGGTTATGTACTGGAGAACGGAGAACATAAAAAAGGTCATTACTTCGCCCCTACACTATTCACAGATGTGAAAGCCGATATGCGTATCGCTCAGGAAGAAATCTTTGGACCGGTCGTTTCCCTGATTCCAGTAAAGAGTCTCGAAGAAGCTGTTGAGATCAATAACGGCGTGGAGTTTGGCCTCTCGAGTTCTATCTTTACGAAGGATATCAATAAGGTTTTTGCAGCCCAGCGCGATCTGGACACAGGAATTGTGTATGTAAATGCAGGGACAACAGGCGCAGAGATTCATCTTCCTTTTGGAGGAACAAAAGGAACGGGCAATGGGCACCGTGATTCCGGTCTTGCCGCTTTAGATGTGTTTACGGAATGGAAATCCGTGTATGTGGATTTCAGCGGTAAATTACAGCGTGCTCAAATCGACGTGGAGTAGATTGTATGGTCATGAGGGAAGAGGAGGACGGATGATGAAAGTAGCAGTACTTGGATCTGGTCTAATGGGTAAAGAAGCAGCAAGGGATTTAGTCCATAGTCCAGGAGTCGAGCACGTGGGACTCGCTGATATTGATTTATCTCGAGCGGAGAAGGTATGTCAGAGCATAAACTCTCCTAACATTCACGCTTATAAAGTGGATGCAGGAGACGCTGCTGAACTGGCTGCTTTTATGAAATCTTATGATGTCGTCATTAATGCTTTATTCTATTCATTCAATGAGATGGTTGCCAGAACAGCCATAGGAGTAGGTGTAAGTTCCGTAGATCTTGGCGGGCATATCGGTCATATCACGGATAAAGTGTTGGAGCTGGATGAAAAAGCCCAGGCCGCAGGAGTCACCATTATTCCTGATCTAGGGGTAGCTCCTGGAATGATTAATATTCTATCAGGCTATGGAGTTAGTAAACTGGACAAGCTGGATTCCCTGCGCCTGTTTGTGGGAGGCATACCTGTCCAGCCAGAACCTCCTTTGGAATACAATCACGTTTTCTCAATGGAAGGTCTGCTTGATCATTATACAGATCCATCTACCATTATTCGAAACGGCAAGCTTGAGGAAGTCTCCTCCCTTTCGGAAATAGAACCTATCTATTTTGAACGTTATGGTCCGCTTGAAGCGTTCCATACGTCCGGGGGAACATCTACATTGGTTAAGTCCTATCCAAAGGTTCGTACGCTGGAATACAAAACCATCCGGTATCCGGGCCACGCGGAAAAGATGAAGCTGCTGGTCGACTTGAATTTAACGCATAATGACAGCGAAGTTGAGGTCGGTGGTGTGAAGATTAAAACCAGAGAAGTGCTGTTAAAGACGATTGACCCAATTGTTAGCTTAAAGAATAAAGAGGATGCGGTCCTTCTGCGAGTAAACGTGGGCGGGGAAAAGGGTGGGAAACAGGCCGCCTACCAATATGAAATGGTCACCTATAAGGATCGGATCACCAATGTGACGGCCATGGCACGAGCTACGGCCAACACGATATCAGTAGTCGCTCAGATGATCGGCAGTCAGGCCATCACTAAAAAAGGTGTGTGTCCTCCTGAGCAAATAGTTCCGGGCGATCTTTATATTAAAGAGATGGGAAAAAGAGGAGTCGTCATTACGGAAAAACAAATTACTTAAATTGTTAGAAGCTGCTAAACGCAGCTTCTATTTTTTATGGAGAGCTTACCAAATCTCCCCCTTAACAATATTTACAGAAAATCTCCCGTTTGTTTAAGACTCAGTTTCGAGACATTGGTGGAGCGGAAGGTCCTGCGGGGGACGATTTCGCTTTCCGTGGGCATGTGGTAAGCTTCCTCGGGCTTCGCCTTCCGGGATCTTACCGATCATGTTCATCCCACAGGAGTCTTCATCGTCCCCCTACGGACCTGGCCGAATAAGAAACTCGAAACCATTTAAGACATCGACGGGGTGATGAGAAAAAAGCATGTAATCATGAGGCTATTTTCATGCTATAACGATGTGAAATGGCCTGTCATAAAAGCATTTAGGATCGATTAAGAAGGAGAGCATTCTCTCTTATAATAGCGTCCGTTATTCTCACTCGGCTGGGTTGGTGGGGAAATGGCGAGACTCCCATGGGAGAAGGGACTAGGTGAGATCCCGCAGGGAGTGAAACGAGCGAGGAAGCTCACCGTTCCCCCATAGGAAAGTGTTCAAATGTGGCATCACCCCGAAAGACACGACCAGCATAAGCCGAGCATCAAAAGGATGGTGGTTTTTCCGTCCGTTGATGAACGGCTTATGTCTCGAGTGTCTGGGTGATGGAACAAGACGACTTATTTCCCCACCAGCCCCCACCTCATATCGTAACGGACCCAAAATATCTCGAAACTGAGTCTTACACAATCCGTCCTTTAGTGGAATAGAAGTGATGGGAACTATTCAAAAGCGTTTGGTATGATCATTATAGAAAATTAGATGATTATGTATATTTATTCCTTAATATGGATGTGGTTATTAGAAATTGAAACAGAGGAGTAAGTTTCTTCTTAAAAACCATTGAATCAATATGCAATAAAATGTATGATTAACAAATTGAAAAGGATATATAACCTTAAAATTCGAAAAAATATGCATTCATATTCAGAAGTGGAGGAAGGAAGATGGAGTTAGAAAAGCAAGAACTACAGATGGAAAAGAAATATACAGCCAAACAATTATTTAAATTCTTAATCCCGTCTATCATAGGGGGGCTATTGTTCCTCGTGCCCATCTCAGTAGATGGCACGGTCACGATTGGACTTGGGGTAATGGCCGATGGGCTGCAGGCCGCTATTTCTGATTACATTCCTTTATTTATGACAAGTGTACTTTGGATTTCAGCTGTCGGCGCTATTGCAATCAAAGGAATCAGCCAGCCCGCAATTCGCAATCATACATTTATTGCAAGATTATTTGATGTTGGCTTATTCTGGATTGTGCTGCGTTTACTGGGAGCTGTCTTTGCAACCCTGACACTCACTGGTGCAGGACCTGAAGTGGTGTCTTCTGAATTAACTGGTCACGTTGTGTTATTTGATCTCATTCCAGTACTAATGGTCTGGTTTTTATTTGCCAGCTTGTTCATGCCGTTGTTATTGGAATTTGGATTAATGGATTTCATTGGGACGATGGTACGAAAGGTTATGCATCCATTATTCAAACTTCCTGGCCGTTCCTCCGTCGATGCTTTAGCTTCATGGATGGGCAGTGGAACGGTTGGAGTGTTGCTGACTACTCAGCAGTACGAAGGGGGCTATTACTCTAAACGGGAAGCGGCTGTTGTTGCGACTAACTTTTCCATTGCATCAATCGCCTTCAGTTTAGTTATTGCAAGATTCATAGGAATTGACCATATGTTCGTCCAGTTTTATTTCACGGTAGCCGTATGCGGTATTGTAGCAGCGGTGATCTGTCCGCGTCTTCCACCGCTTTCTCGGAAGAAGAGTACGTACTATGGGCCGGCAGGAAAGCAAATTGATGAGGCCGTCCCTTCAGGATATTCAAGCTTCCAATGGGCGGTTCAACAGGCTGTAAGCAAGGCCGACCAGGTAAAAAGCGCTCGTAGTGTAATCAATAGAGGAATTTTCAATGTCGCCGATATTTGGCTCGGTCTTATTCCTCTGGTTATGGCACTTGGGACGATTGCTCTTATGGTCGCTGAATTTACGCCGATTTTCACGTTCTTATCTTATCCATTTATTCCATTTTTGAACGTACTGCAAATACCAGAGGCTCAAGCGGCTGCTCCGGCAATGATTGTCGGATTTGCGGACATGTTCCTGCCAGCTGTTATCGGATCGGGAATTGAATCAGAGTTGACCCGCTTTATCATCGGAGTCATGTCTCTGACACAATTAGTGTATATGTCTGAGATTGGTATTCTATTAATTAAATCGAAAATTCCTTTGAACATTGGAGAATTGTTCATTATCTTTTTACAGAGAACCGTTATTACGCTGCCCATCGCAGCTTTGATGGCTCATCTATTATTCTTCTGAACCGCGTGCTATTATAGAGAGAGTTTTTTAATGGAGGTAGTTTTTAATGGGGAACGACTGGAATCATCTTGTTGAAAATATGTCAAACCGGCTGGCGCCGAGCATGGCTAAGGACCACCCGAACTTGCCAGTACTTAAAGAAGAAGGGTGCTATTATTACGGTGTAGATGGCAGGACGTATCTTGATTTTACTTCGGGAATTGCCACCACCAATGTTGGACATCGGCATCCCAAAGTGGTTGAGGCGATTAAGGAAGGAGCAGATCAGCTAGGGCACGGACCATCTGGAGTTATTATTTATGAATCAATTTTGAAACTTGCAGACCGTCTGGCTGAAATCATGCCCGGGGATCTCGATTGCTTCTTTTTTGGAAATAGCGGAGCAGAAGCCATTGAAGGAGCTATCAAGCTAGCAAAGCATGTGACGGAACGGCCTTACATTGTATCATTTATCGGCGGTTTTCACGGGCGTTCAATGGGAGCCCTAAGTGTCACAAGTTCAAAAAGTAAATATCGCAAGTTTCTGAATCCGACCGGATCTTATCAGATTCCATACGCCCAGGTGGAGGATGCCCCTGAAGGCACGGAGCCAGAGCAGTATGTAGTGCAGCAATTAGAAAAGGATTTCGAGCGATTGTTTGCCCACCAAGTGACATCTGATGAGGTAGCAGCTGTTTTAGTTGAACCTGTACTTGGAGAAGGCGGCTATATCGTCCCGCCAAAAGCCTGGCTACAAAAGGTCCGCGAACTATGCGACTATTATGGTTTATTACTCATTTTTGATGAGGTTCAGACAGGATTCGGACGGACAGGTGAATGGTTTGCCTCCCAAACCTTTGATGTGACACCGGATATCATGGCGATTGCGAAAGGCATTGCTAATGGAATGCCGCTCAGTGCAACGGTTGCTCCAAATGCACTGATGAAGCAGTGGCCGTTGGGAAGTCATGCCACAACTTTCGGTGGAAATCCAATCGCCTGTTCTGCAGCCAATGCGGTTTTGGATGTGATACAGGAAGAGAATCTGCTTGAAAATACAAAAGAAGCTGGAGCCTATGCTGCTGAGAAGCTGCATGAGATAAAAGGCCGGCATCCATCAATCGGACGCATACGGTCAGTCGGTCTTATGATCGGTATTGAAATCGTGGATCCTGTTACTGGAAAACCCAATAGTGAAGGCTTATTTAACGTTCTGGACAAGGCTCTTGAAAATGGGGTTCTCTTTTACTTTGGCGGCAATCAGACGGAAATCATTCGAATGATACCTCCATTAACGATAAGTAAAGAACAGATTGACGAGGGTCTGAAGATGTTTGATGAAGCTTTAACGGCTTATGAAGAAGAAATAACGGTGTATTAGAAAAAGACGAGAGATCGTTGTTGATCTCTCGTCTTTATTAGTGTAAAACTTTTATGAATAACCCAAAACTGCGTTTTACTTCGTCTATTTTTAAAGCGCCGTTTCTACTTTTGCTACGGGTTCTGTTTTTTCCTTAGATAGGAACCAGCCGCCGGCACCGATAGTGAGGAGAACAGACCAGAAGATAAGTTTCCATGTCAGGCTTTTAGCAAAACCGTCCGCTAATAGTGCGACTTCTGGGTGGTCGAGTGTATAGACAGCGAGCTTCACACCTACCCAACCGACAATAAGGTAAGCAGCTGTCTCAAGACCAGGGCGCTTGTCGAGAAGAATTACAAAATATCTAGCAGCGAAACGCATGATGATCAGGCCGATTATACCGCCGGCAAGAATAACGGCAAAGTGTCCGCCGTCCAAACCACCGATCTGAGGGAGGCTGGTAGTAGGGAGCATCACGGCCAAAGCTACAGCAGCAAGGATGGAATCAACAGCGAACGCAATATCAGCAAGTTCGACTTTAACAACGGTCATCCAGAAGCTTGAGCTTTTGCTTGTGGAGTGTGATTTTTTCAATTTTGGTTTCAATACATGTTTTTTCAACAAATGGTAAGCAGCTATTCCAATTAAATACAAAGCACCAATAGCTTGAACCTGCCAAATTTGGACCAGGTAGGAGATGACAAACAGGGAGGCAAATCGGAAAACGAAAGCTCCGCCTAGACCATAAAACAAAGCCTTTTTCCGCTGCTTTTCCGGAAGGTGTTTTACCATAGTAGCAATGACAAGGGCGTTGTCTGCTGCCAAAATTCCCTCAAGACCAATTAGAATTAATAAGACCCAGCCGTATTCCATCAATAATGAAATGTCCATTCATTTTCTCCTCTTTAATTTGTTATGGTTTAATTCAAAACGACAAGTTCGTCGTGGTCAAAACTTTTCACATCATCGGTAAAAACAATTTTTGTTTTTAAGCGATACGTTTCTGCGTTCGTTGTAGGAGGAAGATCTTCCGGAATTTGATAGTGAAAGGGAACTTCACGCATTCCTTTTGGTTCCATTGTCTGAGACATTAACACGGTAGCGGCTGGGGCAATTACTTCGGTTTTCCGGCCTTTCGTTTCTTTTACAAAATCGCATTCCAGTCGTTTAATTTTTTGCGGCAGCCATCCGCCATAAATGTGGAAAGAGCCCTTTACGATGGCTCCTGGTACAATCTGATGAGATTGCAGCACTAAATCTACTTTCGGGGAACCGATTTTAAATAAATTTAATAATGAATGGATCACGATCTAGAACCTCCTCAGGTTTTGATGGATTGATTCTGCATTCGTCTTTCATTGGCGGTACTCCTTCTCTTTTTAGACACTAAAAAACCTTTACCATGAGTCTGGTAAAGGTTTTGAAATAACAAATACACACCTTTACCAAATTGGCAAAGGTCTCGCAAACAACAATATGTTGCCAGTTAAGCCGGTGATGGATCATCACGTATTGTCGACATAACTGTAAGCTACTCCCCTTTGGAGTATTATAAGCTCCTTATGAGCACAGTCTTTACTCTCTAACTGTAACTCTATATTATTATATTTTTCCAACTCTGTCAATTTATATTTTGAAAATTCTCTCATCGGACGCGCCTGAATTTATCTGAGGAACGGTTGGCAAGGACAGTATTGGCAGTTGCGCCACTGCTGCAGATAAGGATAGACTGGTGAGACCCTGGAGGATGAAGGGATGCCGTTGAAAAGGTACGTTTTAATTATCAATCCAGAAGACAGCCTAAGTATTGTGGAAGCAAAATCGATGAGGCATGCCTATGAGAATCACTACGGCAAAATTACCAGTGATCCTTCAGGCGACTATCCGTAAAATAATTAGTTAGGAGAATGAAATATGCCCGATATAACAAATCAAATAATCCTTGTTACCGGGGCTAATCGAGGACAGGGGAAAGCGATGGCTGAACTGGGGAGCCGTGTGGTGGTTGCCGCCCGGGATTATTCTCAAGCAATGGAAACAGCTGAAGAAATCGGAAATGAAAAGGCTTTTCCAGTAAAGTTGGATGTTACAAGTGAAGAAGAATGGAAAGAAGCAGTCAGTCTGGTCATTAAAAAATTCGGCCGAATCGATACTCTTATTAATAATGCTGGAATCCTTATACGTAAACCTTTCAGTCAACTCACAATAGAAGAATATCAACAGTTAATTCATGTAAACCAGCTCGGAGTATTCATCGGCATGCAAACCGTTACTCCTTATATGGAAAAACAGAAAAAGGGATCGATCATTAATAACCTATCCATTTCGTCTTTTGCTCCTATCAGCCGTTCCTCAGCTTATGCCGCAACTAAGGCGGCAGTGGTGGCCATGTCTAAATCGGCGGCAATTGAATTAGGACCAAAAGGTATTAGAGTCAATATGATTCATCCCGGCGGGATCGAAACGGAGATGGCTACTCAGGGTCAAGGAGTTCCAGAATCCTATCAAAATATCCCTTTGGGACGTATTGGGCAGCCTATAGAAATAGCCAGAGTGGCAGCTTTTCTTGCTTCGAATGAAAGTTCATACTGCACAGGGACGGAAATCGTGGTAGATGGAGGCATGACACTTGGTACCTCTTGAGATATAGAGGGCAAATCGTGATGTATTTTTTAGTTATCAAGTCTGCCAGGTAAAGGCAGGTTTGTTTAAATAACATCACGAATTGTTTAAGTTTTTGTAACAAAAAGACGCATTCTGTACATCTATGGTATGATAACTTAGGTTTATTGAAATTATATTATAATAAGGATGATCATTATGCAGAAAGATAGAATTGAATCTATCTATTTTTTAAGGCTGTTTGCCATGCTGATGGTTGTACTAGTTCATACTACAGGTATCTTCCAGTCCGTCTTTTCTGAAGGTAGTATGGAGTTTGGAGTCTATCACTTTATCAATCGGATTATACGATTAGAAGCTGGTATCTTCATTATGATTACAGCCATGGTATTTTTCTATAAATATATAGATAAGAAAATGACAGTGCCGGAATTAAAAGATTATTATAAGAAGCGGGCGCTTTATATTGTGGTTCCCTACCTTTTATGGGCCTTATTTTATGAAGCTTTCTCTCTTTATATTGGAGCGGTTCCTCTTAATTTTGCAGAGATGACCTGGAGAATAATCCAAGGAGAATCCTTTTACCAGCTTCATTTTATATTCTTAATTGTGCAATTTTATCTGGTATTTCCTATTATTTTGTTTGTTGCGCAGAAAGTTCCTGTGTTTAAAAAATATATGTGGGTATTTGGAATTGCTATAGAAATCGGCTACTATTTCTTTGACCAGACGTTCAAGTTGATTCCGTTTTCCATCTTCCTAAGTTCTCTGGGACCTTATTTGCTGGGAGCCTGGATCGGTACGTATTATAAGGAACAGCGCTCGCTCATCTATAGAAAAACGAATGTTGCGTGGGCCATTTTTGCACTGGCAGCCGGTGTGACTACCGTGTTCTTACACTATCATTTATACACGGTTTCTACGTTCGTCCTCCCGGGGTATGTTTATTTAATTATGAACCTTTCCTACATTCTGAGCGGGAGCTATATATTGTTCCGATTGACCGAAGTTGTCTGTGACAAATGGCCAGCCATTATTCCGTATGTGCAGCGTGTGGCTGTGTATTCTTTTGGATTTTATCTGCTACATCCTTTTATCCTGAAAGTCGTGGCTCAGTTCATTCCTGCGCCAGAAGGGTATTGGTTCCATCTGTTTATTCTTCTCAGGTACGTGAGCACGATTGTCCTTTGTTACTTGGTCATCTGGTTCACTCATAAGTACTTTGTACGGCCTGGATTACTATTTGGAAAACTTCCAAGAAGAGCACCTTCGTTTTTGGAAACTCCTAAAGTTTCACCGGAAAATAAAAGGACTGGAACGTAAATTTAAGTTTTTTTCAAAGATGTACGCTTTTTCCAGGGCGTGCATCTTTTTTTAATCTGGAAGTGCTTCCATTACCCCCTCCAGTTGATGAAGATTCTATTCTTCCTGACCGCCATTCATAAACAAGGTTTATATTATATCGGAATAAGGAACAGAACCCATATAGTGTAAATTTCGAAGGGGGAAATTAGAATGAAGGAAAGAATCGAATATTTAACGGAATGGTTACAAGGTAAAGTAAAAGAGGCAGGAGCGGATGGAGTTCTTGTAGGTATTAGCGGGGGGATCGATTCAGCTGTAGTTTCGTATTTAATAAAACGAGCATTCCCCGAAAACTCTTTAGGTGTACTGCTTCCTATTAATAAGGAAGTAAAAGACCAGACCGATGCTTTGAATGTAGTAGAAGGCGCTGACCTTGATTATGTAGGAATTAATCTAACGTCGTCTTATGAAACCACGTATTCAACTATTCAGGAAGAACTCGAAAAGAAAGGCGATTGGAATAGTGATAAATCCCAATTGGGTGGAGCGAATCTTCAGGCCCGCCTGCGTATGAGCACGCTTTATGCTGTCGCTAATAATTATAATTATCTAGTCGTAGGTACAGATAATGCTCCCGAAGATTATACAGGTTACTTTACGAAGTACGGAGACGGTGGCGTGGACTTAGTCCCTCTTATTAATATGAGAAAAGAAGAAGTAAGGGAAATGGCCAAGGCACTTAACGTAACAGATGCCATTATTCATAAGAAGCCGAGTGCAGAATTATGGGAAGGACAGTCCGATGAAGAAGAACTTGGTCTTTCCTATGACACGATAGATGCTTACTTACGCGGAGAACAAATAGACCCAGAGGATGAAAAACTCCTGAAGGATCTGCATGAGAAAACAGAGCATAAGCGTCATATTCCAGCAGGTCCGGAAAAATACAACGGAAAGTGAGTTTTGTTACATGAAAAACGATACAGCGCTCATTATCATTGATATGATCAATAAAATGGATTTTAGCGGAGGCGAAGACCTTCTTGAGAATACAAAGCCTATGGTTGAAAACCTACAATCTTTTAAAAAAGAAATGCAAAAAGAAGGCTTACCTGTCATTTATGTTAATGATAACTTTGGTCTTTGGCAGGATAATGTTTCTGACTTGATTGATGAATGCAGGAAAGGACAGGGAGAATCTGTTATTAATCAAATCCTTCCAGATGAAGATGACTACTTCATCATTAAGCCTAAGCATTCAGGTTTTTTTGGAACTCAGCTTGATATCCTGCTCAATCAATTAGGTGTGAAGAACCTCATTTTAACTGGAATTGCAGGAGATATCTGCGTTTTATTCACAGCAAATGACGCGTACATGCGTGAGTACAATTTGTGGGTTCCCGAAGATTGCACGGCCTCAGAAAAAGCAGAAGGCAATGAAAATGCCCTCAAAATTATTGAGCGCTCCTTATTTACGAGTACAGCACCAACCACTGAAGAAAGGTACCAGTCCATTTTTAAGGATTGACATTTCCTTCTTCAGCACATATATTAAAAAAAGGAGCAGACACCTGTTCCGCCAACAAACATCCTTTCAATAAGAGGAGAATGATTTATGAGTGTGGTTGTTCTTAACTAATCCGTAATTGGATAGAGTCCTGATGAAATAATGGGAAAAAGGCGTGCATCTGACACGTCTTGTTTGTAAACCCATTTTTCAGGAACAGTTAAGAACAAGCATAAGCGTAGCACGTTGAGGATATAAACGAAGCTATGACTGGCTTATTCAGTCATAGCTTTTTTATATTCTCTGTTGGCGGAATAGGAGCCTTCACTTATTAGTGAGGTCTGTTCTAATCAAGCCACGGCGAGCGTATCTGCTTGCCGTGGCTTTTTTTATTTATTGGCAGAGAAAGAGTGCAGGGCAAACGGTTCGATTTTCCAGCCCCCCTTTTGCCACCCGAAAATCTGCCCTAGTCCATTATAGAAAATTGAACCCTTAAGAGGAGGAGTCACCCATGAACGAACGCACGTACAAGACTTTAGAATTTTTTGAGATATTGAAAACAGTTAGCCAACTTGCTTTTACAAAGCCCGGAAAAGAATCAATTGAATCCTTACGGCCAGTACGTAATATAAAAGCCATGAACCGTTGGCATGAAGAGGTGAAAGAGGCCGTAGCTATTTTAAACACAAGTGGAAATGTACCCATCCACACACTGGAAGATGTGACGGATATGCTTGAACAAGGTAAGAAGGGGATGTTTATTCGGGCGAACCAATTTTCAGCTTTGCTTTCATTTTTGGACCATTGTACAAAGTTGAAGCGTTTTATGCAGGATAAAGAGATTATTGCTCCGACCATTAGTCTGTATGCTTCCTCTATTTCTGACTTAAGCAGGCTGGAGGAGGATATCCATCAGGTGATTCGTCACGGACAGGTGGATGATTATGCTTCTAAGAATTTAGCTAAGATCCGAAAACAGATTCAAACGAAGCAAAGCCGATTGAAGGAGAGGACAGAGGCTCAGGCAAAAAAATATAAAACGATCATGCAGGAACCAAGACCCGTCGAGAAAGATGGACGATGGACTCTCCCGATTAAAAGAGAAAACCGGAACAAAATTAAAGGAGGCATTGTCGATCAATCTGCTTCAGGAGCTACCCTTTTTGTTGAACCAGAAGAGCTCGCCAATCTTCAGGAAGAGTTGCAGTTACTGCGCATGAATGAAGAACATGAAGTGGAACAGATTCTTTATACAATGACAGCAGAAGTGCTGGACCACGAGTCAGAGTTAAATCTTGCAATGGAAACCATGCATGAATATGATGTTATTTTTGCCAAGGGGAAATACAGCCGCATGATCAACGGGACAGCACCGGAATTCTCCGAAGACTTTACGCTTCGTATCAGCATGGCGAGACACCCAATGCTTGGGGAAAAGGCCGTTCCATTAAGTATCCAAATGAATTCAGAAGACCAGGCTTTACTCATTACGGGACCTAATACAGGAGGGAAAACGGTAACACTGAAGACGGTGGGACTGCTCTGTCTGATGGCTCAGTCCGGTCTTCCGATTCCGGCAGAAAGAGGCAGTGTACTACCTGTTTTTCAGCAGATATTTGTGGATATTGGAGATGGGCAGAGCATTGAAGAGAACTTAAGTACTTTTAGTTCAAGACTCGTTAACTTAATTGATATTTTGAGAGAGGCTAATGATCATTCGCTGCTTTTACTAGATGAAATTGGATCAGGGACAGATCCTGGAGAAGGGATGGGGCTTGCAACAGCCATACTCGATAAGCTCTCGGAAAAGGGGGCAACCATCCTTGCGACCACACATTATAGTGAAATGAAGGAGTACGCCCGGCATAAGCCAGGATTTATGAATGGGGCTATGGAATTCGACCTTGAAACGCTTAAGCCAACCTACCGGCTGCTTCTTGGAACCTCGGGGAGAAGTCAGGCTTTTGATATTGCTCATAAATTAGGTCTTCACCCGGAGATTTTAAACCAGGCGTACTCGATCACTTATAAGCAGAAGGGAGATTTTCAAGTTAGTGATCAGAAATTAAAGGAAACAGAATATAAACGCCAGGCAGCCGTAAATCGTTACAGAAGAGGGAAAACTCCCCGGGTGCCTGCGACCGAAAAGCCGCATTTTCAAATGGGGGATAATGTAATTATTCAGGCTACAGGAGAAACCGCCATTGTATATAAAGGTCCAGATCAAACAGGCAACTATGTGGTGCAGGTGAAAGGAGAGAAGTTCACCTACAATCACAAACGCCTTAAGCTCCACATTCGTGCTGAAGATTTATATCCAGAGGATTACGACTTCGATATTATCTTCAAGTCTAAAGAGTACCGAAAAGTCAGGAAGCAGCTGGATCGGAAACATGTGGAGGGTCTGATCCTGGAGGAAGAAGATTGAGGCCTGCATATTTCTAGGAGGTAATCGAGTTCCCATGCTATGATGAAGGTAAATAAAGATATAAAGGTGGGCATCAAGATGAAGCGGAAAAAATGGTTGATTATAGCCGGCGTGCTCGTGATCATTGGGATTTTTGCGATTCCAGAAGCTTATGCCTATTTGACGAAAAGAAATTATGAAAGTGAAGCTATAACGCAGGAGCAGGTTCCAGAAGGCTATCAGGTTGCTACCTTTGCAGGGGGCTGTTTCTGGTGCATGGAACCGCCTTTTGAAAAATTGAAAGGCATTCAGGAGGTTGTCTCAGGTTACACGGGTGGCGATACTAAAAACCCTTCTTATAAAGAGGTTTCATCCGGTGGAACCGGCCATGTGGAAGCCGTACAGGTCTACTATGACCCGGAAGTGATTTCGTACGAACAGCTCTTACAAGTATTTTGGCGTCAGATTAATCCGACCGATGATGAAGGGCAATTCGTTGATCGCGGGTTTCAATACACGACAGGGATCTTTTATCATAATGAAGAACAGAAACAAGCAGCTATGGAATCCAAGCAGAAGTTGGCGGAATCCGATCGTTTCGAAAGTGAAATTGTGACCCCTGTTCAGCAGGCTGAGGAATTTTACCGGGCTGAAGAGTATCACCAGGATTATTATAAGAAAAATAAGGTCCGATATGATTTTTACCGCGGCAACTCTGGCCGTGATGATTATCTGGAGGATACATGGGGAAGCGATAGGGAACTAGATTTACCGAAGAAATGATAAGAACTCCCCTTGCAGGTCAAGGGGAGTTATAAAATACAAACCGAAATCCTTTATCCATGAGCTTCTTCCAAATTTCGACAAGTTTATTCATACAATTAGAAGGGAAAGAGGGTTTATATACGTACTTATCACCATTTTTTCAAAATTACAGAGGGGATGAATTAGGTGAACAACTACAAATTGGATCGCTTTGAAGGGGCTTATGCCATTCTGATTCAAGAGGATGCTCATAATAATGAAATATCTGTATTAAAGGAGCGTTTAATTGCGTTCGCCAAACCCGGAGATTTTATTAAGATCGATTTTGACAATATTGGGAACTTAAAGCACGTGGAAATTATATCTAAAGTAGATAAAATGGAAAAGGCATAAGCCGTTGTAGAAACCAGGGACACTCCCTGGTTTATTTTTTCTGAAAATTAAGTCGAATGTTCTTGATTTTCTCCTTAATACCTTCATAATAAAAGTAAGATACACACCGAGGGGGAAATGAAGGTGCTCTTACGAAATGCTATGGATCTTTTAGATGAAGGTGTATTGATTCTAAACAAAGAATTCAAAGTGACGTACGTTAATCCTGCCTATGTTCAAATGTTTCAATTAGAAGAAGAACGGGTTGTCGGAGAGCACATTCACGATATTTATCCCAATTTACCTCAGTCCAAACGTGTGATTACACATACGATTGAAAGAGAAAAAGATATCACAGTAGAGTCTATGGAATTTCATTGGCGCGGGAAAGAGATGATGCTCCAATTTAAGACGAAGCGTTTTATCCATGAGGGCGAATGGTACGTGTTAAGCCGTATTATAGATATTACAGAACAATTCCAGACAGAAAAGCATCTCATACATATGATTGAGGAGATGACGGCAAATGTGGTCACAATCGCCAAGGGCTACGCGCTTTTACCTTTGCAGCCGATTTTAAGAGAAGAGCAGCGCTTGATTCTGCTGGAAAAAGTCCCTGTACAATGCCAAGAACAAAACGTAACCCGACTGGTAATCCAGTTTTCCGGCATCTCAGAAATTGACCAGGAGTGGACGGTGCTGCTTAGGGATTTAATGCATAGCTTGAAATTATTGGGGATTGAAGTGGCTCTGGCAGGGATGCGTCCTAAAGTGGTTAGACAGTTCACAGAAAATAACATTATGCTGAATGATGTTCGAACCTTTATGAACATACGTCAGGCGACTAAATACTTTTTAGACACCGGCTTAAAAGCAAACTTTTAATGTGATACTGCGTTAAAAGCTTTTATTGATTTTAAAAAGCGGCTTATTAAACAATAGGGCCGTTTAGTTGAAGACTCAGTTTCGAGATATCTTAGGTCCGTTGCTGATATAGAGAGGGGCTGGCTGCGGAAACAACTCGCTTTCCTGCGGCCCTACAAGACGTAGAGTCGATCGACGTTGCCACAGGACGTGGCGACTTTAGTCGATCCTCTTTTTCAGGAGCCTCCTCGGTCGGTGACACTCCCTGTGGGGTCTCGCCTAGCTCCTTCTCCCGCAGGACCTTCTGTTCAACATACATCTCGAAATCAAGTCTTCAAAAAACGGGAGCTTTCCTGCAATTTTACCAGTGGGATTTTACGATGTTCTATAAATAAAAAAACCCCGCCTCATTCCATTTAATAGATAAATGGTCAGAGGCGGGGGTTTTTTGGGGTTATACGATAATATGCTTGTTTAATTCATGGTCTTTAATGTGAGCCTGTGGGAGCATAATTGAACCGAAATCAAATTCTTCCAGAGCTTTCTCCTGTTTAATTCGCTTAGGCGCATCAGGATTTTGAAGCGCGCTGGTACCTAAACTCACAAAATCAGCATGTCCGTTGTTCAGCATATAAACGGCTTTTTCCGGATCAGCTAATTTACCGTTTGCAATCACCGGAATACCACTGTGCTTCTTAGCTGCTTCAGCCATGGACATAGAGCCCTGACCGAATCCAGGTTTCTCAGCATCCTCATCTGTAACATGGATATAATCGAGAGATTCACTTCCAAGGGTGCTGAAAATGGTATCGGCGTCCGATTCTCCAAGCGCCCATCGGTGATCGGCATCGGAGGCTTTCCCTTGAGAGATGCGAATTCCAACGATAAAGTCCTTTCCGACTTTTTTACGAACTTCTTTAATAACCTGAAGCGCAAAACGGAGACGGTTTTGGGTATCGCCACCGAATTCATCTTCTCTACGGTTGAAATAATCAGTTAAAAACTGGTCAATCAAATAGCCGTTCGCTCCATGAATTTCTACACCATCGAAACCTGCTTCTTTGGCGAGTTCAGCAGAGCGGCCGAAGGATTCCACAGCTGTTTGTATATCGTCATGACTCATTCGCTTCGGTTCTGGAAAAGGACCTTCTCCCCCATAGAAAGAAAGCTTATCATTTTTCGGAGTTACTTGGGATGGACCGATATTGTGTTCAGCATATGGATTTTCCTGTGATTGTGCGCCTGCATGCATAATTTGCGCAATGAAAAGCGCTCCATGTTCCTGGACACTTTTCACAATTGGCTTCCAAGCATCGCGTTGAGCTTCATTTGCGAGACCGGGCTGATTAGGGTATCCCTGCGAAAATCGTTCATCAGGATAGACTCCTTCCGTAATGACGGTCCCGAACCCACCTTTAGCAAAGCGTTCATAATATTTTTTCATCGTATCATTTGGCATTCCATTATTCTCGGCACTGACACGGGTCATCGGTGCTACAACATAGCGGTTGGCAAACGTACGGTCATTTATGGTTTTACTTTCAAACAATGGTTGATGTTGTTCCTTCATACTATTCAACTCCTTCATGGATTTCATAACCTCTACACACATTTTTTAAACAGCTGGGTCTGCTGATTATCTTCCCTGATATGCTATAATACAAACAAATGTTCTTTGAAAGGTGAGTACTTTTTATGGAAGAACTTCTTGCAGAATTAAATGAATCCCAACAGGAAGCTGTGGTTTCCACTGAAGGATTTATCCGGGTTATTGCCGGAGCAGGATCAGGAAAAACGCGTGCCTTGACCCATCGTTACGCATTCATTGTAAATGAACTAGGCGTAGATCCTTCCAATATCCTTTCGGTCACATTCACAAATAAGGCTGCTCATGAAATGAGACGACGTGTGAAGAAACTGATCGGCGGGGAGCAGGATACTGGGTTTATTACCACCTATCACGGATTTTGCGTTCGTGTACTTCGAGAGGATATCCACCGATTGTTTTATCCTAAGAATTTTATCATTTTAGATGTGGAAGACCAGAAAATTCTGCTGAGAGAAATTTTTGAAGATATGGATTTAAAAATGAACGATAAAACCTTTAAGCGGCTGCTTGATAAAATAGGAACTCTCAAGGCAAACACTCATTACGTACAGCAAATGATTTTGCGAGGGGAAATGCCTTCTGTGGAAGCGGCGGGAGATATGGACGGTCAAATTATCCAGCGCTATTTAAAGAAACAAAAGCGTGTATATGGCCTTGATTTCGATGATCTTCTTAATTTTGTGTTTGTCCTTTTTGACCAGTATCAGGAAGTACTGGAGAAATGGCAGGATCGTCTTTTCTATATTCAAGTGGATGAGTTTCAGGACAGCAGCCTGAAGCAATTTGAGTTAGTGAAAAAGCTTTCGGCCAATCATGGAAACCTCTTTGCAGTGGGGGATCCTGATCAGACCATCTATGAGTGGAGGGGGGCTGATCCTAAGTACATGGTTGATTTTGAAAGTTATTTTCCTGACACCCAGACGATCTTTTTAAAGCAGAATTACCGTTCTACCCCGGAGATTCTTTCCCTTGGAAATGCCCTCATCCAGAATAACTATTTCCGCGTGGATAAGGATATGCAAACTAGCAATCCATCTGGTGTGAAAGTCGTTCATTATCACGGAAAGAATGAAGTGGATGAGGCGAAGTGGGTGGTGAATCGGATCAAGGAGATTGTGGAAGCCCGGCAGGCGAACTATAGTGACATTGCGATACTGTACCGGGCGAACTATCTGTCGCGTTCCATTGAACAGGAACTTATCAGTGCTAACATTGAGTACACAATTTTTGGGGGCTTTAAATTCTTTGATCGACTGGAAATAAAAGATGCCCTGGCTCACTTGCGTATGACTGCTGCGGCAGATGACCTGTCATTTTCCAGAATTGTAAATGTTCCCAGGCGGCAGATTGGTAAAAAGCGAATGCAGTTTCTTCGTGAACGTGCCGAAGCTGAGAATCTCTCTTTGTATGAAACTTTAAAAAAATATAGAGATCACGAACGGTTCAAATCGACAGGTGCTCATTCATTTATCGAAGCTATTGAATATTTAAAGAATCGAAAAGATGAGTTGAAAGTTTCTGAATTACTTCAGGAAGCACTGCAGAAAACAGGTTACGAAGCGTACCGGCGGGAAGATGGAGACCAGGAGCGCCTGGATAACCTGACTGAATTACTTCATTCCATCGTTCAATATGAGCAGACATTAGGGGAAGATATTAATCTGGAAGAATATCTTCAAATGATTTCGTTGTACACCGATAATGAACGTGACGATCAACTAGATTCTGTTAAGCTGATGACCATTCATACGGCTAAAGGGCTTGAGTTTCCTTATGTATTTGTAGTAGGGATGACAGAAAGCGTGCTGCCAAATGTGCGTGCGCTTAGAGAAAGAAAAGAGCGGGCGCTTGAAGAGGAGCGGCGGCTGGCTTATGTGGCGGTCACCCGTGCTGAACGAGAGCTTTACTTAACTGAATCTGAAGGGTTTCAAAATGGTGGCCAGAAGAAATATCCGTCCCGTTTCATTTTTGAAGTGGAAGATGATCTCTATGAAAGAATCGGAGAATTAGATGAAGCTCTCATTGAAGAAGCGAAAGAATATATACGAGCGACCCATCACAGTAAGGAAAAGGCCCCTGCAGTCTTTTTTGAAAAGGGCGCCCGGGTGAAACATCCTGTATTCGGAGAAGGCGAGATTGTGGATATAGATGAAAAGAAAAATACTTACCGAGTGTTCTTTGATAATCTGAAAGCACCGAGACCGATTAGCAGGAATTTCAAGAAACTCGAGAAACTAGAAGAATCCTAAAGGAAGGATCGGTTGTGTGAAGAATCTATCTGGCAATGAACTTTGGATGAATTCATTTGTAGTATTTGCGGTTGTACTGATTTCTGTAATTGTGGTGAGAGGTATTCTTATTGGAACTTTGAAGAAATGGAGCTCTAATAAAGAGGAACGATCGAGAATTTTCTATATGATGCAAAGCATTATTAATTGGGTTGCCTTATATGGTGTTGTCATCTATACTCTTTTTCATTTTCGAAGTGCCCAGTGGATGTTCAGTGCTCTATTTACGATTGGTTCAGAACCAGTATCTGTGTTCTTACTGATTATAGCTGTACTGATTATTTCTCTTACAAATCGCATATCCAAACTTTTTCGCGGATATGTGTTTCCGGGAGTGTATAAGCGGTATGAACTGGATCGCGGCGTACAGTTTACGTTCGACAAAGCGTTTCATTATTTAATCATGGTACTGGCTATTATAATCAGTTTATCTACGGTAGGGTTCGAGTTGAGCGCTCTTACGGTTTTTGCTGGAGTCATAGGAGTCGGGATTGGTTTCGGGATGCAGAATATTGCCTCTAATTTCATTTCCGGAATTATTCTTTTATTTGAAAGGCCGATAAAAGTAGGTGACCGGGTCATTGTGGATGAAATTATTGGTGACGTACAGCGTATAAATATGAGAGCAACCGTTATTAAAACCTTGGATAATGAGCATATTATTGTTCCCAATTCGTATTTTCTGGAAGAGCATGTGATTAATCGATCGTATAGCGATAAAGTAATGAGGTTAGTTATGCCGGTGGGGGTCGCTTATGGGAGTGATGTGCCTTTAGTGAAAAAACTTTTGCTGCAGGTAGCGGAAGATGAAGCAGGGGTTTCACCAACCGTTCGCCAGAGCCCGGAGCCTTTTATTAATTTTAAAGAGTTTGGAGATTCCTCCTTAAATTTCGAGCTGTTTGTATGGATCTCGGATCCTCAGCATGTGATACGAATCCGCAGCAATTTAAACTTCAGGATTGATGCAATCTTCAGAGAAAACGGTGTAGAAATTCCATTCCCGCAGAGAGATCTGCATGTGAGGAGTGTAGATGAGAAGATTATAGAGAAATGGAAGAGTTAACTTTGAAGGCCTGAATTGGAAGATATTCAGGTCTTTTGTATGCTCCACCGTCATGTTTGTATAATTGATGAAATTTTGAGATAATTGCGATTGCAAGTTATTTTAGTATAGTAAGAGTTCCTTAGTATTAAACAAATTGTGAGGAAGAAGGCGGGTTATCCGTTGAAGCGTATAAAAAAACGCTCAGGTCCTACCCTGAACGTCTTCTTAATTCATGGAATTTGCGATATCCATGGCTTGCTGGGTCTGTTTTTCTTTATCCACTGCGCTGTAATCGATTTGGTAAATGACATCCTCATCACTATTATACCATTCGATAAAAACTTGTTCTTCCTCTTCCCGTACTCCGGCCACGGAGCCAGAATTTAATGGAATCTGCAAGTCTGTTTCAGCCATCTCTCCAGTTGGATCAAATAGGGTGGTGACGGTTAAATCATGAGCCTTTGTAGACTGATAACGAACCGTTACTTTTTTTTCCTCGGCAGAAGCTTCCACAGCTTTCACCTCAAAAGGAAGCTCATCCGGAAGACCGACCTGTTCCTGCTTACCTTCCGGAAGAGTTTCAATTGGTTCTGCAAATGAACTAGGATAATTGGCTTTTAAGTCGCTTAAGGCTAAGTCGGCAGATGAACATCCGGCTAAAAAAATTAGAACAGCAAGAAACGTAAGGGTTTTTTTCATATGGTATCTCTCCTTATGAACAGGTAAAAATTCTCCCTTGTAATTTTAGCACAAAAGTATTACGGATTGGATAGGGTTTCTAGTTTGTAGATGAACTAATAAGGGAACTCAGCCTACAAAGAGAATAGACGACGACGCTAGAGTGAGGGCAACTCAACAGGAAAGGATGAATTTGGATGACCATTCAAATACGATCGTTTTTAGAAAAGGACTTTCACGACATCCAGCAATTAAATGAGAAAGAGGGTTGGAACGGACTGGTTGAAAGAAATGAAGAAACGTGTTGCTCCTGGTTGAATTCAGAGCCTGCTCTTGTAGCTGAAGAAGATGGGGAAGTAGTCGGCTATCTGCGCGGACTTACAGATGGAGCTGTGACGCTTTATATTTGTGAGATTCTGATTAAAGAAAGTCACCGTAATCAGGGGATTAGTGAACAGCTTGTCCGGACCGCTCATGAATGTTATCCAAGTACGCGAGTAGAGATGCTTGCTACCACTTCTTCCCATGAATATTATGAAAATCGCGGATATCGTTCGTTTTATGGTTTTAGAAAATCACCAGAAGAAATGAAAAACGCTCGGAGCTGAGGCTCCGAGTGTTTTTTTAGGTTTATTTTTTGCCCTCTATATATTCTTTCTCTTCAGTCGGAGAGAGGATCCCGGTAGCTTTTCCAATCGTGCCATTCTGTAAATTCCAAATGGCATTGTGATCCTCATCTATGGTAGAGAAGTCCTCTTCCTTCCATTTAACCAGAATATCCTTGTACACCTGCTTATGTTCTACGTCTGCCTGGTCAAGACCTTCAAGCAGCCAGGTTATTCGCTCGGGGTGGATTTCATAGGACCCCCACTTTTTAGAAGCTTCTACTTTTTGATGAGACATTCCATGTATGTACTCTTTATAATGAGAATCCGTCAACTCTTCTGCAGGCGTATCTTTTTCAAATGGATTTTTACTTGCTTCTTCATAACGGTCTAGTTCTTCCTCTGACACAGCCCCTGTAATCACTTCTTCCGCTTCGCGCAGATCTTCTGGGGAGGCGACTTCCTTATCCTCACCTGGTGTAAAAATATATTTTTGTACAACCCATCCTCCAGTACCTACGACCAGAAAGGTTATGAATAAAGTGTACCCGATTATTTTATTCAAAACTAGTTCCCTCTCCTAATATTACTTGAACGAAATAAACATGATCTTCCAATTATACACAACAAGGAGCAAACTTTGAAGTTTGCTCCTTGTTTTAATGGGGATAAAGATGTATACCTCACTCACTCGAAGTGACTATTGGTCCATATAGTGAGCCAGTTTGGCTGCAGTGGAACGTGGGATGAATTTAGAAGCATAAACCATCGATTGGTTGGCTGCTCCAGGTACGATCACTCTTTTTCCTTTTACGAAACCAAGAAAACCGGCTTTAGCTACGTCTACAGGAGACATTGTGCTGTTTACTAATCTGGTGTGCTCCGCTTTTGCCGTTTTGAAGAAGTCTGTATCGGTTGCTCCTGGGCAAAGGGTGGAGACGGTAATATCTGTTCCGCGGAGTTCTTCGACTAATGCTTCAGAGAATGATAGGACGTAAGCCTTTGAGGCATAGTACACAGCCATCTTAGGTCCCGGCTGGAAAGCGGCGGTGCTTGCGACATTGATGACCCCTTTTGGTATATCAGGTAGAGGTGCTTTTTTAATATCCTGTAAGAATAAATGAGTTAATTCTGTAAGGGTGTTTACGTTGACTTGAAGCATTTTCTGTTGGTCTAGAAGGGGAAGTTCATCAAACTGACCGTTTAATCCAAAACCTGCATTATTCACAAGCACTTCCACTGTAAGTCCGAGTTCTTTCACTTTACTATAGAGAACTTCAGCGGCTCCAGGTTCAGATAGGTCATGAGGAATGATCGTGACGGGATGTTCACCTAGTTCTTCTTTCAGCTGCATTAGTTTATCTTCAGATCGGGCGACAACAATAAGATTGTACCCTGATTTGGCAAATAGGCGGGCAAATTCGTAGCCGATTCCACCTGAAGCTCCCGTAATTAGAGCGGTTGGTTTCATAAGAGATCTCTCCTTCTGCAAATAATAGTTTGCCCTCAGTCTATACCCGAACCAGACCAATGACAATCTTCCACCATACAGTATACCCAATAACTGGATGACCTGAGGTGGAAGATTTTGGTTTTTCAAATTATTCTTGATCAGGAGATCTCTTTGTGTTTTAGGGTATAGGCTGCACCTGCGAGCAGGAGGATGGTAAATAGGGCAGCTGTTCCGCCGCTTCCCCACAGGGCGCTTGATAACTCTCCTGAGATTAAGGCATTTCTAAGGTGCGAACTGATTAGAGCCGGGCTCCATTCCACCACATGAGCAAAAACACTGCTAAGAAGATTCAATGCGATCACGAGCGTTATCGTAAAGAATAAGACAAGACCGGCTGTTTTACTTAATGTATTCATAAAAATGCTGATGCTAAGAATGAATGTCATCCATAAGCCGTAAAAGAAAACCGTTCGCAAGAGGCTCTCTGCTGATACTTCACCGAAGAGTAAATTCACATAATACCAGCTGGCCAATAGAGCGGTAAAAGTGGATACCCAGATGAGTAAGGCGTAGGCGGCCCACTTAGCCGTAACGTACGAGTGATAAGCAATAGGTTTTACCAGGATCAGTTCGGCAACGCCGCTTTTATGTTCGCCGGAAATGGTCCCCATTGTAATTAAAGCGATAATCAGCACTCCAATAAGATTCAGCTGAGACACGCTCATCATGAAAACTTCAGAAGGGGGAGGTTCCGGCATCTCAAAAGTTGCACCCTCTGGAAGACCGCCCGTTGCCTCCAGAATCTGAGGTAGATAATAAGTAGTGAGTGGATCCGTAATGGCAAGCAAAATGAAAAGAAGAGGAACCCAGATCCATTTAAAATTTCTCCATGACTCCAACAGTTCTTTATTGAATACGGTCAGCCACTGCATAACTTTGCACCACCTTCATAAACAGATCTTCAAGTGTTATTCTTCCCATCTCAAACTGAAGAAGCGGCCAGTGTTCCTGCAATGCCAGATTCAGTATGTTTTCTCGTGCCCGCGCCTGGTCTGTAACGTACACGTCGAGCGTTTCTTTTATTATTTCCGTACGGGTAACCACGTCTAAATGGTCCAGCTTCTGCCTGTAAGATTCGGGATTCTCTTCAAATTGAAGAGAAATTTTATCAACTTGATGCCTGGCTTTTAACGAAGAAAGCGAGCCTGACTCCACAATTTTCCCTTCATGCATAAGAAGAATTTCATCACTTGATTCTTCAGCATCGTTTAAGATGTGGGTGGAATAAAGGATGGTTGCTTCCTTTTTCAATTCTTCCATTAAATTAAGTACATCACGCCGTCCAATCGGATCTAACGCGGAAACGGGTTCATCAAGCATCAACAGCTCAGGCTTATGAATCAGTGCCTGCGCTATACCAAGACGCTGCTTCATTCCCCCTGAATACCTGGATATCCTTCTATTCCTTACTTCAAAGATTCCAACTCTGGTGAGCAGCTGGTCCGCACGGGAAGCGGCTTCTTTCTTAGTTAGGTGAGCCAGCTTACCGGCGTAGATAAGAAATTCTCTGCCTGTCATCCACGAGTGGAAATGAGGATGTTGAGGAAGATAGCCGATATGACGGCGAATATCACCGGAGTGCTCTCCTAAAAGTTCCACTGTGCCGCTTGTAGGGGAGATTAATCCAGCCATCATTCGGAGAGCAGTTGTTTTTCCGGCTCCGTTTGGTCCAAGAAGGGCAATACACTTCCCGGATGATAATGTGAAAGAAATATCATCAACCGCCCGGTTACTCTGATAGACTTTGGATAGATTTTGTACCGTAATCACGCGTCAAACCTCCTGCCGAAAATAAAGTAAGCGATAGGACCTAGTGTGTTGAAAAGGACAATAACCAACGCCCAGACCCATTTCGGTCCGTTTGTTTCTTCTGTGCGAATTAAACTGATTAAGGCAGCAATCATAAGAATGATTTGTATGACGATAAGAGGAGCAATGATAGCTAGATTTTCCTGTAAAAGCTGGATAGCATTCTGCATCATGAACATATTCACAACCCTCCTTTCATGTTAGTTGCTAGGAGACGGGTTTAGTGTGACCGCTGTTCCGTAGGCCATGATCTCGGAAGCGGAACTTGATATGCTGGAAGTCTCTAACCGTACGGCTATAACGGCGTCTGCACCTTTCGACTCTCCGTGCTCTACCATGCGTCCGATGGCCTGCTGGCGAGCTTGATCCATCATATTGGTATAGTCCGTAATCTCTCCTCCGACCAGGTTTTTTAATCCAGCCATGATATCACGGCCAATATGTTTAGACTGAACCGTGCTGCCTCTTACAAATCCTTTTAACTCTTTAATCTCATAACCTGGAATAAAGTCAGTAGTCACGATAATCACGTTGATCTTCCTCTCTTTTTTCTTTTTTTCTTTCAAGAATTAATCTGTAAATGATGATGATTATAAGTAAATAGGAACTTATTACAACGGCAATTCCTGTCCCCAGATGAAAAAAGAGGAGCCCATATCCCAGCAACTGAGCGGTTATAGCCAGGGTGATCAGCAGAATATTCATGAATGATCTGACCCCTTGGCGTTCTTCTTCTCATTCCAGACGGTTTTAGTGAGGATCAAGTACACCAGGCTTGGAATTGGAAATTGAATAAGTCCTATAATTCCCCATAACCATGGGGCTTTGCCTCTTTTTCTTGCTTTAATGTAAAGAATAGAGCTTTGTGTAATTAATATAATCCCGATTAACAAAATCCCCCACAATGGGATTTCTTCAGGTCCATAATGCTTCATGATCGCCACGCCACCGTTCTGGAGCTTTCCTTAAGGAAGTAACCCAATAGAACGATAACAGAAAGCAGTTGAATTCCTATAAATACAAAGGGGGCGTAAACCACACTGACAGCTAAGACGCTAAGGCAAAGGATAGCCGTAAGCCAGAGAAGAGCGAGTTCGATCCACAGCCTCTTATACCAGGATTCGGTTTCCTTCTGAACTAAATCAGTAAAGTAAGCAAGGGAAGGTTCCTCAACTTCAATCTCTTTATCCATTTGATGGGCAGTTGTTCTCAGCAGGCTGTCTATGTTCTTGTCATCCTTCATGGTCGCCGAGCTCCTTTCTTAACTGTTTAAGCCCATAATGGACTCTGGATTTCACCGTTCCTGTTTTAACTTTCGTCATTTGAGCAATCTCCTCATAGTCATAGCCGTAGTAATGTTTTAATACAATAGGGATGCGGTACTGGTCCTCTAATTGAAGAAGGGCCTGCTGCACGGCATACCATTCGGCAGGTATGGAATTGGTCATTTCCTCCCGCTTCAGGCGTGCGGCTTCGGATTGTTCATAAGTGAAAGTTCGCTTTTGTTTTCGTTTGATGTCCAGGTACGTATGAGTGGCAATTTGGATCAGCCATGATGAGAAGGAGGACTTTCCTTTATATTGACTAATTTTCTGGATCGCTTTTACGAGCGTCTCTTGTGTTACGTCGTAAGCTAATTGCTCATCGCCGCTCATCTTCCACACGTACTTGACAAGGAAGGAGTAATTTTCTTTGAGCCGTTTAGCTAAAAGTTGGTGGTCTCCCTGCTTAGCAAGTTGAATGTCGTTAGAATCCATCATCATTCCTCATTTCCGACTTACTTATAAGACGAACAGACAGCAGAATTCGTTCAAAGTTTATGTAAAAAATTCATCAAATTCTTTTAAAGAGGCTCTGTAAAACTTCCAAGTTGTTTTTTCCGGCCCTGCGTCGTGTAGGGACGCTGTAAAGTGAGTTATTTTCTTACCAATCTTAATCCTTTGATGGCAACAGCCCAAACCTATCGAAACTGTGTAGATAAGGGCACGGACAGAAGGTTGAATACTTAGCCAAACGCCGATGGTTGACATTATTGTCTGAATTTTATAGACTATTTAAAAGTGATCAGAATAAAGCATAGTTGAGATGAGAATGAGAGCCGTAGAGTTGAGGTTTCTAGGATGAGCATAGCTGAGTGAGCACAGGGATCAACAGACGAAGGAGCTGGAAGATTGCCTGGCCGATATAGAAGTATATTTATCATCCTCTTATATTTATCCTCTCAACGTCTCATTCTCCATAAATTTATATGGAGAGGTGAGCCCATGACCACGTACGAAAGATTTATCCAGGATGCCCGTGAGCATCAGACCATTCCCGTAAGCCAATCTTTTTTTACCGATACGTTAACCCCTATCCACATGTTTCATGCGCTCAATGATGAAGCTGTTTATATGCTTGAAAGTCAGGATCCGGAATCCCCCTGGTCGAATTATTCCTTCATTGGCTTAGACCCGATGGTGGAAATAAAAGAAGACGAGGCTGCTTTTGTGATCTCTGATTTTCAAAAAAAGACCAAAGAATCGGCTGCTACTTTTAAAGAAGCGTTTAACCATGTGGTAAACACACTGAATGTAAAACCGGCCGATGTCCCACTTCCTTTTAAAGGCGGGGGAGTTGGATACATCAGTTATGATGCGATTTCCGATTATGAGCCGGTGCCTCGCGCTATTCAGGATGAATTGAACTTATCTAATTATCATTTATTATTTTGCCAGACGCTAATTGCGTATCATCACAAAACAAAGGAAGTAACCATTTTAACGTATGCAAGAGTCGATAACGAATCGCTCTCTTCTACTATATATGAACAATCCAGACAGCGGATTAAAAAAGTGCAGCAGCGACTAATGAACCACCAGGGACTGCCGGATTTAATGCTTGCCGGTGACTTGGAAGAAGATGCAGGTGTGGAACTCGACAGCAATTACCATCCTGATCAGTTCAAGAGCGATGTAGAGAAGATTAAAGAATACATCCGAGGTGGCGATATATTTCAAGCTGTATTATCCCAACGCTTTCACACCGTCACAGAGCGGAGCGGTTTTGAATTGTACCGCGTATTAAGAAACGTCAATCCTTCTCCTTACATGTTCTTTCTGAAGTTTAATGATGTAGAAGTAATTGGAAGCTCTCCAGAGCGTTTACTGGAAGTGCAGGAAGGGAAACTTGAAATTCACCCGATCGCAGGTACGAGAAAGCGTGGAGCCACTCAGGAAGAAGATGACGCTCTCGCTGAAGAACTTTTAGCAGATGAAAAAGAACTGGCGGAACATCGCATGCTGGTCGATCTCGCTCGCAACGATATCGGACGGGTAGCTGAATTTGGTTCGGTGGATGTTACCGAATATATGACCATCGGGCGATTTTCAAAAGTTATGCATATCATCAGTAAAGTCGTAGGGCAGCTGAGATCAGACATTTCACCCATTGATGCCGTAAGTTCAGCCTTCCCTGCTGGAACGTTATCCGGAGCCCCTAAAGTGCGGGCGATGCAGATTCTTAGGGAGCTTGAGCCCACCCCTCGTAACTTATATGGCGGCGGAATTTTGTATTTCGGTTTCGATGGCAATATCGATTCCTGTATCACGATCCGTACGATGACGCTGGTCGGAAAAGATCTCTATATTCAGGCAGGCGCCGGGGTCGTTGCCGACTCAGATCCAGAGACGGAATTTCAGGAAACGTTAAGTAAAGCAAGTGCCCTTAAGAGAACGATTCAAATAGCTGAGCAAGTATTCGAGACGAGCAGAGAAGGAGTGGAGTACAAATGAACGATATCTTAAAACGAGTAGTATCCGGAGAGACTTTATCTGAGAAGGAAGCTTTTGCTACTATGGACGCCATCATGAAGGGAGAAGCAACTACAGGACAGCTGATGAGCATGCTGAGCGTCATGAGCTACCGCGGAGAAACGGTCAATGAGATGACCGGCTTTGTCCAGGCGATGCGAGAGAATATGACGAAGCTTGATGTTCAGGATGATTCTGTTGTGGACACGTGCGGTACAGGAGGCGATGGAGCTTCTACGTTTAATATTTCGACCGCTGTTTCTATTATTCTTGCCAGCATGGGTGTGAAGGTAGCGAAACACGGCAATCGTAAAGTATCCTCCCGAAGCGGCAGTGCCGATGTGCTTGAAACACTCGGTATTCCGATCGATACAACTCCCGAGGAAGGCGCTAAAGCTCTCCAGGAAAAAGGAATGACGTTCATGTTCGCTCCTCTGTATCATCAGGCGATGAAGCACGCAGGGCCTGCCCGTAAGGAACTTGGTTTCCGTACCGTTTTCAATCTGCTTGGACCAATGTCCAACCCGGCGAATGCACGCCGTCAGCTAATCGGCATTTATGACACAGCCTACGCGGAGAAGATGGCCGAAGCGCTGTACAACCTTGGTTCGAAACACGTGTTGTTGGCGACAGGCCGTGATGGGTTAGATGAAATAACCATAACCGGAATTACCGACCTGGTTGAACTGAAAGACGGAACCATCAGCCGTACGACGGTGACCCCGGAAGACCTCGGTCTTACAAGAGGAAAACTCGAAGATATACAAATAGAAAAAACAGAACAAAGTGCAGCGATGATTGAAGCGGTGATGCTCGGTAACGCGAACGAAAGCGCAACGACAATTGTCACCATGAACGCAGCAGCCGGTCTTTATGTAGCAGGGAAAGCCGAAGACCTTCGTGATGGAGTTAAGCAAGTTCAAGAGGCCATCCAGACTGGGGTGACCCGTCGTTACTTTGAATCTGTAGCAGTGGAAAGGGAGGATCGCCAGTATGCTTGAGACCATTCTAGCTGTAAAGCGGCAAGAGGTAGAACGCCTCTTCTTACCGGAAGAACAGTCATTTACAAACTATTCACTAAAGGAATCCTTGAAAAATTCTCCCCATTTGGCAGGACTGATTGCAGAGGTGAAAAAAGCCTCTCCGTCTAAAGGAATCATCCGTGAAGATTTCAATCCTGTACGGATCGGACATGAATATAACCAGGCTGGTGTTCAGGCGATTTCTGTACTAACGGACCAACACTTTTTCCAGGGCCATCGGGACTTTTTGACAGATATCAAAAAAGTGGTGGACGTTCCCGTTTTACGTAAGGACTTTATCATCGACTCCATGCAAATTGCGGAGAGTGCCTATATTGGAGCGGATGCCGTACTGTTGATCGGTGAAGCACTGGAGGCGGAAAAGCTTCACGAACTTTATCTGCAGGCTCAGGATTTGGGCATGGAAGCATTAGTGGAAGTTCACAGTGAAGAAACACTGGAAAAGGTGCTGAAGGAATTCACTCCGGAAATCCTTGGCGTGAACAACCGTAACCTTCATACCTTTGAAACGAAGCTTTCTCAGACGAAAAGGATGGCGGAGCTTGCTCCTAAAGAATCCCTTCTTGTTTCGGAAAGCGGCATTTTTACAAATGAAGACTTACGCGAAGTAGTCGGCTACGGAGCTGAAGGAGTACTTGTCGGAGAATCACTTATGAAACAGGCTGACATTAAAAAAGGTGTTCATGACCTAATGACGGGAGTCAATGTATTATGAAGGAGCCTATCATTAAGTTCTGCGGCAACCGCTCCTTATCGGATTTGACGAAAACTACCTCTTCCAGTGCCACACACGTCGGTTTCATTTTTGTTAGAAAAACGAAACGCTACGTACGCCCTGAGCTGGCCGGCCGCTGGGTGAGACAGATTCGTCCGAAGCAGAAGCTTGTCGGGGTGTTCATCGATCCAAGCATTGAAGAAATAGAGGAAGTACTTCATTTTGTTCCACTCGATGTTATTCAGCTGCATGGAAACGAAAAGGTCTCTGATTTGTTAAAAATAAAGGAATCTTTCGGCCTTCCTGTATGGAAGGTCATTCATCACCAGCAAAATGGGAAAAATCAAATGGAAGTGTTCCAGGGAGTTGCGGACGGCTATCTGATTGACTCAAAGATAAAGGGAGTCTCAGGCGGCACAGGTGTCCGATTTGACTGGGAAGCGATTCCGGAGTATCGCGATATAGCTTTTGAACAGGGAGTTCCCTGCCTGATTGCCGGAGGAGTTACGCCGGAAAACGTGGCAGAATTAATTGCCTACCGTCCGGAAGGAATCGACATATCAAGCGGTATCGAAAAAGATGAACAAAAAGATCTTAGTAAAATACAAGCGATTACGAAAGAGGTGGAGCGGAATGTTGCAAGTATTTCCAGACGTTAAAGGCAGATTCGGTGACTTTGGAGGCAAATATGTACCTGAGACATTAATGGGACCTCTTCAGGAACTGGAAGATGCTCTTGATCAGGCTATGGAGGATCAGGCTTTTCATGATGAATATCATCATGTACTTGAAGAATATGCGG
The DNA here is from genome assembly GCF_052246755.1 of Halobacillus sp. B29. Classification (NCBI taxonomy): domain Bacteria; kingdom Bacillati; phylum Bacillota; class Bacilli; order Caryophanales; family Bacillaceae; genus Halobacillus; species Halobacillus sp. B29. The sequence goes on from NZ_JBQQCM010000001.1 coordinate 337,354, forward strand.
GCCGTCCTACAGCTCTTACGTATGCGGATAAAATCAGTGACTATTTAGGCGGAGCCAAGATTTATCTGAAGCGTGAAGATCTGAACCATACTGGAGCGCATAAATTGAACAATGCGATCGGCCAGGCCTTGCTTGCTAAACGAATGGGCAAGGAAAAGATCATTGCCGAAACAGGTGCCGGCCAGCACGGCGTGGCGTCAGCAACTGTAGCTGCTAAGTTCGGGCTTAAGTGCAAAGTGTTCATGGGCGAAGAAGACATTCGCCGTCAGGAATTGAATGTATTCCGCATGAAGCTTCTTGGAGCGGAAGTCGTCTCCGTTTCAAGCGGTAATGGAACGCTGAAAGATGCTACAAATGAAGCGATCCGCTATTGGGTAGCCAATTGTGAAGACCACTTCTATCTAATTGGTTCTGTGGTCGGTCCTCACCCGTATCCTCGCATGGTCCGTGATTTCCAGCGGGTCATCGGGGACGAATCGAAGAAGCAGTTCCTTGAAGTGGAGCAGGAGCTGCCGAACCGCATTTACGCCTGCGTAGGCGGAGGAAGTAATGCGATGGGAATGTTCTACCCGTTCCTTGAAGACGATGCAGAGCTGATCGGCGTGGAAGCCGCCGGCCGCGGAATTGACACCCCGGAACATGCAGCTACGCTTACGAAGGGTGCTCCTGGCGTTATCCATGGCTCCCTTACGTATTTGATGCAGGATGATAATGGACAGATTACAGAACCTTATTCCATTTCTGCTGGTCTTGATTATCCGGGCATCGGCCCTGAACACGCTCATCTGTTCCAAACGAAACGAGTACGCTATGAATCTATCACGGATAAAGAAGCCTTAGATGCTCTTCGCCTGTTAACGGAACGTGAAGGAATTATCCCGGCTATTGAAACCGCTCATGCGCTTGCTCAGGCTTTCAAAGAAGCCGGCAGCATGTCTAAAGATGAAACTATATTAATTAACCTGTCCGGCCGTGGAGATAAAGACATGGCGACGCTGATGGAACATTTCGAGGAGGAGGTTTAGTATGCTGACGAAGACATCGTTTCAAGGAAAGTTAGAAAAAACGGAGGACCTGTTCATCCCTTTTCTCGTAGCGGGTGATCCCAGTCCATCCATGACGATCGCATTCGCACTTCGTCTTCAGCAGCAGGGCGCCGACGTACTGGAACTCGGTGTCCCTTACTCTGATCCTCTTGCAGACGGACCAACGATTCAACGCGCGGCGAGACGAGCTCTTAATGCAGGAATGTCTCTGAGAAAGGCGATTGAACTTGTCCCACAGCTTCGGAAGCACGGTCTTACCATTCCGGTCGTTATTTTCACCTATTACAATCCAGTCTTAAGACTTGGCCATGATCAGTTTTTCGAATTACTCGAAGAAAATGGAGTCGAAGGCGTGCTCATTCCCGACCTTCCATTTGAAGAAAGTGAAGAGATTCGAGGTCAGGCAGAATCCAAGGACATTGAATTTATTTCACTCGTAGCTCCAAACTCTGAGCAGCGTATCAAGCAGATTGCGGAAAACGCGAAAGGCTTTCTATACTGTGTGTCCACGCTTGGTGTAACGGGCGGAGAAAACACGATGACAGGAGAATCGCTGGCTTTTATTAAAAAAGTGAAAGAGTACAGTCCGATTCCTGTCGCAGTAGGCTTTGGCGTTTCTACCAATGAGGATGTGAAAATTGTACGTGAACATGCGGACGGTGTCATTATTGGCAGTAAAATTATCCGATTAATAGAAAATGAGCTTGATAAAATTAACAGCGGCGAGAAAAGCGGGGCCCTGAAGAGCTTTTCAAACAGCATAGCTGAACTTGTTAAATAAGCAAATCAGCAGAGAGGAGTGGAGCTGAGTGATTTACATGATTGATCATTATGATTCGTTCACCTACAACCTGGTCCAGTATTTAGGAGAGCTCGGGGAAGAGGTTCTAGTCAGGCGTAATGATGAAATCGATATAGCAGAGATAGAAGCAGTAGAGCCAGACTTGATTTTTCTTTCACCGGGGCCATGTTCCCCGGATGAAACAGGTCAAACCCTTGAAGTGATCGATTACTTTAAAGGCCGCACACCCATCTTTGGGGTATGTCTCGGTCATCAGTCCATCGCCCAGGTATTTGGTGGACAGGTTGTACGTGCGGACAAACTTATGCACGGAAAAGCTTCCACGATTTTTCATGGCGGCCGGGGCATTTATGAAGGATTGAACAATCCTATGGAAGTTATGCGTTACCACTCCCTCATTGTGGATGGTGAAGACCTTCCTGAATGTCTGGAAATAACCGCTACTACGATCGAAGGCGAAATTATGGGTCTTCGTCATTTAGAATATCCTATTGAAGGGGTCCAATTTCACCCTGAATCGATCGGTACCAATGACGGCAAGCAGCTATTGAAAAATCTACTGGAAAATCGTATTAAAGCGTTGATTTAAGAAGAAGCGGGTGTCTAATTCAAAGATATCCGCTTCTTTTTTGTAGTACTATTGAATCATTTTTAAAAAGAATTTTATTTAGTTCCAGTCTTATTAATTAGAAATTTCATAAAAATCAAGCAAATTTTTCATCCCATGTCGTTATCGCTTTCATAAGAGATTGTGAAAATCTACCATCTGTCAAAAATGGCTTAAAATGCCTCTAAAGCCACATGAAATTGTTATTTTCACAATCTTTTAAAGTGTGATAAATTGAATAACGTTGTGTTCAGAGAGCGCTTCATTCATCGGCCGATGCAGAAAGACGACTCAGCAAAGAACCAGCAACTAATACATCAGGAGATGATTGAGTAGTTATGGAATTACAGCAAAATCCGAATTTACTTTGGTTTATTGTTATATACGGCCTGATTATGGTCGGTATCGGTATAGTTATGTCTAAGAAAGTAGCTGGAAGTGAAGATTTCGTTCTGGCAGGGAAGAGTTTAGGACCATTTGTATTAATGGGGACCCTGCTTGCCACCTGGACAGGCAGCGGCAGTATCTCTGGCGGAGAAACCTCCATGGCCTTCAGTTACGGCATTCTTCCATCTTTGATGATGATGCTCCCAACGTTAGTCGGTATTATCATTCTCTATGTAGTCGCTCCCAAAATTCGTGCGTATGGAAAGTTCACGGTATCAGGAATTCTGGAAGCAAAATACGGTCGAACGTCCCGTAACATTGCGAGTGTCATTATCATTCTTGCCTATGTAGGTATTGTTTCTTATCAGATGAAAGGCTTTGGCTTTATACTTAATTTAACCACAGGAATGAGTGTGCAGACTGGTACCATAATTGGCGCAGCTATGATTATCTTTTTAGCTATGATCGGCGGGCTGCGTTCAGTTTCCCAGACAGATGCGATCAGTGGTTTTCTCATGGTCGGCGGGCTGATCATAACGGTACCGACGATCATTGCCGTCGCAGGCGGCTGGAGTGAAGTAGTCGCTAACGTTCCCGAATCTCATATGAGTTCTACTGGCGGGTTAACAACCATCCAAATGATCGGATATTTACTTCCGTCCTTATTCTTATTATTAGGGGATCAGAATATGTACCAGCGTCTGGCATCCTCCAAAGGAGATAAATCAGCTAAACGTGCACAGCTTGGCTGGTTGATTGCAATGCTTGTCATTTCACCATCCATTTCGCTGATTGCCTTCGCATCACGTTCTTTATTCCCAAATATTGATCCGGGTATGGCATTGATGGCTACCACGGTAGCGATGCCAATGGCTATTGGTGGAATTCTGCTTGCCGCCGCAGCGTCCTTTATCATCACAACAGGAAACTCATATCTATTATCTGCAGCTACCAACTTAACGTATGATCTCTATGGAAAATACGTTAATAAGGATGCATCGGATAAAAAGCTGTTGTCGATGACACGTATCTTCATCGCGGCACTTGGGATTTTCTCTTACCTGCTCATCAGTTATTTCCCAACTGTCCTAAGCGTTCAGATGTATGCGTACACGGTGTACGGAGCAGGACTGACGCCTGCTGTCCTGGCAGTCTTCTTCTGGAAGCGTGTGAACGCGGTGGGGGGAGTATCCTCAATGGTGGCAGGAGTCGTAGCCACTCTTACATGGGAAATCATTCTGCAGAAACCGTTTGACGTCAATAGTGTGGTTGTGGCAGTTCCGGTAGCTGTTATCGTACTGATTGTTGCGACTCTACTAACGACGAACAACTATCAAACACGCAGCGTACCCTCTAATGCTTAATATTGGCAAAGAAGCTCTTTCATTTAGTGAGAGAGCTTCTTTTTTAATAAAATATAGATTATAAGTTTTCCATAAGTTTCTTAGCGATGCGTTCATAATCGTCCCGGTCAATTCCCGGCGCGAACTCCTCCGGCAGATCATCCAGGTCAGGGATGGGGGCGCCTTTAGGGGTTCCTTGAATCACCTGTAATGGAGCTCCACTTTCCGGATTGGTTCCTTTCCAGATCTGATTAATATCCTGATAATCTGTATCGCTCCACGTATAGAGAATGTTATCCAATCCCTGTTCAATAAACGGGCGGGCGTAGTCAAACTTGGAATTATCCAAATCAGGCACAGGAAGCATTTTTTTCACATCAACACCTGTGGCGATTTCAAGTGCTTTCGCATAAGCGAGCGCATGGGTGCCGCCGCGTACTAATAAGTATCCAATCATCTCACGGGCCGTAGGATGATCTGTCATTTCATACACGCGCATCTTATGTGTACGGGCCCCAAGCTCTAAGAAAAAGTTATGCAGTAAATCTAAGACCAGGTTCCCGCTGTTAAAGACGTTGTCTCCTGTCCAGGCTCTGCCCATTGAATCACCTGGAAGAGCCGTCTGGGCGGTTGCAATAAACTGATAGGTATTGCGTTTATTGAGCCCATTCTGCAAAGGTGCAATATCCGGATCTCCTGTAAACGTAATGCCGCGGGTTAATAGGTTAATGGAATTGTTTACGAGTTCTACGTGACCGAATTCTTCCGCGGTAATGCTTGCGACCAGATCATAAAAGGGTTTGAACTTCTTTTTGTTACGAAAACCGAAGGACTGATACATGTAATTGTTCAATGTGGACATTTCTCCGAATTTGCCGCCAAGCAATTCCTGTACGGCAGCGGCCGCATTAGCATCTCCATGCTCAGGAATCGTCAGAGCAATCTGCATACGATTGATGCGCTTAAACATAGCATCCTCCTTTTATCTTTGATCAGGGAAGACCCAGACAATCTGCTGCGTTCGAATGAAAAAAGGGGTTCCGCTTACTTCAACCACGATATGGTCCGGCATAACTGTTTTCAGCATTCCCCTCACAGAACCCTGAGTTGTCTGTACAACGACCGGCCTCCCCTGAATAGACATTAGTGTCTGGTATACATATGGATCGATCGCTGAATTCATCGACACGTTCTGGGAATTCATTGGTTCATCTCCTTCACAGGTAGTCTCATTGATGTATATGTAAGAGGTGGGACAAATAATAGTTCCTGTTTAAGAAATTGTACATAAGGGTTAGTCCTTCATAAGAAAAGCAGCTTATCCATGTGGATAAGTTGCTTTTCTTATAAATACGTTCTGTTAAGGTTTATTGTTGATTTTCTTATAAGAGTTATTACGCAATAGGGCCGGATTGTGTAAGGCTCAGTTTCGAGATAAATGAGGGGCCTTTACAATATGGGGAAGGGGGATGGTGGGGAAAATGTCCAGACTTATGAGGAATTTTTTGGAATTTACCAGCATGTTTATGAGCAAACAAGGGAATTAAATAGACAATTGCTCCCTTACCGAAAGTAAGAGGGGAAGAGGAAGGCTGCCTGCTTAAGGGCCAGCCGTTCTTATTATTTACGGAAGGTGGAATATTTTATGAAATACAATCGTTTAGGGAATACAGACCTTGAAATCAGTGAACTGAGCTTTGGAACATGGGCGATTGGCGGTGCCTGGGGAGAAACAAACGATGAAGATGCGCTTGCGGCACTTGAAACAGCCATGGAGAGCGGCGTTAACTTTTTTGATACAGCGGACGTGTATGGCATGGGGCACAGTGAAGAACTGCTTGCACAGGCAACGAAAGGAAAAGAAAAAGAAATTTATATTGCGACGAAGTTCGGACGCCAGGGGGACTTTGCCGATCCAGTGAACTATACACCGGAGCAGGTGAGAAAGTATGCTGAGGACAGCCTGAAGCGACTCAATCGTGATCGGATTGATTTGTACCAGATCCACTGTCCAACTTTTGAGATTATAAAGGATGGCTCTGTATTTGATGTATTGGAGGATTTAAAAGCAGAAGAAAAAATTCGCTACTACGGGGTCAGCGTCGAGACGGTGGAGGAAGGGCTGTATGTGCTTGAACACACCAATGCCAGCTCTCTGCAGATTATCTTCAATATATTCAGGCAGAAACCGCTCGATGAATTGATTCCAAAGGCGCGTGAAAAGCGGGTAGGGATTCTTGCACGCGTACCGCTCGCAAGCGGTCTTCTGACAGGGAAGTTCAATAAACAGCATGTGTTTGAAGAAGATGACCACAGCAACTTTAACCAAAACGGGGAAGCATTCAATGTGGGTGAAACCTTTGCAGGGCTTGAATTTTCAAAAGGAGTGGAATTGAGCGAGGAGCTTCAGTGGATGATCAAAGGCCGGGGGAATATGAGCCGGGCGGCGCTGAAGTGGATTATGCAGCAGGACGGCATTACGAGTGTTATTCCAGGATTCCGTAATGTGAGTCAAGTAGAGGATAACCTGAAGGCACTTGAAGCCAGGGACTTCTCAAACGAAGAGATGGAGCAATTAAAAGAGTTTTATAATGAGCAGGTACACGACCATATTCGAGGAGTTTACTAATAACGAAACAAGCCAGGAGGGAGGCCTCCTGACTTGTTTTTATTGAGTCTTAAATGAAAAAGTAGTGCGTTTATGGTAGGGGGCGTTACCGTTTAATACAATAGATGGGAATCCTTCATGGTGAAGCGATGCCGGGGAACTTTGGGTTTCCATACATAAACCTAAATACTTTTCGGCAGATCTTTCTGCCAAAAGAAAGCTGTCATCGAGATTGTTTGAGGTGTACATGACCATGCCCGGTTGATCGGTAGTAATCTCGAGCGTCCGGCCGCTTGTTGGTTCTTCAACATGAACCTGTCCTTCTTCCAGAATAAAATAATGATCAAACCCGTCTTTCGCGATTTTGTTCTGAGGGTGAGGAGTCACCATCCCTTCCACCAGGTCTTTGCCTTCCCGGAAATCAAAAGGTGTGTCATCGACGTCCAACCATTTTCCAGTGGGGATCAGCTTATCGTCCAATTCGACAAATCGCGGACTGTTGAAGGTAAGGTGATGATTATGCAACGTCCTCTTATAGTTACCGCTTAAATTAAAGTAAGAATGGTTAGTTAATGTCAGAACCGTTGTTTCATCACTTTCCGCTTGATAGTCCACTACCAATTCGTTTTCGTTCGTTAACGTATAAGTTACGGTGACATCAAGATTGCCAGGGTACCCATCTTCTTCTTTTGAAACATTCAAAGAGAGCGTAAGACCGATCTGGTTCTCGCTTTCAAATGGAGTGACCTCCCATATCTTTTGATGAAATCCATTCGTACCGCCATGAAGGTGGTTAGGACCTTCATTGGCATCCAGATCGTAGGTTTGTCCTTCTAATGTAAAAGAAGATCCCTCAATTCGTCCGGCCACTCGTCCAATAATGGCTCCAAAATAATTAGGATCTTGTTTATAGTCTTCTAAATTCTTGTAGCCAAGGACTACATTTTCAAGTGTTCCGTGCTGATCCGGTACGAGCAGCTCAGTAATAATCCCACCGTAGTTTAAAACGCTGAGCTTCATGCCGTGATCGTTCATCAGGGAGTATTTTGTCCATCTATTGCTGACTTCTTTCGTCGTAATCTCCATGTTGTATGTACCTCCATTTTAAAAGCGAAGAATAGTATCCGCCTGTTCTATAATTTCTATAGTCTTCTTTAGTTTATCAGACATTTCTACGTATTTCGCTTAAACGGATAAGGTTCATGATAGAAAAAAGTGAATAAATAAAGAAGTGCGGGACCATTTAGGCTCCTGCAGTCTATCGCATCCTGCTAGGAGGAGTAAACTCTACGAAGACTCTTGAATTTTATCCAGCATATGATGAAAGGCTAAAGGGTCTTCAAAATCTTCTGCTGTCCAATTTTCATGAATCCATTGTTTTAATTCTTCCGGTGAATTGAACACCTCTCCACTGGTATCTTCTTTACGTATGGTATATCTTCCGTTATCAGGGTCGATCGTAATGATACAGGGATAGGCCCCATTTTTTCCGCTCAGCGTGAATTCCATTGTGAAATCATCCTTTTTAAAAGTTATTGTAACCTGGAAGACCATCTTCATACCAATTGTCTATGACATTGTATTTCTTAAGAAAATGGAGAGCAGTTTACCTTGAAAAACTGAAATGGAGGTTAGAAATATGGAGGAATATTCCGTAAAAAACCCTTGCGAAGAACTGGTGGTATCAGCTATAATAATATTTGTCGGATTAAGCGGCACGAAAGTGCTAGATCTGCAAATTTAATTCTATGGGGCATTAGCTCAGCTGGGAGAGCGCAACACTGGCAGTGTTGAGGTCAGCGGTTCGAGCCCGCTATGCTCCACTACAAGCGTTATATCAGTATTTTCAGTTTTTGAGTGTAAAATGGTCGAATTTAGACACTCACGAGTCCTCAGTTCACGACTTTACACATTGAAGCCACTTTTCTTTTGAGTAATTAAAACTCATTAGAAAGGTGGCTTTTTTATTATGCTTATAAGTTATGCGATTAAAGAATTTTTGATGAAAGCTTTGACTGCTCTTGTATTAATGTCTTTTCGTCTGTTCACTTAGTAAATGTCTCAAAAAGCATTTCATAAGTTTTCACTGAGTTTGTTCCTCATGAAGCGGTAAACCTTTTGTAAAATTAGAAATCTTTCTCATTGTGGGAGAGAGTTCGAGTGGCTTCTAAAAGGTATGCTCCAAACATTCTTGAGGTGATCGAGCCAGCCATTAGAGCTTTTAAGGCTTCTGTAAGATGAGAAGGATTAAGAAGAGCTTTGGGGGATATTTATGGGGTGCTCTTAAAGGGGCATTTTCGGTAGAACAAGGAAGACAGAAAGTAGATTGGGGAATTAGTTGGATAAAAACTAGTAAAGATTTCCTTTTAAAAGTGGTAAAATATATTTACTAGATTGAGTTTTCTGATTGAATTAGGATAGTTATAACTTCATAATCGCATAGCATAGGGGGAGAATTGAATTTACTTTATAGCAGTAATATCACAAGGTATGGGTGATCAAATAATTATTGGATTAAAATTTTTGATAGAAGCACTAACATGGGTGCTCGGTAAAACTATCGGTGGTTTATTAATTGGTGTATCAGGTTTTATTGGTGCGTTGTTTATTTATAGATACTTACATTATTATAAAATCAAAAGAAATGAGATTAAGGATGGTATCACTGCATTTTTAAAGAGGTGTAATGGTGCTTGGGAAAAAGGTGAAAGTTATCACATAACTACTAAAGAATTCCCCAGAGGAGAACCGATAAAAAAGAATATTTATCCAACTACCAAGGCAGTTACAGAATGGCTAAGGAGGGATAGACCAATTTATACCCATAATAGATGGGGGTTTAAGTATGATGAGGATTTTGTAAGAGACTTGCTTGAAGAGATGAGGGCTGAGGGTTTTGTGAATTGCATTCATAGCAAAGATACACATGAAGTTGAAGGATGGGTTTATGGAAGTGGTGCTTATCGGTTTGAAAGGCTATCATTATTTAATTTTAATAATGTGGAAATTAAAGATGATCTTAACTATATCACGATATCTCAAGGTAAAATGGAAATAGCTTTAGATAAAAATCATATAAGAAAAGTAGATATAAGCACTAAGAAAAGCGAATTTTTTATTGAGGATTTAGATAGGTATATATCTTTTGAGTGCGTTTATAAATGGCGTGCTAAATATTTTAAAAATAAAATTCAAGAATTTCAATCGAAAGAGGAATGGGAATACTTTTAATAAAATTTTATCGCACCAACTTATTGATAATGTAATTTGAAGCGATAGCTAATTACCCTCTCTTGAACGTTTTTATAAAGGAAAACACCTGCAATTATATTTATAGCAATGAGCTATAATTGAGTTTGTTTAACTTCTTCTATATAGTCTTCAATTTTTAATATGTATTCTGTCCTTAGTTTATTTCTTTCGTGGATTCCTTGCTTTATCAATTCTTCTTATCCTTACATTAAAGTAGAGAGTAATTAATGCGGAACCATCAGCCATTAGAGATTGAGTAACTTCTAATTACACTTCTTATCCAAATTGACATTTTCCACGTTAAACTTAAAATCTCTCCTCTTCTCATACATCAAGTGGAATTGAATGCCCCCCTAAGAATAACTGTGGTCCCTATGTACCCATTATCTTCATCCACAAATTTGGTTTATAATGGAATGATGTTTAAAATACCCATAATACTAGGTAATAAGTTATGGAATAATTTCTTGGTTTGTAGTACATTTAAAGGAGCATTATGGAAAATTAAAGGGGGAGCATAATGAAAAAATTAGGATGGATGTTCGCACTGTTGGTGTTGTTGATGGGACTAGTCGCTTGCGGTGGAGATGATTTTGCAGGGGATAGTGAGGCTAATGGGGAGACGAAATCAGAAGAAACTGCAACCAATGGAGATTCTGAGGAAGGTTCTTCTAACGAATCCTCAGAAAAAGCTGAAAAAGAGGAAAAGGCAGCTGAACCAAAATTAGAACTTGTCCAACAAGCAGAAGGAGCTTGGGAAGATTCTATCGGTGAAACATGGGTGCACTCGTCTGCTGTATATGAAAACACGGGTGATACGCCTGTTAGCATTGGGGAAACGCAAATGACCTTTGAATCAGAGAGTGGTGAGGTCTTGGGTACGGCACCGATGATTTACGCAGTGCCAGAGGTTGTGCAACCTGGGGAAACGGCTTTTATCTCGGAATCTACGATACTAGAAGGAGTCTCCGCAGACCAATTTGCTGGGACGTCTTTCAATTTTGGCTTTGACCAAGCGGATACAGAGAGCAACGTTCTTGAGGTCTCAGGAACCAAAGGTACTAAAGGAGACGAATATACCCCTTACAAGGTTACTGGAAAAGTGAAAAACACCACGGATGCCATGCAGGAGGACATTCGATTGGCTGCTGGATTGTTTTCATCAGATGGAGAGTTATTGGGAGTATTAACGGGTAGTGTTGATGTCGGTGTGAATCCTGGAAGTGAAGCTGGGTTTGAATTGACGTATCCTGAAATTCCAAAAGAAAATGTAGATAAAATTAAAAAAGTGGAAGTAAAAGCTTACGCTTGGACATGGTAAAAAAGACACTATTTGTGTCTTTTTTTGTCCTTTTAGGGTGATGGTTGATGTATCACCAACTAAAATGAGGCTACTTAATTTTCGTAAAGATGACCTCTTTATCGTCTATTCTTGTTCTTAATTTCGGTTTAACTTCACATAGAGTTTCACAAAAGAATTGCATTTAAAGGAAGTAAACACGAAAAGCAGTGGTCCGAAGTGTATAAAGGACTCGGAAATTTCGGATTTGTCGTGTTCATGGGGTATTGCCTCTTTTTTTCGTAGGCGTTCTTATCGATTGATTCAAACAAGACGTGGACCCTTCTTGTTCCACCAGAAACTGAAAACATAGACTCTCCCGGAGTTCGTGACGTGGAAGGATATTACCGAAGCGACGGGACATATGTCCGACCACACATGCGCAGCAACCCAGACTGATACCCGTCCAATAATTTGACCCCTTGAGCGGTAGACGGTTTTTACATCCCTTGCTATATGGATAGCCATTGGAATAAAGCTTAACGACAAACGAAGGGACTTATCCTTCGTTTCTTCATAAAAAAAGAAGCCCTTTAGGCTCCTTATTCGCTGTCACTTCCCATATTTTCTAGAGCTTCCGGGTAAATAATTTCATCAAACACTTCTCCGGAGGATGCGTCTTCGACCTCGATGGTCACCTCATATGTCTCTGGATTCTCACCGTTGTACAGTTGGTACATCATCCCACTCATCCCGAGCCCCAGGGAAGCGAATCCGTCCATGCTGTTTTCATATGCTTCTCGGTCCACTTTCATCGTAAAATTTGAAAAATTCTTAGTATGTGTGATGTCTTGAATAGATGTGAAGTCTTCGGTGTTCTTTATTTCTTCCACGGTTTCTTTCAATTGTGTTTCGATTTCGCCCATCAACTTTTTATGAACCGACTTCGACATTTTATAGGTAATGGAGCCATCGTCGTTTTGAGTCACATTCTTGATACCTTTTTCTTTCGCCCCAGCTTTCATTTCCTCCATGTTTTCGCTTTCGACGAGAGAAGACGGTAGTGTAACCTCGACATTCATTAGTCCTTTATCGACCGATACATTTTCCTTTTCTTCCTGCTTGATTTCTTTTCCGCTCTTTTCTTTTTCCATAGCTTCCCCTTCTGAGCAGGCCACAAGTACATGGAGTACTAAAACAAGTAGCAATAAAACGATTTTTTTCATAGGTTTCCCCCCCTTCAACTAGGAAAATTATAGCAAATTTTCCTTCGGCAAGCTATATTATTATTTCGTCGGGGGAAAGAAGCTTGTATCGAGATAGATGAGAATAGAGAAATAAATCGTTCGATTCTTTGAGGTAACATTCGCTATATTATGATATCTAGACGGTGGCACAACAAGTTGACTTCAAGAGAGCAAGGATATAACCACAAGTCAAATGAACGGTATATTGAGGTCAGCGGTTCGAGCCCGCTGTGCTCCACTACATGCTACAAGTCAGTATTTGATTGTAAAGTCTTAAAGAGAGACTGATAATTTCTCTTCTTAGGGCTTTACACGCTAAGCCCATCAGATCTCTAGAGACAATCTTTTAAACTTTAGGAACTGGTTCTGACTAAATAATCCGCATTCATTCTTTACAAAGAACAATAATTGACATACTTAATAGAGGAAGATATGATGGGAATGTTCTTTATAAAGAAATGGAGTGATTTGATAACTATGTGAAGTGGAAAGTAAAGGGATGACGATTAAAAAATATTAATGATTTGGCAAGTGAGAGAATGGCGAGAGTCAATAACCAGCAATTTCACCTATAGTTAGAACCTCATAAAAGGTGGACGATTAAACATTATGAATGTCTTTTTTCGCTGGCGCTCTAAAGATGGTGAATTATTTTCAACAAATATTACATTTTCATTTGAAAAGCAACTGTAAAATTAAAGTTTAAATACTCGTTTTTAGAAAGAATTTAAAAGATTAGGTAAGTAATATTCCTGTGATTCATCAAGTTTAGCGAAAATTGTTAAAATCAGGTTGACAAGTTCTTAATAAAGAACTAAAGTAGAGATAATAATTAATCCCAAAGACCTCAGTGATCAGGTCAATTTTTTTAAACGTTCGTTCGCTATATAGAATGTTTGAATTTTAAATGATCCAAAAGGGTGGTGCTAATGAATAAGAAGAGAGATAAGAGTTTTATTGATGATGGTAGAAGTAGAGACATCAACCTGAAGGAATACTTCGATGTAATTAAAAGAAGAGCCTGGATTATAGGTGTACTTATGATTATAACAACTGCTGCGGGCATGGCTTATAATCAATTAAATAATACATTGCTTTATCAGACGTCCACCCGAATTATTCTTGCCCCTGATGCTAAGGAAAATAATCAAGATATGAGTACACTTATGGTGATGATTAAAGATCCCATCATTATGGGGGCAGTAAAAAAAGAGCTGAATATTGATTTACCTGCAGAAGCGATAGCCTCAAAGATTACTGTAGCAAGACTTGAAGAATCACAGGTAGTATCCATTGCTGTCACTGATACGGATCCAAAACGTGCAGCGGCTATTGCGAATACAACGGCGGAAGTGTACAAAAAAGAAATTGTAGATATCTTATCTTTTGAGCAGGTTCAATTATTATCTGAAGCTAAGGTGAATCCCTACCCAATTAATGAGAACCAAAATCGTAACCTAATCGCAGCAGCAGTCTTTGGCCTAGTAGTAGGCATAGGGATAGTATTTTTATTAGATGCACTAGATGGGACCATCAGAGATCGCAACGAAATTGAAGAATACTTAGATATACCTGTAATTGGTTCAATATCAAGAATGAATAAAAGAAACACAGTTGTTAAGAAAAAGAGAAATCAATCATCGAACATAGAGGCAAGGAGTGAGGTTGTTGATATTAAACAAAATTAGACAAACGAAACGAAAAAAAAATCTCATTACTTCCTCTAATCCTGATTCAGTTATATCTGAACAATTCAGAACCGTGCGAACCAATATAAAGTTTTTGACGGAGAAGAGAAACAGTCATAATTTTCTGCTCACATCTCCGAACAAACAGGAAGGAACATCAACCACAGTTGCGAATTTAGCTGTGTCCATGGCTTATTTAAAGGATAGAATCCTAATCATTGACGCTAATTTGAGAAACCCATTTCAGCATATTCTATTTAATGGCGAAAATGATGTTGGACTCAGTAATGTGATTGTCGGTCAAGCCACATTTGAACAAGCAGTCATTAAAACGGGGATCGGAAATCTAGATGTATTAACAAGCGGTGCTAGTAAAAGGAATCCCTCTGAAGTAATAAGTGATAATAAAATGTCCGAGTTAATAGAAGAGGTTGGTAAAGCTTATGATATAGTTTTAATCGATTCGCCGCCAGTGCTTCAATCCACTGAGACACGAGTTTTAGCTCACCTCTCTGATGGAGTCGTACTGATTGTGAATAAAGGAAAAACTGATTTACAAAAAGCTTCTGAAGCAAAGAGCATTTTAGACCTTGCACATGCGGATATCGTAGGGGCTATCTTAAATGATAAAAGATAATAATTTTTTATTTTTTCGTTCTTTATAAAGAACATCATTTCTTAATAAAGTCTCGAGGCGATGTCTCCTTGCCTGTATCAATGGAGGCACTCGGCCATGCTGTGGGTTGTCATAATAAGCAACCTTAGACGCGAGTCGTCGTTGGTGTGGCGTGAGGGCGGGTTGAATGCCCATTAATTTTAAATTTTTATGAAGAGGGATCATTTGACCCCTCTTCATAAAAATTTAGAAATTATACATAGTTCGATAGCAGCTAGAACAATTAGGGAAGAGAGGGGAGAATGTATGACCTATCGACAGAGATTGTCCTTATTTATATTTATAGATTCTTGCATTATTATAACTGCTGTTTTATTAAGCCGGATGCTTGTTAACTCGAACTTTCATAATTTTACACCACTTATTACCAGTACCATTGGATTAATAGCGGGGCACTTGTTTTTTTCGTTTCTATTGAATCTGTATAAGAAAGCATGGGAATATGCAAGCATTGGGGAGCTAATTATCATCCTTAAAACGGTTACCTATTCAATAATGGCTACCGCCGCTATCCAATTTGTTACCTTGCAAGCCGTCTATTTAAGAGCCCTTGCAATTATTTGGATGATCAATTTGCTTGTTATCGGCGGGTCACGCTTTTTATGGAGAATTTACAGAGATAACTATTTAGTTCAAAGTAATACGAAGAAAAGGACGCTAATCATTGGGGCGGGTTCTGCAGGAATCATGGTAGTCAGACAACTCCAGAGAAGCGAAGATACAGATTTGTATCCTGTAGCTTTCGTAGATGACAGTCCGATAAAGCATCATCTGGATATTTTAGGTATTCCTGTCGTAGGTGGCGCTGGCGAAATTGAGAAGTATGTTGACCAATTGGATATCGAAAATATCATCATCGCCATTCCATCACTAAACAGAGAAGGAATTCAAAAAATATTCCAGGAATGTGCAAAAACAGAAGCAAAAACGCAGATCCTTCCTATGCTTGAAGATCTCGTTACAGGTAAAGTTTCCGTAACACAATTAAGAGATGTGAAAGTGGAGGACTTATTAGGAAGAGCACCTGTTGATTTGGATATTGCTCAAATATCTGACTATGTTAAGAGTCAAATCGTTTTAGTAACAGGAGCAGGTGGTTCGATTGGATCAGAGATCTGCAGGCAAATTGCAAAGTTTGGACCTGAAGAATTAATCTTACTTGGTCATGGTGAAAATAGTATCCATGCAATAGAAACCGAGCTAAGAGAAAAGTTTTCAGAGAATGGAATTAAGATTACTACGGAAATTGCAGATATCCAAGATGGAGATAAAATGGATAAGATATTTAACTATTATTCCCCTGATGTGGTTTACCACGCAGCTGCTCATAAACATGTTCCTCTTATGGAACGTAATCCAGAAGAAGCAGTGAAAAATAATATGATTGGCACCTATAATGTGGCTAAAGCGGCAAGGGGGAGCAATACGGGAACATTCGTCATGATTTCCTCAGATAAAGCCGTTAATCCCACCAGTGTGATGGGAGCCACCAAACGATTATCAGAAATGATTATCCAAAGTATGAATGGATATGGTAATACAAAATTTGTAGCGGTGCGATTTGGGAATGTGCTGGGAAGTCGGGGAAGCGTCGTCCCGATCTTTACAAAACAAATTGCTAAAGGCGGGCCTGTCAAAGTGACCCACCCTGAAATGATTCGTTACTTTATGACGATCCCTGAAGCATCAAGTCTTGTTATCCAAGCAGGCGCTCTAACCCAGGGCGGCGAGATATTTGTTTTAGATATGGGGGCTCCGGTGAAAATTGTTGACTTAGCCAGAAACCTAATCAAACTTTCTGGCTACACCTTGGAAGATATTAAGATTGAATTCAGCGGTATAAGACCAGGAGAGAAATTATATGAAGAGTTATTGAAGGATGACGAAGTTCATGAAAACCAAGTTTATCCGAAGATTTACTTAGGAAAAACGGCAGACTTATATATGGATGATATACAGGAAATTATCAATAGTTATGAAAGATGGGACAAAGAATTTTTAAGAGAGCAGTTATTAAGTCTTGCCAACAACAAAGGGCTCATTCGCTCAAATGAAGCCATATCTATAACAAGTTAGGCAAGGGGAGAAGAGAATGAGGGGAAGAGTTCTATTTTGTGCTACCGTAGATTATCATTTTAAGCTATTTCACCTTCCATATTTAAAATGGTTTAAAGAACAAGGCTGGGAAGTTCATGTAGCTGCAAGCGGTAATATGAATCTTCCCTATGTGGACCATAAATTTAACATTCCTATACAACGATCTCCATTTAGCCTAAAAAATGTCCAAGCTTATCAAGATCTTAATGGCCTAATAAATAAGCACCACTATGATATTGTTCATTGCCATACACCGATGGGCGGGGTTCTAGCTCGCTTAGCAGCTCGAAACGCAAGAAAAAATGGAACGAAGATTATTTATACCGCTCACGGATTCCATTTTTGTAAAGGTGCCCCGATTACGAACTGGCTTCTTTACTACCCAATTGAAAAATTATTAGCTTCTTCTACGGATTGCTTAATCACAATTAACCAGGAGGATTTTCGGCTGGCTACTCAGCGGTTTAAGACAAAACAAATTGAACTTGTAAATGGTGTTGGGGTAAATATAGAGGAATTCAAGAAGATTAGTGAAAAAGATAAAGTCACATTGAGAAAGTCATCGGGTTATAGTCCTGATGACTTTTTATTATTCTACGCAGCTGAATTCAATAAAAATAAGAATCAACAATTTCTACTTCAATCATTAGCATTGTTAAAGAATGAAGTTCCTCAAGCAAGATTAATACTTGCTGGAGAAGGAAGTACTCTTGGTTTTTGCAAGGAGCTAGCCGCCAAGCTTGAAATTGATCATATGGTAGATTTCCTGGGATATTGTAATGATATTAAAGAAATTGTTTCCATGTGCGATATGGTAGCTGCCTCCAGCTTAAGAGAAGGTTTGCCTGTAAATATCATGGAAGCTATGGCTTGCGGCTTGCCGGTTGTAGCTATTGATAACCGCGGTCATAGAGAGTTAGTAGAAAATGATGTAAACGGGTGGGTGTTTAAAAACAATCAAGTTTTAGAGTTCTCAGAAAAAGTTAAACATATTGCGGAACATATGGAAGTTAGACAAAAGCTTGGGGACAATGGAAGAAACATAATTATCCAAAAATATAGTACTCATAAAGTCATCCAACAGAATAGTAAAATCTATCAATCTTATATGAGAGAAGGTGAAATCGGGGAATGGGCGATCCATTAAGAGTATTGCACGTAGTCGTAAACATGAACAGGGGCGGGGCAGAGACTCTCATTATGAATTTGTACCGGAATATAGATCGTTCGAAAGTACAATTCGATTTTCTCACTTATAAAGAAGGAGTGTTTGATGAGGAAATAAAAAAATTGGGTGGTAAGGTGCACCGGATACCTTATATTTCTGAAGTAGGACATAAGCAGTTTGTAAAAGGCTTGGATGCGTTCTTCCAACAACACTCCCATTATAAGATTGTTCACTCCCACATGGACAAGATGAGCGGTTTGGTTCTTCGATCTGCAAAACGTTATGGGGTTACCGCACGTATCGCTCATAGTCATAATACGAGTAGCGAAGGTGGATTTCTAACCAGACTATATAAAGAGTATGCTGGGATATTCATTAAAAATAATGCAACCCATTTATATGCGTGTTCTAACTTGGCAGCTCAATGGTTGTTTCCAAAAAGAGCGAATGAAGCTCTTATTATTAAAAATGGGATAGACAGCGAAAAGTTTACTTATTCTTCAACACTAAGAGAGCAGATTAGGAAAGAACTCAATCTGGATGAAGATACTCATGTAATTGGACATGTAGGAAGATTCTCAATTCAAAAAAACCACATGTTTTTAATTGAAGTTTTTGCTGAGTACTCCAGGAAGAAGCCAAACTCTAAATTGCTCTTAATCGGAGATGGTCCATTAAGATCTAAGATCATGGAAAAGATAAAGGTTCTTCGATTAGAAGATAAAGTTCAGTTATTGGGTATAAGAGACGATATTCCCTCTTTGCTTCAAGCGATAGATGTCTTTGTATTTCCATCATTTCATGAAGGATTGCCTGTGACATTAATTGAAGCTCAAGGCGCAGGTCTACATTGTTTTATTTCAGATAAGATTTCAGGTGAAGTTGACTTGGGATTAGGGTTGATTGAAAGGTTACCAATTTCAAGTGAGGCGAAAGCAATTTGGGTTCAAAAGCTTTTAGAAAAATCTTCTTTTCAATCTCAGCGATTAATCAGCTTGAAAAAATTAAACCAAAGTGGATATGACATTCATTTTACAGCAAGAAAAACAGAGAATTCTTACTTACGGTTAGGGGGGAGAGCAGGTTGAAGCTCCTTACCGTGTTTACTCCAACTTATAATCGTGCTTATTGCCTGCAACAATGTTATGAAAGCTTAAAAAGGCAAACGAACAAAAATTTCATTTGGTTAATTATTGATGACGGGTCCACAGACGACACGTTAGAGAGAGTCGAGGAATGGAAGAAAGAAAATATTATTCATATCCACTATCATTATCAAGAGAATCAAGGAATGCATGGGGCTCATAATACAGCTTATAAATTAATTGAAACTGAACTGAATGTATGTATTGATTCAGATGATTATATGCCAGATGACGCTGTAGAAAACATCGTTAATTACTGGGTAAAATATGGAGGTGAATCGGTTGGCGGAATCATTGGGCTTGATGCTTTTACAGACCAAAAGATAATTGGTTCGACACTGCCTTCGAGTCAGAGAACTTCTACCCTTTTCGATCTCTATTATAAACATGGAGTAACTGGAGATAAAAAACTTGTGTACCGTTCAGATCTCACAAGAAAATATCCCTATCCAGTCTTTGAAGGAGAAAAATACGTAGGACTTGCTTATAAATACTATAAGCTAGATCAAGAGTATGAAATGCTTCTATTGAATAAAGTACTCTGTTGCGTGGAGTACTTACCGGATGGTTCTTCCAGAAACATGCTAAAGCAATATCGGAGAAATCCCCAAGGCTTCTCCTTTTATCGTAAAGAGCTGATGAAATTGTCTTTTGGGGGGCTATCGTTTAAGTTCAGACAATCTATCCATTATGTATCAAGCAGCATAATGATGAAAAACTGGAAATTCATCAGAGAGTCTCCTAATAAAGGGTTAACAATTCTAGCTTTACCTTTAGGCCTTTTATTATTTACTTATGTAACTAGTAGAACAAGAGATGTGATGTATGAATAGATTTCCTTTGAAAGGAAATGGTTATGACACAATTATGGATGAACCTTGCTTTAGTATTCTGTTTAGCTTATTTTGCGAGGCTGGTAGGAGTTAAAATTCAAACGAATACGATGGTGATCAGCAGACCAAATTCATTTTTCGTGTTTGGAGCATTAGCATCACTTGTGCTTGTATCAGGATTGCGAGCGAATATTGGAGATACCTACTTTTATAAACATACCTATGAAATCAATACGTTTACATGGGAGTTTATCCAGTCTCAAAAAGATATAGGATTTGGCATACTGCAGATGTTATTAAAAAGGATATCTGATGATCCTCAAGTTCTTATATTTACAACAGCACTTATTACCAACACATTAATTGTGATCGTCTTATATCAATATTCTCGCATGTTGGAATTAAGTTTGTACGTGTATATCACAGGTGGTCTGTTTTTAGTATCTATGAATGGGATACGGCAGGTGCTAGCTGCCGCTATCGCCTTCACAGCATTAAAGTATATTATAAACGGTAACTTGAAACGCTACATTCTCGTTATTCTTATCGCTTCGTTGTTTCATCAAAGTGCATTAGTGCTGCTGCCGATTTACTTTCTGGTTCAATTTAAAGCTTGGTCTAAAGCTACGGTGGCTCTTCTTATTTTTTCAGTTGTCATTGTTATTGGGTTTGAACAATTTTCATCTCTATTGTTTTCAGCTATAGAAGATACACAATATGCAGAGTATGAGGATTTTGCTGAAGGAGGAGCAAGCGTATTAAGAGTAGTGGTATTTGGAGCACCAATTTTACTTGCTTACATTGGGAAGGATAAATTGAGAGAAATTTTCCCTCAGAGTGATTACATCGTAAACCTATGCTTAATTGGTCTCGTTTTTATGATTGTCTCAACACAAAATTGGATTTTCGCAAGGTTCTCTATTTATTTTACTTTATATCAGTTGATCCTTGTTTCGTGGGTTGTAAAATTATTTCGACCAAGAGATGAAAAAATGATCTACTTCGCAATTATTAGTTGTTATTTTGCTTATTACTATTTCGAAAATGTTATGAACTTGAACATTGATTACCGTAGTGATTTTTTGGTTTGGTAACTACTGGTTTGAAAATTAAGAAAACGGGGGTGTGGATATGGCTATTTTAATTACCGGTGGGGCTGGATACATAGGGACTCACACCTGTGTAGAATTATTAAATGAGGGTCATGAAATCATTGTTGTCGATAACTTTTCTAATAGTCAGCCAGAAGCTCTACGAAGAGTCCAGGAATTAACAGGTCAAGAGTTCAAAACCTATGCCATCGACTTATTGGATGCTCAATCTCTCGAAAGAGTATTTGCGGAAAACCGAATCTCATCAGTTATTCATTTCGCTGGGTTAAAAGCAGTTGGGGAATCTGTAACGGATCCGCTTTGGTATTACAGGAATAATGTTATAGGAACGATTATATTGTGTGAAGTAATGAAAAAGTATGATGTTAAAAACATGGTATTCAGTTCATCAGCCACCGTGTATGGTCAGCCGGATCAAGTGCCGATTCGTGAAGATTCTTTATTAAAGACAACTAATCCTTATGGAAGAACCAAGCACATGATTGAGGAAATTCTGAGAGATCTATACATATCCGATTCTTCATGGAGTATAGCACTCTTAAGATACTTCAATCCAATCGGTGCTCATAAAAGCGGAATGATTGGCGAATCGCCTCAAGGAATTCCAAGCAATCTTCTTCCTTATATTTCACAAGTAGCGGTAGGAAGTTTAAAGGAACTAAGGGTATTTGGAAATGACTATGAGACAAAAGATGGGACTGGGGTCAGAGACTATATTCATGTTGTAGATTTAGCACAAGGTCACGTTCGAACTTTAGATAAAGTGGAATCATCAAAAGGAGTACACATATATAATTTGGGGACTGGAAAAGGATACAGTGTTCTTGAGATGGTTGAAGCTTTTGCAAGAACCTCAGGAAGGGAAATCCCTTACAAAATTATCGATAGACGCCCTGGGGATATCCCCATCTGTTTTGCAGAAACTACAAAAGCAAATGTAGAACTGGGGTGGAGAGCAAAACGAGGGATAAACGAAATGTGTGAAGACACCTGGCGCTGGCAATCACTCAACCCAATTGGATATGAACAATCCTATACAGAAAGTGAAACTTCGGTGCCGAGTAAAGCAGCGGAGTTTTTTGTTATTAAATAATGAGGAAGGGGTTAAAAATAATATGAAAAGATTATTAGATTTAACCATATCCATCCCTTTACTACTAATAATGAGCCCGGTGTTTGTGTTGATCAGTATAATATTAAAAGTACAAATTGGATCGCCGATCTTTTTCACACAAAAGCGCCCAGGAATAAATGATAAGCCTTTTTATCTTTATAAATTTCGCACGATGAGTAATACAACCGATGAGCAAGGGAATCTACTTTCAGATGAAAAACGTTTAACCGCGATCGGAGAACTTCTTAGAAAATATTCATTGGATGAGTTTCCTCAGTTGATTAATGTCATTAAAGGAGATATGAGCTTAGTAGGACCAAGGCCATTATTGTTAGAGTATTTACCATTATACACACCAGAACAATCTCTTAGAAATCTTGTGAAACCTGGGATTACAGGTTGGGCCCAAATTAACGGAAGAAATGCTATTACCTGGGAAGAAAAATTCCGTTGTGATACATGGTATGTGAAAAACTGGAGTCTTGGATTAGATATAAAAATTTTAGCTCTTACATTTATTAAGGTCTTAAAAAAAGAAGGGATCAGCCATCAAAACCACGTGACAATGGAAAAATTCAAAGGTTCGAAAGAAGTGCTGTAAATGGAGATTATCTTAATTGGAGATGGCGGTCATAGTAAGGTTATCCAAGACATCATTATAGCTGAGAAAAAGCATAAGATTATTGGGATTCTAGATGAGAAATATCGTGAAATTCATAAGGAAAGTGAAATAGTTTATGGGCCACTCACTAAACTGTATCAATTCATTAAACGGGATTCAAAAGTCCTTATAGCTATAGGAAACAACCAAATTAGAAAGAAAATAGTTAGAGAAATAAAACTGAATGCGAACCAGTTTATCAGCGTCATTCACCCTTCGGCTATTATTAGTCCTTCAGCAAAGATTGCTCCTGGAACGGTTGTAATGCCGAACGCAGTTATTAATGCTAATGCAGTCATTCACTCTCATAGCATTATCAATACAGGGGCGATTGTCGAACATGATTGCACAATTTTTAAATTCTCCCATTTATCACCTCGAGTAACTTTAACGGGAAACGTGATAGTGGGTGAAGGGGCAAACATCGGTGCTGCAACTACTGCGATTCCCGGAGTTACGATAGGTGAGTGGAGTGTAATTGGTGCCGGAGCTACAGTCATCCGTGATATCCCTGGTTATCAAAAGGCAGTAGGATGCCCGGCAAAAGTCATGAGTGCAGAGGTTCAGGTTCAACCACTCAAAGGAGGTGTCTAATGAAGAATTCAAGAATATATCTTTCTCCACCACACATGACGGGGAAAGAGCAACTGTATATTAATGAAGCATTTGAATCGAATTGGATCGCACCGCTTGGTAGGAATGTAGATATGTTCGAAAAAGAAATAGCAGAGTATGTAGGAGCTAAAGGAGCCGTTGCTGTCAGTTCAGGTACAGCAGCCATCCACTTAGCTCTTTCTTTATTAGATGTAAAGCGAGGTGATCGTGTTTTTTGTTCCACATTCACCTTTGTAGCTAGTGCAAATCCAATACTTTATCAGGGAGCCGAACCAATATTTATTGACTCTGAACCTGAATCTTGGAATATGTCTCCACTGGCTTTAGAAAGAGCACTATATGACGCTTATAAAGAAGGAAAATTACCTAAAGCTGTCATTATGGCAAATATCTACGGTCAATCGGGAAAAATGGATGAATTGATGACCCTTTGTGATCACTATCGGGTCCCAATAATTGAAGACGCGGCCGAATCACTTGGTTCAACTTATCATGGGAAACACAGTGGAACCTTCGGTGATTTTGGAGTTTATTCGTTCAATGGAAATAAAATCATAACCACTTCCGGCGGAGGAATGCTTGTTTCAAATGATTTAAATAGACTGGAAAAAGCGCGCTTCTTAGCTACTCAAGCCAGAGAGCAAGCCGTTTATTATCAACACCACGAAGTGGGTTATAACTATCGGATGAGTAATATTCTGGCTGGTATTGGGAGAGCGCAATTAGAAGTAATCGAAGACCGTGTTCATGCAAAGAGAGAAATTTTTAAAAGGTATGAATGCCTATTAGCTGATATAGATGGCATAGACTTTCTGGCTGAACTTCCCGAAACTAGATCGAACCGTTGGTTGACTGTTTTTACTATGAATCATCTGGAAATTGCCGCAGATCCTTTTGAGGTTCTTAATTTTATGGCTGTACAAAATATTGAAGTTCGGCCGCTATGGAAGCCACTCCATATGCAACCGTTATATTCAGGCGCACTCTATTATTCTCATTCGGAGCATGAAGACGTATCACACCAATTGTTTAAAACAGGAATCTGTCTTCCATCTGGATCGAATTTATCGGAAATCGAACAGGTAAGAGTAGTCAATTGCTTAAAAGAATCGTTAAAAGGAGCTAAAAGAAAAGAAGGTATCTTCTAATAAATAAAATTGAGGTAACCATACATGATAGGAACTAACATTCATTGTATTCGAAAGCAAAGAGGCTTATCCTTGTCAGATTTGGCAGAGCGTGCGGGAATATCAAAATCTTATTTAAGCAACCTCGAAAGAAACTTAAATAAAAATCCTTCCATTAAAATGGTAGATAAAATTGCTTCTGTATTAGGGGTTGATTTGTTGGTTCTAATGAAAAATGTAGGCATTAATGATTTATCTTATCAACCACTTGAAAAAGAATGGATGAAATTCATTAACGACTTAAAAGCTTCAGGAATTCAAAAAGATCAACTTAATGATTATAAGAAACTGATTGAATTTATTAATTGGCAGAACAAACAAGAAAAGGTTCCTCATAACTAAGGGAGTGAGGAGATAGATTGATGAGTAAAGGTAAACCAGTGAGAGTACTTCATGTTGTAGGGGTTATGAATAGAGCAGGCACTGAAACGATGCTCATGAATATTTACAGACAAATCGATAAAGAAAAAGTTCAATTTGACTTTGTGTCTTATAGTAATGAAGAAGGACACTACGACGAAGAAATAAGGAGTTTAGGTGGTCGAGTTATTAAATTATCTAATACTCAATCCGTTAAGGACCTATACCATGTGATTAAACAAAATGGTCCTTACCAGGCCCTTCATGCCCATACGTTATTCCATTGTGGTGTGGCCAATATTGCAGCTATTCTAACCGGAATTCCGATAAGGATTTCACATGCGCATACGACTTTAGATAAGACTGATAAACTCTCCCGAAAAATCTATGTGAAACTCATGCGTCTTGTCATTAATATGGCTTCTACCCAAAAATTAGCTTGCAGCAAGGAAGCGGGGAAATATTTATTTGGACATAGAAGTTTACAGGAACCTTCCTATAATTATTTTCCTAATGTCATTAATTATGCTGAACTACTGAATAAAAGTGAAGAAGATGTAAACCAATTTAAGAGAGTTAAAGACTTAGAGAACAAAGTTGTTATTGGTCATATTGGAAGATTCATAGACGCAAAAAATCATACCTTTCTACTTGAAATATTTAAAACGGTATTAAAAAAAGAACCTAAAGCTAGACTGCTTTTAGTCGGTGATGGTGACTTAAGAGAGCAAGTCGAAGAAAAAGCAAAGTATGAAGGAATTTATGAAATGATTCGTTTTGTGGGCATAAGGGACGATATTGCTACCATGTTACATGTTATGGATGTTTTTGTATTTCCATCCATATATGAGGGGCTTGGATTAGTATTACTGGAAGCTCAAGCAAGTGGAGTCCCGTGTATTGTTTCGGAATCTGTGCAGCCGGAAGCCGATTTGAATTTAGGATTATTCTCTAGGCGTTCTTTAGAAGAAAGTGCAGAGACATGGGCGCAAACCATTTTAGAAAACGTTGGGAAAAAAGAGCAAAGCAAAGAGCAAATTATTTCAAGCTTTGAAAAGAATCATTACTCATTAGACCAAGGAATCTCTAAACTACTCAATATTTACAAAATTTCAAATGGAGGATTTTATGAAAAACGTTTTGATCGCCTCGTTTGATATGGAAGTAGGGGGAGTAGAAAGAAGTCTCATCAGTATGTTAAATAATTTTGATTATGACAATTATCAAGTTGACCTGATGCTTTATAGTCACACAGGAGATTTCATGAATTTACTTCCTCCTAGTCCACATTTACTTAAAGAGTCAAAACCTTATAAAACGTTTCGAATGTCTATCTCGGAAACGATGAAGAAAGGTCACTTGCTCATTGGAATTATGAGATTACTGGCTAAATACAAGGCAGAGTTAAGTGAGTCCCCAGAAAAAGGGTATAAGCAAATGCAATATATATGGAAGTACTTAATCCCTTTTCTACCAAGAGTTCGGAAAGAGTATGATGTAGCGATCAGTTACTTGTGGCCACATTATTTTGTTGCAGAAAAAGTGAAGGCAAAAAAGAAAATTGCCTGGATTCATACAGATTTTTCTAAAGTAGATACGGATGTGGAATTAGACTTACAAATGTGGAGTCAATTCAATCATATTATTGCTGTCTCTGACGATTGTGGCAATGCTTTTGTGAAAAAGTACCCTTCGCTAATGGAAAAGATAGAAGTCGTAGAGAATATTGCTTCTCCTGAACTTGTAGAGAATCTTTCAAGAGAAAAAGTTAGAAATCCAATGAATTCAGATGACCGATTTAAAATCGTGACTGTGGCTAGACTTTCTTACGCAAAAGGGATTGATCAAGCAGTTAAGGCTTTGAAGTTGTTGAAAGAACGCGGATTCAGTAAGGTTGCCTGGTATGTTGTTGGGTACGGAGGCGATGAAGAAGAAATAAAGGATTTGATAAAGAAAAATGGATTGGAAGACAGCTTCTTCCTGTTAGGAAAAAAAATTAATCCTTACCCTTATATGAAAGAAGCAGATCTTTATGTTCAACCTTCAAGATACGAAGGAAAAGCAGTTACGGTAGGAGAAGCTCAATCTCTTTCAAAGCCAGTCTTGATTACTAATTATCCAACGGCGCAAAGTCAGGTTAGAGATGGACACGATGGTATGATTTGTGAATTATCTGTAGAAGGAATTGCAGATGGGATCGAAAGGTTATGTAAGAATGAAGAATTAAGAACTCACTTAGCAAACAATTGTCATAACACGGATTATAGTAATACCAGAGAGCTAAATAAATTATATCAGTTGAGTTAAGAAAGGAGGGAAGTCATGGATGAAGAGGTGAAAGTCAGTATAGTGGTTCCAATTTACAAGGTAGAGAAATATATTCATCGTTGTTTGGATAGTATTATTGCGCAAACCTATACGAATCTCGAAATTATCTTAGTTAATGATGGCTCCCCTGACAGCTGTGGATCAATTGCTGACCAATATCAAGCACGTGATGAGCGAGTGAAGGCGTTTCATAAAGAAAATGGCGGGTTATCAGACGCCAGAAATTACGGTATGCAACGTGTTACAGGCGAATACACGATGTTTGTTGATAGCGATGACTGGTTAGAACTCCAAGCAGTCGAAAAAATGCTCAGGCAAATACTCACTTTTAAAGCTGATGTTGTTCAATCAGCTTTTTATTATGCTCACGAAGAACATCTATTGTTCGACCATAGATATTATTCCAAGAATGGTGACCTTATCATTTTAGACAATGAGAATTTAATGCGTGAGTTAGTAAAGAATGAATTGGTGAAAAATTTCGCCTGGGGCAAGCTCTATAAGACAGAACTCATCCGTGATCTTCCTTTTAAAAAAGGGGTAGTATTCGAAGATGTGTTCTGGGCGCATCAAGGGATGCATAGAGTCCAAACATTTATTCTTCTTCATGATCCACTCTACAACTACTATCAAAGAGAGGATAGTATAGTTGCAAATTATTCTGTGAGAAATTTAGACATCTTAAAAGGATTAAAGGAAAGACACAATTTTATTGAAAGTGAATACCAACATCTTATTCAAGAATCTTATCAAAACTTATTAAAGCAATCACTTATTCATTTCAATTTATTATTAATGAATCGAAAGGTAGATCCTGATTTTTACCATCGAAATGAAATTCAAAGGTATGTGAAAAACAATTATCTTGAATTTCACAAGGCGACCGAAAACGACAGCCAGCTGAACCTTCAGCTGCGTTTATTTTATAAACATCCCTACTTAAATGTTCTCTTTCTTGGTCTCAAGAAAGTTTTGAGAAAAGCAAAAGTATTATCGAGACCAATAGGGTTAGAAAAAAGCGCTATAAGTAAGCGGAAGGGTGTTCAAATCTAGTGAATACAATAAAGAAAATTATGTCATTCAGTATCATCTACTTATTTAATTGCCTCCCTATTAAAAATAATAAGATCTTCTTATTCAGCTATTATGGCAGTCAGTTTGGTTGCAATCCAAAATATATTACACAATATCTGCTTGAGCATGAACCAGAAGGTAAATTCGATATTATTTGGGCATTTAATGACCCTGGATCCCAACAAATTGATCATCGAATTCGAAAAGTAAAAGTCATGTCATTGAAATACTTTTATGAATTATGTACCTCAAAAGTAATTGTCACTAATTATAGAACCACAGACCTTTTCGTGAAAAGAAAGGGGCAGTATTACATCCAAACGTGGCACAGTTCACTAAGATTAAAGCAAATTGAGAAAGATGCTCAAGATGTATTACCTGAGCACTATTTAAAAATGGCTCAAAAAGATTCAAAAAAATGCGACCTCCTAATTTCAGGTAGTAAATATAGTACACAAATATTCAACCGGTCGTTTTGGTATAACGGTGAAATCCTAGAGAAAGGGACACCGAGGAATGATATCTTCTCTAATAACGAACTTAAGCAAAACATTAAGAAGAAGTTAAAGCTTAGCGACCGTATGAAAATTGTTCTTTACGCTCCAACCTTTAGAAAGAATAATGATATGTCTGTTTACGAACTAGACTATGCGAAATTAATTAATACATTGAAAGAAGAATACGGGGGTGAATGGAAAGTACTCGTCAAGTTTCACCCACACCTTATCTCTGAAGAAAATAGAGTTAGTAAACACAATGTAATGGATGTGACGGAGTATAACGATATTCAAGAATTACTTCATATCTCAGACGTACTTATTACAGATTATTCGTCACTCATGTTTGATTTTTCAATAACTGAAAGGCCATGTTTCTTATTTGTACCTGACTTAAAAAGTTATACAAAACAGGATCGAAAATTATATTTTCAAATGGAGGAACTGCCTTATGGTAAAGCTTTATCAAATAGCGAATTGTTGGAAGAAATAATGTTGTTTGATGAGAAGAGTTATAAGCGTAATTTAAGACTATTTCTAAATACTGTTGGAACATTTGAAAAAGGTAATGCTTCCGAGGAATTAATGAAACGTATAAACAAAATTTGTTTTAGTGAGAAAGGGAGAGAAGTTCATGAAGCGGTATAAGATCGGATACACAACCGGGGTTTTTGATTTGTTCCACGTGGGTCATTTGAATATATTAAGAAAAGCAAAAGAGCTGTGTGATTATTTGATAGTAGGGGTAAGTACAGACGAACTTGTAATGGAATATAAAAATAAGCAGCCGGTAATTTGTTATGAAGATAGGAAAGAGGTCGTTAGCGGTATTAAGTACGTTGATCAAGTTGTTCCACAGATGAATAGAGATAAGTATGCTGCGTGGGAATTGTTGAATTTTGATGTGATGTTTGTAGGGGATGACTGGAAAGGGAATTCATTGTTCAAAGATTTAGAAAGAGATTTCTCTGAAGTTGGAGTAGAAATTATCTATTTTCCTTATACGAAGGGTGTTTCATCAACTGAAGTGAAAGAAAAAATTGGTATGTAAAGGGCGGGGAAGGGAAAACAAGTAAGATAGGGAGGGTAAAGATACAATAATTTGTTTATTGTAAACCTAATTTTTTATCCAATCAAACATTAATAAATATAACAATTTCCTAAAATTATGCTGGAAATATAAAAGGGGGGTACCAGGTGAAAAAAATCTTAGTGAATGCCTACTATAATTTAAATTTGGGTGATGATCTATTTTTAAAGGTTTTATTTGATCGATATCCGAATACACAATGGGACTTATTGACAAATAATAAAATGTATAATGAAATTTTTAGGTCTAATAAAAATGTTATGATACTTAGAACCATATCTGCCAAGATATTTGGACGTAATTTAGATCTTTTCTCCAAATTGAATGATTATGTCTTTAATTATAAGAAATACGATGCATTTGTTAATATAGGGGGCTCAATTTTTATGGAAAATAGAAATTGGAGAACTTCTATTAAAGAAAGATCGAACATTCCTAAAAGGTTCAAGAGTTCTAATAGACCTTCGTTTATTATTGGCTCGAATTTTGGACCTTATCAAGATGAATTATATGTTGAAAAGCATAAGGAATTTTTTAGTCTTTTCGATGATATTTGTTTTCGAGATGAGTATTCTTTTAATCTTTTCCAAAACCTACAAAATACAAGATTAGCTCCTGATGTAGTGTTTAGCTTAAATGAAAAATTCGAAAATACCATAAAGGAAAAAAGTGTTGGAATATCAATTATTGATTTAGAAAAAAGAGGGAAGCTGAAAGATTACAAAAAAGATTATAAAAATAAAATGATTCACATTATTGAAGCTTACATTAATAGAGGATACCAAATTAAACTATTTTCTTTCTGTGAAAATGAAGGAGATTTGAAAGCGATATCTGAAATCATTGATGAACTAAAAAAAAATTATAAAGAGTATGTGAAAGTAGTTAATTATAAAGGAGATATAAAGTCAATACTCGATGAGTTTAAGACATGTGAAACAATAGTTGGAACTCGATTCCACTCAATAATTCTAGCTTTGCTATTCAATCAAGATATATACCCACTAATTTATAGTGATAAAACATATAATATACTTCATGATATAAATATGACAAGCGTTTACTCATATATTGAAGATATCGATCGTCTAGATGTGGAGGAAACGATTGATCGAACACAAGATAATAAATTAATTAATAGAGAGATACTTTTTGAATCAGAAAGACAGTTTGAAGGGCTAGATAACTTTATTGAAAAACGATTTGCTTAATTGGAGGAAATTATGAAAAAAAAATTACTATTCGTAATTGAATCATTAGATGTAGCCGGTGCTGAAAAAAGTTTAGTTACATTATTATCTTTATTGGATTTCGACAAATTTGATGTAGATTTAAGATTATTTTCTTATGGTAATGAATTAGAAAAACTAGTTCCAAAAGAAGTAAACATATTACCTCCACTAAATTATACAACCTTTACTAATAAAGGTATGATAAATTCACTCTTATTTTCCATTAAAAGTAAAAACATTCAAATGTTTCTTTCTAGATTAAAGTATTCAGCGGCTATTCGAATAAAGAAATATCGTAATGCTCAAAAGGCTAGAATATATTGGCAGTCGGTCTCAAGAGTAATTGAAAATCAAAACAAAGAATATGATATAGCTATCAGCTATGCTCAAGGTGTCCCTACTTTTTTTGTAGCAGACAAGGTTAAAGCTAAAAAGAAATTTGCCTGGGTTAATGTTAGTTATCGTTTAGATGAGGCAGAAAAAAATTTTCAAATGAAATTTTATAAACACTACAATAAAGTTGTAGCTGTTTCGGATTCTACAAAAGAGGTATTCCTAAAAACCTTCCCATATTTACAGGATAAGATAAATGTAATCTATGATATCAATGATCCTATTCTAATATCAAATATGGCAAATTTAAAACAAAGTTATAAGGATAACTTTGATGGTATAAGAATACTAACAATTGGAAGGCTAGCTAATCAAAAAGGATATGATATTGCCATAGAAGCTTGTAAAAAGCTTAAAGAAACAGGGTTAAATTTTAAATGGTATGTTTTAGGGAAAGGTCCTATGGAAGAAGAATTAAAAAAAATGATATCAAATAATAATCTTAACGATCAGTTTATATTATTAGGGGTCAAGTCTAATCCTTACCCATATATTATTAATGCTGATATTTATGTGCAAACTTCAAGGTTTGAAGGTTTTGGATTAGCGATTGCTGAAGCACGAATGTTGAATATCCCAGTAGTAACTACGAAATTCGATGCTGTGTATAATCAAATGGTAGATGGAAAAAACGGCTTAGTTGTGGACATGGATGGAGAGAGTGTTTACAAGGGAATTATGAAATATATAGAAAAACCATTATTGAAGGAAAGCATCATAAATTATTTAAGAGAAGAGAAAAAAGGGAATATGGAAGAACTAGACAAATTCTATGAACTAATAAGTTAATAGAAGGTGAAATATTTTGAAGAAAAATGTCGTTTTTATGGTAATTAATATGAATATTGGTGGTACTGAAAAAGCGCTTCTTAATATGATTTCAGAAATGCCTAAGGAAAAATTCAATATAACTATACTTATGCTTGAATCGAAAGGAGGATTTTTAAACTATATACCTGATCACGTTAATGTTGAAGTGTTAAAAGGATATTCCACTATTAAAAAAATGTTAAATCAGCCAGCTAAAATTACTTCTATAAACTTATTGAAAAAAGGGAGGTTAATCAAAGCATTCTCTTTTTCTACGATATATTTGTTCACAAAAGTTTTCCGAGATAGGGATATCTTATTTAAATACTTAATGAAAAGTATTCATTATGACACAAAGCATTTTGATACAGCGATTGCTTATGCAGGTCCAGTAGACTTCATAAGCTTTTTTGTATTAGAAAAAATCAATGCTAAGAAGAAAATACAATGGATTCATTTCGATATTACGAAAGTTGGATTCGATCAAAGTTACATGAATAAAAAATATAAAATCTTTGATGAAATTAGAGTGGTTTCTAATGAAGCCAAACAAAAACTAATTGCTCAGGTTCCCATAATAAAAGAAAAAACAAATGTATATCTAAATAAAGTTTCCCCGACCTCAATTGAAAAGTTGTCTTTAATTGGACATGGTTTTGAAGACAGCTTTAATGGTATAAGAATTTTGACAGTTGGAAGATTATCCACGGAAAAGGGTCAAGATATTGCAATAAAGGCTCTAACAAAACTTATTAAACGGGGTTATAAAGTTAAATGGTACTGTTTGGGAGAAGGGGGTGCTAGAACATCATACGAAAAATTAATAGAAAAGTATCAGGTTGAAGATTATTTCGTACTATTAGGTGCAAATTCAAATCCATACCCTTACATGAAACAGTGTGATATATATGTTCAACCATCTAGGTATGAAGGATACTGTATTACAATTTTAGAAGCTAAAGTTTTGCAAAAACCAATTGTTACAACTAACGTCAATGGTGTCAAAGAACAAATAAATAATGGGAAAACTGGGTTGGTTACTGACATGGATGCTGATGAACTATTCCTGTCTGTTGAAAAGTTAATTAAGGATGCAAATTTACGAAATCAGCTAGTTGAAAACTTAGAATTTGAAAGGATCGTTCAGTCGCCCGAGGTAAGCAGGGCAACTAGTTTTTAAAGAGGGTTATTTATAAACAACATGATTTAATCCAAGCGGATAAGGGGAGGTTTTATGCCTGCAATAAGTATAGTGGTGCCTATTTATAATGTAGAATTTTACTTATCAGAATGTTTGGAATCAATTCTAAAACAAACATTTAATGATTTTGAATTGATTTTGGTAAATGATGGTTCTACAGATGGTTCGGGTATAATTTGTGACCGTTATGAAAATAAAGATAAGCGTGTAAAAGTAATACATCAAGTAAACAAAGGAGTATCTTCCGCTAGAAATAAAGGAATCAATGCTTCGGCAGGTGAATATATAGCTTTTGTTGATCCTGATGATACAGTTGAACCTACTATGTACGAAATATTATATACTGAAGCTATAAGTAATAATCTAGATTTAGTTGTTTGTCCAATAAAAACCATGAACTCATTCACTAATACTAACTCAGTCTCCTCAATATATGAGGGCAAGGAAGGTGTTCTTTTTCAAAAAGATATTAAATCTGAAATTATTCCTTCTTTTCTTAACAATAAAACACTTAGCCTAGTTTCCAGTGTAAATAAACTATATAAATCTTCATTGTTTAATTTAAATAAAATTAGATATGAAGAACACAAAAATCATAGCGAAGATCTTAGTTTGAATTTAAAAATTCTTCCATATGTAAAAAAAATGATTTATGTAAAAAAACCTCTTTATAACTATTACATTCGAAGAAATAATTCTTTAACCCAAACTTTTAGAGAAGATTTGTACAGCTATATAGAGGAAAATAGGAGATTAATGCTAGATACATGCTATAAGTATAGTAAGTATAATTTCATAAAAACAGTAAGAGGTCATTATGCAGGTGTTACACTAAATTTTTTACAAGAATTAATAGTTAGTCCACTTAATTTTAATAAGAAGCGAATCCTAGTAAAAATGATAGTCAATGATAAAGAATTTTTAGAAGATGTTAAGTATTATAATGCAAAATCTTTGTTCACTAAATTGCTTGTATCAATCTGCAAATTTAAGAGTGATTTGATGATAATCAGAGTAATCCAATTAAAGTTGAAATTTCAAAATTCAGTTTTTTCATTTTTAAAAAAGGCGTGATTAGTTTGAAGAATGACGTAATCAAAATATCCTCTTTATTCAATAAACGTGAGAAAAGTAAGTTCATAATACTATTTGCTATGATGATAGTTGCTGCTTTATTTGAAACAGTTGGAATAGGATTAGTTGTGCCATTTGTAGGTATTATAACATCTCCAGACCAAATTCAAGAAAAGGCAATACTGGCCTATCTTTATGATTTGTTTAAATTTGAATCAAACACTTCATTTATTATTTTCTCAGTAGGTATAGTACTTTCAGTATTTGTATTAAAAAATCTATATCTACTGTTTTTCCAATACTCCCAATATCGTGTAATTTTAAATCAACAGGTCAAATTATCGAGACAATTATTTGAAGAATATCTTAAAAAACCCTATACATTCCATTTGCAACGAAATACTGCCGATCTTCTAAGGAATGTAAATGGAGAAGTTCCAAAGGTGTTTCAAGGTATAATCATTTCAACTTTTCAACTCATTACTGAAATGCTAGTCATTTTGTGTATTTTAATTTTGTTATTCATTACATCCCCCATAGCAACATTAACAGCTTTCACCTTGTTAGGTGGGAGCGTTTTTATTTTCTTTAAATTCTTTCGAGAGATGATTTCTAATTTAGGTAAGGAGCAGCAGAGAGTCAGTGGAAAGATGATTAAATGGGTAAACCAAGGTTTAGGAGCTAGTAAGGTTGTAAAGGTTTCTGGAAAAGAGAAATTTTTTGTGGATGCTTATACAGGTCAAAGTCAAATTAAAGCAAATAATAGTAGGTCTATGAAGATGTTAGAGCAGGTCCCCCGTTTATTTATTGAGACGATGCTAGTTTCAGTTGTTTTGATAACTATGGTAGTTATTGTTCTACAAGAGAACAATACTGCTGAACTTATTTCTACTATGGCTTTGTTTGCAATGGCTGCTTTTAGGTTGATGCCCTCTATAACTCGCGTAGTAGCAATGATTACTACAATAAGATATAGCCAACCAGCTTTAAACGTAGTTTATAATGATCTGTTTTTAAATAGGGATGAAAATTCTAATGTTCCATTGAATATACAGAATAACGCGATTAATAAGGGTGAAAAATCATTTAAGAACTCGATCACATTAAAAAATGTATCTTTTCGATACCCAGATCAAGATGTTTATTCTGTGAAAGACGTTTCTTTGAATATACCTATTGGTCAATCAGTAGCGTTCATTGGTGAATCAGGTGCAGGAAAAACAACAGTTGTGGACATAATTCTTGGACTTTTCAAACCAGAGGAGGGTACTGTCAAGGTTGACGGTAAAAATATAAATCTTCAAAAAGCATTATGGCAACAAAAAATAGGATATATTCCACAATCTATTTACTTATCTGATGACACAATTAGAGGAAATATTGCTTTTGGATTTGAAAAATCACAGATAAGTGATGAAGAAGTATGGAGAGCTTTAGATCAAGCGCAGTTAAAGGAATTTGTAAGGGAACTTCCTGAGCAATTAGATACTGTAGTAGGAGAAAACGGAGTTAGACTATCAGGTGGTCAACGCCAGCGAATTGGAATAGCGAGAGCCCTTTATCATAATCCTGAAATATTGTTTATGGATGAGGCGACTTCAGCACTTGATAATGAGACGGAGAAGGAGATTATGAAAGCAATAGATGGGCTCAGAGGGGAAAAAACTCTGATTATCATTGCTCATAGATTAAGCACTATAGAGAATTGCGATATAGTTTTTAAAATGAAAAAAGGTGAACTATTTCAGGAAGAGAAAATAAAGAGAAGAACCATCGTGTAGTATTATTTTCTCTTGGAATCTCTTAGCGTTGTTGACTTGAAAATATATCACAGTAGGGGGATAGAAAATGAGGCATTTCAAAAAAATAGAAAGTAATAATTATAACTTAATAGATTATATGAATGGAATGGTAAATAGTAGAAATGGTAATAAAACCTATGAGGTCTTAGAGGGGATTATTAGAAACTATATAGAAACTAAATTAAATAACGAAAGAGACATAGAGCGAGAGACGTTAGTTAAAGTTATCCTTGGCTTTGTGGAAGGTAAAATCTCAAATAGTGTACTCAGATTTTATTTAATGAGCAAAGTTATGTTAACTGAAACAGAATTTATAGAATTACTTAATATTCTGTATGAATTTAAAGGTAAACAAACTAATGAAATAGATCCAATAACGTTATTTGAAAAGAATTACTCTCCAACAGTCAGTGTCATTATCCCTACGTTTAATAGAAAAGATTATTTGGTGCATACAGTGAATAGTCTTATGGAACAAGATTATCCGAATTTAGAGATAATAATTATTGATGATAATTCTACAGATGGTACTGAACTTTTAGTTAAGGAAATTTTTTATAAAGAAACTCGTATAACATACCATAAAAATAAAGATAATCTTGGCCCTGGTATAAATCGAAAAATTGGCTTTAAAGACCATTCTGCAGGAGAGTTTATTTTATTTTTAGATGATGACGATTATCTAATAGATTCAAATTACATCAGTAAATCTGTAAACTTTCATTACAATAATCCTAATGTTTCTTTTGTAGCAGCAAATGTATTTTATGAATACACAAAAACTAATCAATTTAAAGTCTCCCCTCTTAAACTAAATAGAATTACAAATGCACAAAACTATTTTTTGAACTTTGAGAAACCTAGCTTTCCTAAACCTGTTTCTACATTAACCTCACTTTTTAAAAGAAAATCATTAATTGATATGGGGATAGATGAAATGAATATGGTTAACGATGCCTCTATCTATTTACGTGCATTATTAGTAGGTGATGGTGGTTTTCTAGAAGATATTGTCGGCGTATATAGAGTGCATGGAAATAATATTACTTACAATCTAAGCGTCGATTTCATATTAGAAAACTTAAATGAGAAAATGATAATAAAAAAATTAGCAGTAGATCAATACGGATATGATGATGGAAAAATGAATATTTGGTTTGAACGAATAGCACGAAATACAATTTCATATTATCTATCAAATTCAGCTGAAAAAGTATCAGACTTTACAA
Source organism: Halobacillus sp. B29 (assembly GCF_052246755.1). Classification (NCBI taxonomy): domain Bacteria; kingdom Bacillati; phylum Bacillota; class Bacilli; order Caryophanales; family Bacillaceae; genus Halobacillus; species Halobacillus sp. B29. The sequence goes on from NZ_JBQQCM010000001.1 coordinate 375,311, forward strand.
ATATGTATAAATGGAGCAAATATAATTGTCCTAGTATCTATAAGGAATTAAAAAGGAGTTATAGAAGTCATATATATAAGAAGCAATTAAAAAAATTACCTTTTGCTATAAAAACTTTCAGATACCTCAAATCATAGAACATTTTAATTTGATATAGATGTAGTAAATAAAAGTTGTTCATGGAAAGATCATCATATCATCATTAATACAGGGATTGTGGGTCTCCCTTTTGATCGTTTAATTAAGGCACTTACGCTATTGTAGAAATTGCCTGTTTTGGGATTGAGGCTTCGATCGTCCGAACGGATTTAACAAAAAGATAGCTCTTACTTCATGCTTCTTCAAAATAAATATTGTTAGTTTGCGAAGTTTAGATAAAGATAAATTAATTCATACGATAAATATCTAACCCTAATAAGTGTTTTGTCAATTTTCATTAGAAAAAATGAACTTGTCAATACAAAAAAGTATTCTGATGAAATACTACAAGCATATAGATATAATTGATTGTTGTTCACATCATGATGATTCAAAATCAGAAATGTGTGAGGAGGATTTTGGTGGAAGAAAATCCAAACGAAAGAAATGATCTTACTCGTCCTAATACTGGTAGTTCAGATAACAAGATATTAATTACTAATGAATGTAGTGATATTTCTTCCTTAGATTGGATAGAAGGATCAGAGCCAGTGGAGATTGAAGATAATCAACCACCCATTGAAGTTTCAAATATTTATGCTTCGAATGTCTCTAAGAATAGCTTGATTCTTAATTGGACGGCTAGTCCTTCTAGTGATCTTAAGCAATACAACGTGTATGAGAAAGGTAACTTCTTAGGTTATACATCTAAAACAAGTTTTTATGTATCTTCACTAAATGCAGGTTTAACTTACACTTTTACGATTAAGTCAGTGGATGATTCCAATAATGAATCAGTAGGAGAAAGCCTAACGGTTACAACACTTCCGCTTGAATATTACTTGAAAATGTCTGGAGTAGATAGTTATTTTGTAGCTCCATCCTCATTGCCAACTTATAACAAAGTCGTTTTTGAAGGATTAATTTCAGAAAAGAATAATGCTGACACATTTTACAAAGGCAGAACTGGGTATTCTATAATGTCAGGTGCAAAAAGAAATATAACTAAAATTGAAGTGAATGATGTAGAGCTAAATGGGAATTTAGGCAATGTTGTACCTATTGGTGAGGATAATAAGATTACTCATTTTCTTACAGAATTAGATAGTGGGAGATTTACTTTATTTGGGGAAAATAGTTCTAATTCGATACCTGGATATATATACAGAATCGCAGTTTATTTTAATGATCTTTTAATTGCTTATTATGATACCTCGAATGGCAATGTACTTGATCAGTCGGGAAATGGCCACCATGCATCTATTAACGGCTCACATGATTACGTAGAGATTGATTAGTATAGGAGTGTTTTAATGCTAGGAAGGATTAACCGGCTAAAAGATAATTGTGAGAACAAGTTTATTTATCCATTGACTGTTTCAAGAGCTGTTTATGTCAATGAAAGTCAAAACCTGCAAAGTAAATTATCAGAAATAGACAATAAATTTTCGAGCTTATCGTTTAAAGATATCACGGATATTAATTTCAGTAATGTGGAAGATCAAAGTAACTTATTATTTGAAGATGGAACATGGAAAGCTGTCCCTACTATAACAAATAGCTATTATTTGGACTTGAAAAGATGGAATATTTCAAATGATGGTCAGAATGCCTCAAACACTTCTCAGCAATTAAATGAAGCTCTAAAGTGGGCAAGTGAAAACGGATATGATGAATTTGTATTAAAAAATGGAACTTACTTGATAGACGAAAATGAGCCGATAAAGATTCCTAGTAGAATGACTTTTAATTTAGGGGGAGCAAAGTTACGTATTCAGGATAATGGGTTAGAAAGATATACCATCATTTTAGTTGATAATAAATCAGAGTATATTAGAATTACCAATGGTGAACTAGAAGGTGATCGTTATACTCACGATTATAATACCATTCAAGGAACTCATGAATGGGGTATGGGGATTACTGTAAAACACCATGCCAGATTCATTCATATTGACTTCATTCATGCTTATAATCTTACCGGTGATTGTATATATACCGAAGCCATACCAAATTTTATTAATATAAGAGCTTTTGATCAATGGGAGCAGGGAAGTATTAATCCTGATAATGGGATTTTAGTAGAGGATAATTCAAAAATTAGAAGTGATAATTATATATCAATACCAAGCAGCGCAATAAATGAATATGGATTCTTTAATGTATGTGGTAATAGCTTTGGTGACTTTGGCAGCGACATTCAAAGTGAAACATTTGATGTGATTTTTTACGATCAGAACAGCAACTTTGTTAGTGGTTTTACTACAGTAAAGGTGTTCGATGATATAGAAGTCCCACCATCTGCAACTAAGTTTAAACTTTCTTATTATCAATCCACTCTCCCGACTGACGAAAATGGCACAGCATTAAGTCTATGTATATCTTTATGTCCGCGGTACGTTTATGTCGAGAAATGTGACCTACACCATTCTAGGAGATGTGGAGTTGTTCCAACAGGCAAGAATTTATATATACGGGATAATAAAATTCACCATATTAGAGGGGTTGCTCCAGGTTGTGCAATTGATGTAGAAGATGGATACGGACTTAACCAAAATATTCGTATTTATAATAATCATTTATATGATACTAGAATCGGTGTGGCTTTTGTAAGTACTCAATATGTATATTTTATTGGGAACTATATGGAGAGGTTAGGACCCAGTACGGTTTGGGGGGAATGTCGACAAGTTCATATAAGTCAGAATATAATCAGAGCATCAGGATGGGATTTGCAAGGAGAGACTCTATTTCATGGTAATCACTTATTTCACTCATCTGTAAGTTCAAGAAAATCATCAAGGCACCTAGTGAGTGATAACAACTTTTATAATAGCTCGTTGAGTGTAGATAAAGATGTTCCATTTACTTCTATAATCAGTTCGAACTATTTTTACAGAGACAAGAAAAATATTGATGAAGAAATTAACCGGAGTGAATTTGATACTTATGGTAAACCACAAATCATTCTAGATAATCATTTTGATTTAGTAAGAGTATATAATTACTCAGATGAAAATGGCTGGGCATTTTCTAATAATATTTTTAAGTTGATAACAAATTCTCAAGCTATTACGATCGCTCCTGGTAATTATAAGAATTGTTATTTTGATTGTAGGAAATTGAGTTTGCCGCTGCAGTATCGGCTAAATAGCAGTAATTATAAATATGAATTCATGGGGTGTACTTTTATTGAAACACAATTTTTCGCTAGTTATGATCAACCGATGGAACTTTTAAGGTTTGACCAATGTGATATTTATAGTACTCAGAATCGATTTGTTTTTTTCAGAGACATGAACGGAACAATAGAATTTACAAGAAATAGATTTGTTATGACTCCTGAAAGTGAGACCCCAGAAACCATTATTTCATTTCTTTCCTCTAGGTTTACTTCTTGCGAAAAAATTTTTGTGAAAGGAAATACTTTTATTTCAAAAAGCATACCGATGCAAGCAATGACTTTAAGCGAGTATCCTGTACCAGATTTTCAATTTAGAGATAATACTTTAGATAATGTAACATTAATTCCAAATAACAAGCATGTAATTCTAGCTAATAATTATATCGATAAAATTAAAGATCCTTACTTTATTTTTTCACAAGAACCGACATCAGGTTACTTTAGGTATAGTCAAAAGTTAGAAGAAGCAACATTAACCCCAGGCGGATATATTGGTTGGATAGTAATCAAAGAAGGCACCGCTAATTCTGTAGGTTGGTTAGCTTCAACCGCATATTCATCAGGTACATTCATTAACGCTAATGGAAAAGTTTATAAAGCTGTTTCGTCTGGTACTACTTCTACCTCGCCACCTAATCATACATCAGGGACTGTTATTGATGGAACAGTCATTTGGGAATATGTTAGTGAAAAAGCTGTATTCAAACATTACGGTAAGATTGCAGAGTAATATGTTAAATATCAAAAAAGTGCACTGATATTTTCCGTGCACTTTTTTGATATTTAAACATATTCGCAGAATTTGCAAATAAAAATAGAAAAATAGGTAATTTCTATTGTGTTCTTTATAAAGATGTAGTATGTTCTTTATATAGAATAAATGGTGCTAATATAGTAAGACTCAGAAGTCTATAGTGTACGTCAGTTCTCTATTAAGAACTGACGATTCGTAGTTAATGAAAAGAGGGTCTTTATTTTGAGTGCTATTGTAGGGATTTATCATCCTAATAATCATCCAATAAATGAAATCCATAGTATTGAAATGCTAAGAGCTTTGGAAAAGTTTCCAGCTGATGACGTTCAAATATGGGAAAAACAAAATGTTTTCTTAGGTTGTCACGCTCAGTGGATCACACCGGAAGCAGTTGGTGAAAAACTTCCGTATTTTGACCAAGATCGAAAACTTGCAATTACAGCAGATGCCATCATTGATAACCGCAAAGAGTTATTTGATTTATTACAAGTTTCTAAGCCTTTAAGAATTAATATGCCAGATAGTAAGCTAATATTATTAGCCTATGAGAGATGGGGGAAAGACTCACCGCTATACTTAGTTGGTGACTTTGCTTTTATGATTTGGGATGAAAGAAAGGAACAACTTTTTGGAGCAAGAGATTTTTCTGGATCACGCACTCTTTATTATTATAAAGATGATACTACTTTTGCTTTTAGTACAACAATAGCTCCATTGTTTACTATTCCTTCTATAGAGAAAGCTCTAAATGAAGAATGGTTGGCTGAATTTATCTCAATTCCTGAAATGTTTAATTCAATTGATCTATATTCTACTGTGTATCAATCTATTAAACAGGTACCACCATCACATACAGTTACAATTACAAAATCCGGTATTTGTTTTTCTGAGTTTAATCATTTCTCCTCAATTAAGAAGTTAAGATTACAATCGAATGAAGAATATGAAGAAGCTTTTCGAGAAGTGTTTCAGGAAGCTGTTGACTCAAAAACAAGATCGTCTTCTGAAATTGGCGCACATCTAAGCGGAGGGCTTGATTCAGGAACAGTAGTAGGCTTTACTGCTAAATCATTAAAAAAAACAGGAAAGCCATTGCACACTTTTAGTTATGTTCCTCTTCATGAATTTACTGATTGGACGCCTAAAAGCAAAGTTGCTAATGAAAGACCATTCATCAAATCAACAGTCAATCATGTAGGCAACATAATAGATAACTATTATAGCTTTGAGACTAAAAGTCCTTTATCTGAAATTAATGATTGGTTGGACACAATGGAAATGCCTTATAAATTTTTTGAGAACTCCTATTGGATGTCTGGAATTTATGAAATGGCCAGCCAGCATGGTATTAAAATCTTGTTAAATGGGGCACGGGGAAACTACACGATTTCTTGGGGAAATGGAATTGATTATTATACTAAATTATTTAAACAGATCAGATGGATTCATCTTTTCAATGAAATAAATCAATATAAATATTTAAAGAGTACAGGCAATAAAGCTATCTTAATGAAAGTGGTAAAAAGGGCTTTTGCCAACTTAAATGGTGGGCTCAAACAATCCTCCCATTCCTCTTTTCCAGTAATTATTAATTCTGATTTTGCCAACCAAACTAAGGTATTAAAACTTCTTGAAAGTCAGGATATTGATCCTAGAGGTAATAGGGTTTTAAATACCTATAAAGCAAGAGAGAATCAATTCAAAAAGCTTTATTATTGGGGGAATGGTACCAGTAGCACTAAACTTTCTCTCAAATATTCTATATGGAATCGTGACCCTACTAACGATTTAAGAGTTGTGAAGTTTTGTTTATCTTTACCAGATTCTCAGTATGTGCAAAATGGTTTAGATCGTTCCTTGGTTCGAAGAGTGACCAAAAACCTTTTACCAGATGAAATACGTCTCAATACTAACTATCGTGGAGTTCAAGGCGCAGATGGAATTGATAGAATTGGGGATAATTGGAATAAATTGATGGAAGAACTAGATTGGGTAGTCAAAGATCCGGCCATTTCTAATTACTTAAACCAAGATATATTACAGAACTCTTTAGAAAAAATAAGGTATGAGCGTAAGTCGGAGCAAATATTCAACCCTAATTTTAAGGTACTAATGAGAAGTTTGATTCTATCAAGATTTATTAATCGAAATTTTGAAGGAGGTGATATAAATGAGTCGAAAAGATTGGATAGAACCAAAATTAGAAGAGTTGGACATTAGCTTGACTATGGCTGGTCCTGGATTACGTTATGTTGATGTTGAACAAAATGATCCTGACGAAGAAGACGCTGACCACTACAGTTAAACTAGTTATTTAGGCCCTTTTAGTAATTACATAAGGGCCTAAATAAATTATTAAATCATGGAGTTGAAAAGTTTTATGAAAACTTCAGTTGAAAACAAATATCAAGCATTTGGTTTGAATATAAAGAGTGAGGTTCTTTTACAAGAACTATTAGTTACTAAAGAAAAAAAAAGAAACATTGATGTATCAGTCCACATCCATGATCTAGAAGACTGCTGGGCAAGCGTGAATAATGGAAAAAAAACAGTTGTAAAAAAAGATTCACTTTTATTTAAAGTTAAAAATACAGGGATCTTTTTTATTGAAAAAGGTAACAAAATTTTAGTATCCCCTTTAGGTGATTTTGATCAAAAAAAGCTGAGTTTATACATTCTAGGAAGTTGTATCGGAGCCATCCTTCTACAAAGAAAAATCCTCCCCCTACACGGCAGCGCCATAGCCATCGACGGTAAGGCTTACGCCATAGTAGGGGATTCAGGAGCAGGAAAGTCTACGTTAGCTTCCGCTTTTCTCAAGAAAGGCTATCAATTACTTAGTGACGATGTGATCCCCGTCTCTTTTTCGGGTGAAGGAGTCCCTATGGTTACACCGGCGTATCCACAGCAAAAGCTCTGGCAGGAAAGCCTTGATCAATTTGAGATGAAAGCAAAAGATTATCAACCCATCTTTAACAGAGAAACAAAATTCAAGATTCCAGTTGAAGACAAATTTGCTGCTGAACCGCTCCCGCTTGCAGGCGTAATTGAATTATCTAAAACAGAAGAAGGACAAATTAAATTTGAACCAATTCAAAGCCTGGAACGATTAAGCACATTGTACAAGCACACGTATCGCAATTTTATCATTCCAAGAGCTGGTTTAACGGAGTGGCATTTCCAGACGTCTGCGAAAATTATCAGTCAAATCGAAATGCATAAGCTTCAACGGCCAGTTTCAACATTTTCTGCTCACGAATTAACCGACGTTATTTTATCTTCGATTTACAAGGAGGCTAACGTGATATGAGTAAGACGGCAGTATCGACTAAATGGATCAGTCAAAAAGAAGGAAACATCGTCAGTGATATGGATGGCGAGCGAGTTATGCTCAGCATAGAAAATGGTAAGTATTACAACCTCGGTGACCTGGGTGGCGAGATTTGGGATCTGATTGAAGAGCCTATCTCTTTGCAGCAATTAGTAGGAAGATTACTAGAGCAGTATGAAGTTGAAAAGAGCGTATGTGAAGCGCAGGTCCAACAATTCTTAACCCAGCTTCATCATGAAAACTTAATAGAAATTGAAGAGAAGACTTCAGGTTAACAATCGGTTAGGGAAGGAATTTATGGTATGAAAAAGCTGATGACTTTTTTGTCTATGGATACACAGATGAAGAAATTGTTGCTGGAGTCTTTTTATTATTTAGCCTGGGCTAGATTTCAGAAGCAGGGATCTTTTTCAAAGTTGTCTCCCACCTTAGGAGTCCATATGAAAGAGACCTCGTTTGAAAAGGACTTTGTGCATAAGGAAATGCTTTCTCAAATATCAAGTGCTTTGTATTTAATGAGCCGCTATACGTTTTGGGAAAGTCAGTGTCTTGTAAAGGCATTAGCTGCAATGAAAATGCTTGAGAAACGCAATATTGAAAGTACCTTATATTTAGGAACGGCTAGAGGTAAAGATGGTAAGATGGTTGCCCATGCCTGGCTTAGAAGCGGTTCGTTTTATGTCACTGGGTCAGAAGGGATAGAACGCTACACAGTGGTCGGGAAATTCGCCAAAATGGTTGGAGGTGGGAATGTATGAATCTCGATTTATCAGAAGTACCGAAGGAATTGCGCTTGATCATTGAACTTTTGAAGGCTGAGAATCATACCGATATTCGCAATATTCAATCGGAATGGTATCAAGGTATTGATTGGAAACTGTTTGTCAAACAAGCCTTTCACCACCGTGTGTATCCTATTCTCCATTCCAAAGCAGTGATGGTAGAAGAACGTTTCATGCCTGCCTCTGTGATTGAGCGTCTTTCATTTGAGTATAAACGGAATACGTTTCAAATGCTTCAATTAAGCGCTGAGATGCAGCATATTGGTCATTTGTTCACTAAAAACGGCTTGCGAACACTTTTTTTAAAAGGTCCGATGCTGGCCCAGGAACTTTACGGAGATGTGTCACTGCGGACCTCGGGAGATCTGGATCTCCTTATTCCAATAGATAGACTTGAAAAAGCAGAGGCGCTCTTAGAAAAGCAAGGATATGTGAAGGATGATTACATTCAAACGGTTTTAAATGATTGGAAGTGGAGGCATCATCACGTCACTTATTTTCACCCAAAGAAAAACATTAAAATTGAACTTCATTGGCGGTTAAACCCTGGCCCTGGCAAAGAGCCTCACTTTGAAAGTCTCTGGAGTCGTAAAACGAAATGCTCGATCACGAAATATCCTATTTATATGTTAGGCGCAGAGGACTTATTTTTATTTTTAGTTTCACATGGTGCCCGGCACGGCTGGTCCCGGTTAAGATGGCTCTTTGATATTCACCAGTTAATGAAGCAGGAACTTAACTGGGCGCAAGTAAATAAACTCCTTAAGAAATATCATTTTCAGGAAGAAGGAGCCCAGGCATGCATTTTATCTTCTGAACTATTAGCTTCTCCTATTTACAAGGAGATGAAGTTGACCAGGAAATCTAAGAAGCTTGCCCAACAAGCCGTGTATTACTTTGAATTTATGATTAATCTCCATAGTCTGCCTTTACCAGAAGAGGTTGCCATCTATCATAAGCGTCACTTATTTGCCTTAATGTCCTTGTCTCAAAAAGTGATATTTATTTTAAGTTTTCTACATCCATATCCGGAAGATGCTCAACTACTTCCTTTACCTAAACGCCTTCATTTTTTATATTTCCCTCTGCGTCCATTTCTGTGGGGATGGAGGAAGACAAGGAAACATGTATTAGCATAGGAGGACGGCATTTCATGAAACATGTCCTATACTTTTTAAAGCAAATTCATTCATATTCAGGGAAAGTTCTTTATGTGAACTTGATTGCAATGATGTTGATCGGCTTGCTCGAAGGGGTAGGCATCGTGCTTTTGATCCCTCTCATCAGTATCAGCGGAATTGTTGATTTTGGCTCAAAAGAATTACCCTTTATTGAATGGTTCCATTTTCTAGAACGCATCCCTCCAGAAATCGGTTTGCCCCTCATTTTAATGGTTTATGTAATCATTGTCATAGCCCAAAATTTATTACAGAGAAAAATTACAGTGCGTAATGCCATCATTCATCAAGGTTTTTTAAGGTATTTAAGACTCAAGACTTATGGGGCCTTATTACATGCGAATTGGAGTTTTTATCTTAAAAATAGAAAATCTGATTTAGTCAATATATTAATGACAGAAATCTCGAGGGCTGCAGGAGGTACACAGGCTTTTTTACAATTTGCGGCTTCGCTCGTTTCCACATTCATTCAAGTGGGACTTGCTTTTATCTTATCGCCTAACATTACGACGTTTGTCCTTGCTTGCGGGTTCATTCTTATCTTATTCAATCGTCAGTTCTTAAAAAAATCCTTGTCTCTTGGCAAGCGCAATTATGAATTAAATCGACAATATTATGCAGGTGTCACCGATCAAATAAGTGGCATCAAAGATGTGAAAAGCAATGCGTTAGAGGCTTCAAGAATGAATTGGGTCAAAGGTGTTACAAAAGGCATACAAGATGAACAAATTGAATTTACGAGATTAAAGGCAACTTCAAGGCTTTACTATAAGATGGCTTCTGCTGTATTGATTGCCGGATTCATTTATCTCGCGATCAACTTCTTTAATGCTCAAGCCGGTCAGCTCATGCTGGTGGTCGTTATCTTTTCGAGGTTATGGCCAAGGGTAACAGGAATTCAAGCTTCCATGGAACAAATTGCCCAGGTCATTCCATCCTTAAACGCAGTTGTTCAGATGCAGCAGGAATCTGAGGATAAAAGAGAATATAAGGATTTTTTACATGACACAAAAACGATGTCTGTAAAAGATTCGATTGAATGTAAAAATGTTTATTTCAAATACGAAAATAGTCAAGACTATGCGCTTAAGAAACTAAATATTAAAATGCCAGTTAACCAGATGACAGCTTTTGTAGGGAAATCTGGAGCCGGTAAAAGTACACTAATTGACCTATTGATGGGACTGAACCATGCTGAAATTGGAGAGGTACTGATCGATGGCAAATCTATTCAGGAGCACAACTTACATTCTGTTCGTAAAATGATTAGTTATGTACCGCAAGATCCTTTTCTATTTAATACGAGTATCCGTGAAAATCTGGAACTAGTTGACCCTGATGCTAGTGAAGAAAGTTTGTGGGAAGCACTCGAGTTTTCTTCTGCAGCAGAGTTTGTCAGCAAGCTGCCTCAAGGGTTGGATACGATTATTGGCGATCGTGGAATCAAGTTGTCGGGAGGGGAAAGGCAGCGTCTAGTGCTAGCCCGGGCTATTCTTAGAAAGCCATCCATTTTAATTTTAGACGAAGCGACAAGTGCGCTGGATACTGAAAATGAGAAGAAAATTCAACAGGCGATCGAGCGACTGAAAGGTAAGATGACGATTATTGTAATTGCTCACAGGCTATCTACGATCCGCAATGCTGATCAGGTAATTGTACTTGAGCAGGGGGAGGTTGTGCAGCAAGGTCAGTTCAATCAACTCGCTCAGGATAAGAAAAACATTTTTAGTCACTTATTGGGAAATCAAATGAAGGTCGTTCCTTAAATGAAAAAAATTTAGTTTTTTGTTCTTTATTAAGAATTAAGGAGGAGGATTTTAAAATGAAAAAGTTATACAGGAAACCTGAGGTTTTAGATCATCGTCCCATTCAGTTTGAAACATCCCAAAGCTGGAATAGAGGAAGAGGACCAGTATCTGGAGATCCGGGAAAGAGTAATGGGAAAAATTATCCGCATGATCCCTATAAGCCTAAAAAACCTCATCCTAATAAGTAACTATAAACGGGAGTATGGCTAATTGATGCCCCTCCCGTAAATAAGGGGTCTATCTATGGATAAGCTTGTATTAGCAATTGGAGACCATTTTATTGAAGTAACTGGAGACTATTCTCTGTCAACCTTACTAAGCTACGATTCTTTCTTTAAAAATGGGGGTCAAAAGGTAGACTTGATTCTAACTCTGAAGGAAGGGTATGGGGATCCTTTTATGGACTACGAAGTGACGATTACTTCCACAGAGGACAATATCATTTTTCAACGTGCGGATTATCTTATTCAAGTAGACGCTGATTATCGAAAAGCGGAGATATATTATTACGATGGACTTGCTCTTAAGCATTCATTGATGAATCTCTACAGTAATTTTATTGTTCATCATAATTGGGGTGTGCTTCTTCATTCTTCCAGTGTGATTGAGGGTTCTAAGGCGCATATCTTTTCCGGACAGTCAGGGGCAGGAAAATCGACAGTGGCTAAAATGTCTCAGCCCAGAGATCTTCTTTCTGACGAAGCGGCTATTATTAAAATTACTGATGATGAGGTTAAGGTGTACCCTTCTCCTTTCTGGAGTGAACTCCGCGCGAGCCATGTAGGAGAAGCGACCCTTTCAAGTATTCAGCTGCTGTACCAGGCGAAAATCAATCGTAAACAGCCGCTTAAGAAAAGCCAGGCATTGATGCAATTAATTGATAAAGTCTTTTACTGGTCATATTCCCCAGCCCAGACAACCCAATTGATGACTTTATTGAAACAAGTCGTTGAACAAGTACCTATATACGAGCTTTATTTCAAAAAAGATCCTACTTTCTGGGAGTTGATATCATAATGAATCTTTATAAAAGAAAAGAATTCTACGAAGTGATGCAGGTAGACAATGAATGGGTTATTTTGGACTTAGAAGATTATACGGCTACAACGGTGAATGAAGTAGGGAACTTTTGTTGGAACGAGCTTGCTACATCCCACTCCTCAGAAGAGATGGTTTGTAAAGTGAAGCAGCATTACGATATAGATGAGGACCAGATCGAAAAAGATATAACCCTTTTCTTAGCAAATCTACATCAATGCGGGTTGGTTGAAAATGTCGGTTAAGCTTCTTCATGCGGTGGCTATACAGGGCGTCATCCATAAGAAGGGGTTTATTGATTTACCTTCTTTAGGGAATAGTATGTATCCGTTGATTAAAGAAGATGACATTTGCAGATTTATAATGTGTAACTTTGATCATTTGAAGGAAGGGGATATTCTTCTTTACCACTTGAATGGTGAACTCGTCGCTCATCGTTTAATTGAAAAAATAAATGTTGAAGGAAATGTCTTTTTTCAATGTAAAGGGGATACGAACCTTGGGAAGGATCAATGGGTGATGGAGAAAGATGTGATCGGTAAACTTCTATATATTAAAAGAAATAAACGGATAACGTCTGCTCTTGGGCACAAGGCAAAAGTGTGGGGATGGAGCATTTTATCCCTGCCGCTGCTTTCTTCATTTTTAAGGTTTTATATAAATAAAAAAGGAGTCTGAGGTTTGGGGGATGGTAATGAAAAGGTTACTCAATAATACCGAAATATCACAGTACTTTTCATTAGGAGAGCTGAAGAGAATAATCCAATTGCTGTTTCCCTATGTGAGAAAACATAAAAAGGCTTATATAGGGTTATTCATCATGCTCCTTTTGGACATTGCATTAGCGCTCGCCTTTGCCTGGTTCTTTGGAAATACAATTGATGCTGCTGTGCAAGGGAATTTCGAGCAGCTAAAGTGGCTGATCGCAACTGGTGTTGCTATTTCGATTCTGAGTATGGCTGTAAATTTTACAGATACGTACCTTGAAACCATGGCCTTAAATGGTGTGAAAAAAGACTTTAATCACGATGTTTATGAGCATGTTATACGAATGAAAGGGAAAAATTTCACTAATTATCATTCAGGAGAACTGTTTTCCCATTTTGCCCACGATCTCCATCAAATCGAAGGGGTTATAGGAAGAGGATTGCTTAATTTGATTCGAGTGCCCATCATCTCTATTTCTGTTTTCATTTATTTACTTCATATTAATTGGGCTTTGACATTAGTGATTCTGCTCGTTATTCCTTTAGCCATTTTGGGTGGTGCATTGTTTGGGGTTTTGCTTAGAAATAATAGTAGAGAAATACACGAATTGATGGGGATGATTAGCAAAACGTTAAACGAAACTTTTCAAGGTCTAATGGTTATCCGTTCTTTTACACTGGAATCCTTTTTTAAACAGAAGTATAAAAAAAGCCAGGATGAGTTGTATCAATTGGAACTGAAGGATGCAAAGCTAAGAGGCTGGTTTAACACCGGAGGAGAAGCGGTTGGGATGATGACGTTCCTGACTACCTTAGCTGTGGGGATGTATTTCGTGACTGATGACATTCTCACAATCGGAGCCCTTTTAACATACATCAATCTGGTAAATCATCTCATCTATCCAATGACAGGACTTGCCGGCCAATGGGCAGGTTATCAGAGGTCGGTTTCAGCAATTGAAAGAATTATTCGCTTGCTGGATCAACCGAGAGAAAAAGGAACCGTTGGATCATACATTCCTGATTGTGAAGATCGAATTGAAGCTAAACATATTACGTTTAGTTATGAGAATAGCAATCCTGTGTTTATAGACTTTACTATTACTCTGCCTGCCAATAAGCTGACAGCCATCGTGGGACCAAGCGGCGCGGGGAAATCAACACTGTTCTATCTATTGCAAGGACTCTATCAGCCGCAGCAAGGCACGATCTGTATTGATGGAATATCTATCGATGAAGAAAATCTCCAAAGCCTACGTCAGTCTATGGCCTATGTTCCTCAGGAGACGTATTTGTTCAGTGGCACCATCCGGGAAAATCTACTGATTTCCGGTAATGACAGGATTACTGAAGCGCAAATGGTGGAAGCAGCGATAAGTGCTAATATCCATGAATTCATTCAATCCCTTCCAGAAGGTTACGATACAGAAATTGGGGAGCGGGGCGTAAGGTTATCAGGCGGGCAAAAACAGCGTGTAGCCATTGCGAGGGCACTCTTGAAGAATGCTCCTATTTTATTATTGGATGAAGCCACATCATCGCTTGATAACGAGTCAGAATATCTAGTGCAGGAAGCCCTGGGGCGATTAATGAAAGGACGAACCACTGTTGTCATTGCCCATCGGTTGTCTACTATTCAACATGCCGATCAAATTTTGGTCTTGGATCGGGGGAGGGTGGTTCAACAGGGGACACATGAACAGTTGCTTCGGACAAACGGACTCTATAATGATTTATATCGTAAAAGTTACTTTCATAAGGATGGTTATCCTGAGGTGATTTCTATAAATGCCTAAAAGAGGAGGAATGGTCATGCTCCCTACTTTTATTAATAAGATTTATAAAAAAGAGATGCTGAATTACAGTAATGATGAATACCACAGACTCGTTGGTTTGATTCAAAAAGAACAGGTGGGATCCCAAATCCTTCATCTTTTGAAGCAAAATCATCAATTAGAAGAGACACCTGGTTTCTATCAAGATTATTTAGTAAAAGAAAGTCAGTGTAGTTTTTATCAAAATTTGTTGATTAAGAGTCAGATGAACAAAATTCTCGACCAGCTTGAGCTTTGTAAGATCGAAGTCATCCCTATAAAAGGCGTGATCTTTGGTGAGAAGTATTTTGGGCATGTAGGAGCAAGAGCAACCTCAGACATTGATATACTCGTGAGAAATGAGCAAGTAGGAGAAGTTGTCAAGGTGGTGAAAGAGCTAGGATTTCAGAATGAAGAGGAAATGATTGAAGGTCATTTCCATTGCTCCTTTAGCAAAGAAATCCCAGGTTCACCCATTCCATTGGTTGTGGAAATTCATTGGAATCTGATGGAAGAATCGAATACTCATCTTTGTCCTGCTGAGTTTTTCAGTACGGCAGAGCCTTTTGATGGATATAGATTTGTTAAAGCTTTATCTTCTACTCACACCTTTTATTTCATGTGCCTTCATGCATGGAGACATAATTTGGACAGCGTCCGTCATTACTTAGATCTCATTCAAGTTATATCGGTGTCTCATCCTCAGATTGTACCTGGCGAAATCTTAGAAATGGCTCGAAAACATTCCACATTAAAAAGGTTGTTAAGGACTTTATCAGATGTATATTATCATTATCCGTTTCTCGCGGTTTGGCTTCCATTTCCGGAATTATCTGCACCCTGGTACAAGAAGAACCGTACTATTCCTCTTCTCTCTTACCTTAAATTCTTCGACTACCAATTTTTAAGTTATGATCAATCCTCTCATCGTCTTCGTGAAATATACAAATGGATAATACCAGCTAAGAAAAGTGTGGAGTATGAATTAAGGGTAGGAAAAAGTTCATTTGCGTTTCTCAACTACCTCCGTTTATATCGACAACGTTTAGGTAGTTTATGGAAGACTTTGCGATAATCGATCCTGTTATGTGGGAGTGCAAGTTTAGTGAAGGTGAAGAAGGTAATAGCAAGAAGCTTGTTAATCATTGCTATCGTATTTGCGTCTCTTATGCTTTACAGTGTCTGGGATAACTCAAGAATAAAAGTGGTCAAACAAGATATTAGAATTCCCGGTCTCCCTGAAGATCTTGAAGGATATAACATCCTACAGATTACTGATTTACAGGGAAGAACATTCGGATCCAACCAGGATAAGTTAATCCGACAAATCAATTCACTAAACTACGACTCAATTCTTTTTACAGGAGATATTTTAGATGATAAAAAGTTTGATTATGCTCCCTTCTATCATTTGTTAGATGGAATCGAGAATAAAACCAATGCCATGTACGTCCAGGGTAATTCTGACCCCTCCAACTACAAGATCGATGGTAATGGTGAACTAACCAAACATGAATTTGTGAATGGAATGGAAGAAAGAGGCGTAAATTTACTAGAATCATCGTATGAATTAACCGTGGATGGAGCAACCCTAACCTTCGTAGATTTTGAGCTTTCTATCCTCGATCCTGAAAAAGGTTTTACTTTCGCTAATGGAAGAACAAGGCCGCAGATGTGGAGGGATAAGCAATATATTGGCTATCAAAATGAATTACTCCAACAGTGGAAGGGTTTTGAGAAGAGGGGGAATGAAGTTCTGATTGCGGTCAATCATTTTCCTATCATCGACGAGCGTATTGATCAATTAACAAGTACAACTTATTATAAGTTCAGAGACTACGATTTAATTATCGCAGGCCACTACCATGGAGGCCAAATAAGAATACCACTCCTTGGGGCCCTCATCGTTCCCGAGGCATTTTATGGTTTTGGTGGCTTATTTCCTCCACAAGACCGTGTGAAGGGGCTATGGGAATACAAAGGTATTAAGCAGTATGTTAGTGCAGGTCTCGGAAGTAGTGATGCTGTTGGATTCATGAATTTCCGTCTTTTTAACACACCAGAGATCAATCTTCTAACATTAAGAGGCACAAAGTAGGCATCATGAAATACTCAGATTTAGGAAAGCCTTCAACTTCGGAATAACTCGAAGTTGAAGGTTTTTTTTCTTATGAAGTAAGTATAACTCCATTGAGAGGGTAACACAGCTCAGTTATAAATGAGGCCAGCTCTATCCTACGACTGGGAAGTTTTAGCAAATGAATAGAAGGGAACATTTCAGACATACAGTATTTCGTAAGGGAGGAAATAAGAAATGAGTAAAACTATATTTATTACTGGCGCAGGAAGCGGGTTAGGTAAAGGCACAGCAATTGGACTCGCTAAAAAAGGTCATCAAGTAATTGCAGCGGTTGAAATTATTTCCCAGATTACTAGTTTAAAAGAAGCAGCTTCTGAAGCTGGTGTAGAACTTGAGATTATAAAGCTCGATATCAAAGACAAGCGTGATCAGCAGTTAATTAACGAATACGATTATGATATTTTTGTAGCCAATGCGGCGATTGGCGAGGGTGGTCCTATCGCTGAGATCCCCGTAGACCGAGTCCGGAATATATTTGAAACCAATGTATTTAGCACTCTTGAAAACGCTCAAATTGCAGCCAAGAAATTCGTAGAAAAGAAAGCAGGAAAAATTGTATTTCTAAGTTCTATTGCAGGGGTGGTTGGTATGCCATACCTCGGTCCTTATGTAGCTTCTAAGCATGCGGTGGAAGCGATGGCAAAAACTATGAAAGCAGAGCTTGAAGAGTTTAATGTTCAAGTAGCCACGATCAATCCTGGTCCATATGAAACCGGTTTTAACGACCGTATGTTAGAAGAAAAACACAAATGGTACGATGAAGACAAGAACTTTACACCAAGAGAATCAATTGCTGAAACAGAGAAAATGTTAGACGATCAGTATGAGCCGCAAGAAATGATCGATAAGATGGTGGAAGTGATTGAAGCCGATCATCACGCTTTCCGAACAGCTTATCCTCAGGATGCGGAAGATATGATGAAAGAGGAAGAACAGAAGAATTGGGAAGCGAAAATATAATTGTTTGACCTCAGTAAGATCCTGCAGTCTGAAGCCTTTAACCTATAGGCGTCAGGCTGTTTTTTCTTTAAGCATTTAAAAGTATGTTGTGGTAAGGCACTAACTACGATTAAATTGTGTATGTAAATTCCTTTTCGCCTCTTTCCTGCAAATCTTTCCGTTATCCTCCCCAACACTATAATCGCCAGGGAAAGAATTCTGGTGTCAGATTCACTTTTACTTTCACTCTTAGCGCTGATCCATGAACTCTTTCCAAGATGTGAGGTGACTTAAAATAAACGTAAGTTCCGCTTCTACATGATTTTGTTTCTTCTCTTTTCTTTTCTTTTAAATAAAGCGCCCACTCCTTTGGTCGGTCCAACGGTCACTCCTTTGGCTGCACCAGCGTTCAGTCCTTCGGCCGCGCCATAGTTCGCTCCTCCGTCCAGATTAAGATGCGCACTAGTGTTCATACACATCTTCAAGTTATCGTCGCAGCTAACTACAATATGACGGACTAACAGCATTCTAAAGGCTGTTATACCAACCTTCCGTTATAATTAAAAGGACCCTTAAAGAAGGCCAGCAACTTAAAAAATTCTAAAAAAGAGGAGTTTCCGCATGGAACATTTACCTATTAATCTTAATGAAAAATTAACAAAATTTAACGATCAGTGGTCACCCAAAGTTATTGGTGAAATGAACGATTATCAATTCAAACTGGTAAAAGTGCAGGGGGATTTTGTGTGGCACAGTCATGAAGATACGGACGAAGTATTTTTCGTGGTGAACGGGCATATGGTTATTGAATTCCGTAATGGAGAAGTCGAGTTGTCTGAAGGAGAAATGTATATTGTGTCAAAAGGTGTAGAACACAAACCTTATGCAGAAGAAGAATGTCAGATTATGCTGGTTGAACCTAAGGGTGTAACAAATACAGGAGAGGCCGAGAGCGACTTAACGGCGGAAAACGATATCTGGATTTAAACCATTCATTTTTCAGCAAACAGGGAATTCTTCTGTTTTCTAACTGTTATATTATTAAACTATTGATATATAACAGCATTGTTATTACAATATGTGTAAGCGCTTCAATATATTTATAAGGGAGAAGTGATGGAATGCAGGTACCTTTGGTGTTGACTGACTTTCTTGATCGAGCCGTAGAATTGTATGGGGACAAGCTCGCTATTATTGATGATGATCGCACGTTGACATATAAACAATTGAACGGGCGAGTGAATCAGCTGTCCCGGGGGTTGGGCGACCTCGGGGTGATAAAAGGGGACAAAGTCGCGTACCTTGCTCCGAACACGCTGGAAATGCTGGAAGGCTTTTATGGTGTGTTTCAAGTGGGCGCAGTTATGACTCCTCTGAATACTCGACTAAAACCGGCCGATTATCAATTCATTCTGGAACACAGTGAAAGTAAAGTGTTATTTGTGGACGCAGATCTCTATCACTTAGTGGAAACGGTTCTGCCCAAGCTTCCTCAGCTTGAACATGTGATTGTGCATGGAGAAGAAAAAGAAGGGGCTACTTCCTATGAAACTTGGCTTACGTCTTTTTCTGATGAGCTGTTTGACCGTGCGGAACTGGAAGAAACCGATATTGCTTCTCTTCTTTATACGAGCGGTACGACAGGTAATCCTAAAGGGGTGCTGCTCAGTCACCGGGCGAACTATCTTCATGGAATGTCCACGATGCATCACTTGCGTGTGAGCGATCAGGATACGTTATTGCACGTGCTTCCGATGTTCCACGTAAATGGGTGGGGCTCTCCTTTTTATTATACAGCTAATGGGGCGACCCAGGTCATGCTTCGCAAAACCGATCCAAAGCTCATGTTAGAAAAAATTAAAAAGCATGGTGTCTCGGTTTTACATATGGCGCCGACTGTACTCAATATGCTTATGGAAGAGTTTGATGCGGTTCAGCCACAAATCGAACAGGGTGTACGCGTTGTAATTGCCGGATCTGCCCCGCCGCCGGCATTTGTCCGAAAAGTGGAGGAGGATTTGGGCTGGAAGTTCATCCAGGTCTATGGCATGACGGAAATATCCCCACTCATTACGACATCGGAATTAAGATCCATGGACCTTGATCTTCCATCTGAAGAAAAATACCGGCTGAAAGCGAAGGCAGGTTATGAAATGATTGGGAGTAAAGTAAGAGTGGTGGATGAGTTTGGGGAAGAAGTGGCTCATGACGGGAAATCTATAGGAGAAATAATTACCCGGACCAATGGGATTATGGAAGGTTATTTTAAAAATGAGGAAGCGACAAATGCTACCATTCGAGATGGCTGGCTCTACACCGGGGATATGGCCGTGGTCGATGAGAAGCATACGATTGAAATTGTGGACCGTAAAAAAGATGTGATTATCAGTGGAGGCGAGAATATATCCTCGATTGAAGTGGAAGCGATCCTGTATGAGCATCCATCCGTACTCGAAGCGGCTGTAGTGGCGACACCGCATGATAAATGGGGCGAGGTTCCAAAAGCCGTCGTCGTGTTAAGAGAAGGCGAGACCATATCAGAGGAAGAGCTGATCATGTTCTGCCGGGAAAAACTGGCTCATTTTAAAGCACCGAAAAGTATTACGTTTATTGATGAACTGCCGAAAACGGCATCAGGGAAGATACAGAAAGTAATCATTCGTAAATCGTTCTGGGAAGGTCACAGCCGGCTTGTTAACTAAATCACGATACTTATGAGGGCGTGCTTTTTTGGAAAGTACGCTTTTTATTAGAGTGAGTGTAGTTCCAAATTATAGCATTGGTCTTAAAAGATGTTTATCGCTCTTATTTATGCTAAACTTTTACCTAGATGCAAAATTCTTGACAAGTGGATGTTTTTTACAAATAGATGGTTTAGGTGGGTGAGCAACATGAATATACTTTTAACTGGTGCCACAGGATTTCTTGGGAAACAGTTAACCATCCGGTTACTTCAGGAAGGTCATTCCGTATATGCGCTGGCGCGGAATGAAAAGAAATCTGAAAGCCTGATGGAATCCGTACCAACTGCTTTGCAGCCGGAATTGACGGTTGTGAAAGGCGATATTGGGAAGGAGAACGTTGGTGTTTCAGAGGAAGCAATGGAAGATTTAAAAGACACGATTGATACGGTTTATCACATCGCTGCTTATCTTTCTTTTGACGATACTGAGAAAGAACAACTTTTTGATATTAACGTAAATGGGACAAAGCGTATCCTGGATTTATCCAGGTACATTCGCGTGAAACGCTTTTTCCACGTAAGTACAGCCTATACTCTGGGGGACCAGCTTCATGCTGAAGAGGAGTTACACCCGTTAGATAATCCTTTTGTGAACTATTACGAGAAAAGCAAATGTGAGGCGGAACATTTAGTTTTCAGTTATGGAGAGTTCTTTAATGTGAACATTTTCCGTCCATCAATTATCGTAGGGGATTCCCAAACCGGGGAAGCTGATACAACGTTTGCTTTATACGGAGTTATGAGAAGTTTCGAGATTATGAAAAAGAGATTGGATCGCCAAAAGACCTCTCCTGACAATAAGATCAAGTTCTTATGTAATATGGATACGGCTCAAAATATTGTACCCATTGATTATGTAGTGGATGTACTGACAGCAGGGCTTACCCACGCAGAAAATAAAAAAATTTATCACATTACGAATTCGAACCCCCCGAGCAACCAGGTGGTCTTCGAAGCTTTGAAGAGAGAGTTAAATTTTTATAATGTACAGCTTGTACCGACGGATTATGAAGGAGAACTCACCGAACAGGAGCTTAGGTTTAATGAGCCTATGAAAGTATTTCATCAGTACTTGGATAAGACGCTAACATTCGATGATACAAATACTCAGGAACTTTTAAAGAAGGAAGGTACCGAACCTCTCGACTTAAATGATAGGGTTCTTAAGACGATTATCGCTGGAAGACAAGCCTAATATTTAAAAAAGAAAGTAAGGATGCATCAATGTTGAACTTCAAAAAGACTTCTTTACATTATGAAGCTTATATTAATAGTGAAAAGAAAGATTGGATTGTGTTTTTTCACGGTTTTGGCGGAAACTATTCGATATTCAACCGGCAGATTGAGTACTTCAAGCCAGATTATAATCTATTGTTTATAGATTTACCAGGTCATGGGAAGTCTCCTGATCTGACAAATGATGAAAATATCCTGGACTATACGAGCAGGAAAGTCGTTGAACTGCTTGACCGACTTCATATTAACCAGGTCCACCTTATAGGGGTATCGCTCGGAACGATCGTCATTCAGGATCTGGCCATGAAGTTTCCGAAGCGGATCAAATCCATGGTCTTATCCGGTGCGGTTGGCCGCTGGTTATGGTGGGGAGAAACTCTTGGGAAGATTGTGCTTTCTTTTCCTATACGGAATATGCTTCCTTATATGGTCCCTTTTGTGAGTTTCGCTCACATTTTAATGCCGAAAAGAAATCATAAGAAATCCAGGGATTTCTTTATTAAAGAAGCATTGAAACTCGGTCAAAATTCTTACCTCCGCTGGCTCTATATTGTAAAAGATGCGCACCAGATCTATTCGAAATTGAAGCGGCAGGTAAACAAAATTCCAAAGTTGTATATCTCAGGTGATGAGGATCATATGTTTTTACAGGGAATTGTGAAACACGCACGTAAGGAAGAATCAGCAGAATTAACCATATTGGAAAAATGCGGTCACGTCTGCAACATTGAACAATCATCACAGTTTAACTTGATATCTCGTGACTTTGTAACTAAATATTCTGCCGTTTAGTGACGGGTGGTTTTGAAAGCTCTCTACTTGTGTAGGGAGCTTTTTTTATTGAAGCAGTGGTAATTTACTAATAGTTAATTTTAGGCTTCGTTATTCCGTGTTGATTTTAAGTTTAAGCTCCCTTTTCTGTAAGACTCAGTTTCGAGATAAATGGGTCCGTTACTCTATGTGGAGGAGGGCTGGTGGGGAAATAACTCGTCTTGTTCCATCACCCAGACACTCGAGACATAAGCCGTTCATCAACGGACGGAAAGACCACCGTCCTTCTGATGCTCGGCTTATGCTGTTCGTGTCTATCAGGGTAATTCCACATTTGAACCCTTTCCTATGGCCCTACACGACGCAGGGTCGATCGACGTTGCCACAGGACATGGCGACCTTAGTCGATCCTCCTTATACCATGAGCTTCCTCGCTCGTTGCACTCCCTGCTGGATCTCACCTAGTCCCTTCTCCCATGGGAGTCTCATCATTTCCCCACCAACCCAACATGATTAAGAAAAACAGACCCTCCTAGAAGAGAAAGGTTTTCCTTTTTAATCTGTATAAAATGCTTTTATGACAGGCTATTATGCATCGTTACATCCTAATATAGGTACGAAACCACATGGTCTCATCCCTCATCACACAGGTGATGTTTGAAGCGGTTTTGAAATTCTGTTTTGGCAAGGTCCGGAGGGGGACGATGAAGACTCCTGTGAGATAAACATGATCGGTGAGACCCCGGAAAGCGAAATCGTCCCCCGTAGGACCTTCACGGCAAACGAATATCTCGAAACTGAGTCTTCCACAATCCGGCCCTATTGCGTAATAAGCCTCTTATGAGAAATCAAAAAAATTAAAATAGAGCCCAATTTTAAGCAGAGATAAGGACATGTAATCATTTGGGGTTATTAGAAAGAATTGGTAATATAAGAAAAAGAGGTGAAGTTTATGATCGAAAAAGAGGAATTAAGGAAACTACGGCTGAAGCAGTTCATCCTATTAAACGGGACGGTGATACTCGTCTTTTTAGGTATGGATTTCTATATAGCGCAGGGCTTTCCTCCTAAGGGAATGATCTGGATATTCGGATTTTTATTTCTTATGATAGGTGCGTTAGGCCTATACCAAATGAAAACAGGGAAAATTTTAGCTACTAAAGACTCTCAGAAACTGGTCAAATACGAAAGGGAAGTGATGGGAGAGAAAACTTGGAAAAGACAGCAGAAAGTCGGCGTGATTATTATTTTTATTCTTGCGGTCACTGGCTTTGTAGCCGCTGCTGTAATCGATTTCCCTTTACCTCACACGGAGCGAGGTATGGATCCAGCCAGCTATATCGGTGCTTTTATTGGAATCAATCTTGGAACGGGTATTCGTTCTTACCGTATTGACAAAAAGGGAGCAGAGAAGTTGGGCTGAAGCTTTGCCGCCCTGTCACCATATTAAATCCATGCTCACCAGAATCACGCGCGTTATAATAGAATAACTCGACTATTTGAGCAGGGGAGTCCATCTTATGATCCGCACGTTCAATCAATTTCTTCAAAAGATCATGCCTTACCTAACACCTTCAGCAGTCGTCATCGGAGTCGTGTTTTCCGACTGGTTTGACTCGCTTGTCTTTCTCGTTCCATGGATCTTCGCCGTTATGACATTTGCAGGAAGCCTGGGATCCAATTTCACCGATTTGAAAAAGGTGCTTCGTCACCCGGTTTCGATGATCGCCTGCATAATGGTTCTACATATAGTGATGCCGCTGATTGCTCTCGGGGTGGGTACGCTTATCTTCGGAAGCGGGGCTCATACAACGATTGGATTAGTGCTTTCTTTTGTCATTCCTACAGGGATAACGACGCTCATCTGGGTTTCGATTTATAAAGGTAATGTAGTGTTAACTTTATCTATCATTCTTGTCGATACGCTGATTGCGCCACTCGCTGTACCTTTTGTCATGCATATGCTTGTCGGAAATGCGGTGGAAATGAATATTCAGGAAATTATGAACGGACTGCTCTGGATGATTGTTATTCCGTCGCTTGTGGGGATGTTTATAAACCAATTCGCTGAAAAAGAATTCACAGAAAGGCTCGAATCGAACCTTTCGCCGCTAACTAAGCTTGGGATTGGTGCGGTCGTTACCATCAATAGTTCGGCCGTCGCTCCTTATTTTATAAATATAAATGGAAAGCTCATATTAATCGGCGTAGTTGTGTGTATGCTCGCGGTCCTTGCTTACTTCATTGGATTCCTGACGGGAAAGCTTCTGAAGATCGGCCGGCCTAGTGTTATTTCGCTTACCTTTAACAGTGGAATGAGAAATATAAGCGGAGGCGCGGTGATCGCGATTACTTACTTCCCGCCCCCGGTAGCGGTACCGGTTATTGTGGGGATGTTGTTTCAGCAAGTGCTGGCTTCTTTCACCGGAAAAATATTCGCTAGTCATGGGACAGAGGAGAAGGGTGTCTCTCATTGAATGAATTTCTGAAAAGTTCCCGAATTGGGAACTTTTTTTAGCTTAACGGCGCATGGTAAAGCATGGTTTTGACAGAGACAGGGAAGGGAAACAAATATCAGTAAAAACAATTGAGGTGTTTATATTTATGTTATTTTCTGGAACAAAAGTATCTGACCTTTCCAAAGCGTCTATCATCATTATCCTGGCAGGTTTTCTTACGCTGGGGGCGTCTTTCTATTTCTTCTTTGAACTGGCGGATGAAGTACTGGAAAAAGAGAAATTCGCTGTGGACCAATGGGCGATTGAGCTAATGGCTTCCATTAGTTCCCCAGCACTGGACCAGTTATGGGGATGGATTACGGAGGCTGGTTCTGTAACGGTTATAACCGTACTGTCTGTTCTTCTTCTTATCTATCTCCTGTTCTTTTCTCCATTCAGCCGGTGGGTAGGCATCTATTTCATTGTCAATATGATTGGAATTAGTGCGCTCACGAAAGGGTTAAAGCTACTCTTTGAACGTCAGCGCCCGGAAGTACTGGAGACTTACGATGGCACAGGCTTTAGTTTTCCGAGTGGACACTCTTCAGGCTCTATGGTTTTTTATGGCTTTCTTATCTACTTAGTCGTAATCAGCCGTTTGAATAAAGGGTGGAAGTGGCTGATCAATAGTTTATTAGGTCTTCTGATTTTGCTTGTTGGCTTAAGCCGTGTCTATTTAGGCGTTCACTACTTTACGGACATCTTGGCAGGTTTCCTGTTTGGTGTAGCTTGGCTGATGATCTGTATAGCAGCCCTTGAAGTTACCCTCTGGAACCAAAGACGTCGCAGTGCTAGTAAAGAGTCATCAGCTGCAGCCAATACCCAAGCATAAGCGTCTTGAGGCAGGAACGATTTTTCTAACGTAATATTTGTAACCAAGAGCTCCTGAGAAAGGAGCTCTTCATTTGTAATTAACATCATGAAACGCATTTTAAATTGGCTGAGGTGGTATGTATGTTATTTTCTGGTACTAAGATTTCGGACCTTACAAAAGGATCGATTAGTTTACTATTGTTAGGTTTTATATTCTTAAGTGGAAGTTTTTATATGTTTGTGGAGTTGGCAGAGGGAATTTTGCAAAAGGAAAAGTTCGCCATTGACGAGAAAGCTTTTGACGTTGTAAGAGAAAATTCCTCATCGTTATTTGAGCAGATCAGCCATTTAATTACCTATACAGGTTCGATTGCTTTTATGGTTACCGCATCGCTTCTTCTCGCTATTTATCTCTTATTTTTTTCCCCGTTCAGCCGGTGGCTCGGTGTCTACTTTATGATTAGTATGGGAGGGGTAAGTTTACTTACCAAAGAATTAAAATCGATGTTTGATCGAAGCCGTCCTGAGTTCTTAGGGGATTATCACGGGTCGACCTCCAGTTTTCCAAGCGGTCACTCCTCCGGTGCGATTGTTTTCTATGGCTTTCTTATTTACTTAATTACGATCAGCAGGCTGAATAAAGGATGGAAGTGGCTGATAAATAGTCTGCTGATCCTGATCATTTTATTGATTGGTTTAAGCCGTGTCTATTTAGGAGTTCATTTCTTTACAGATATTTCGGCAGGCTTTCTATTAGGACTCGCGTGGCTGATTATCTGCATTACTGCCTATGAGATTACCTTGTGCCATCAGAGACGACGTCAGGCTGAATAGTTATAATTCTCTTTAATTCGGGTATAAAAAAATAGAAAGCGAAAGGAGTGATCTCGTGTTACTATATATTCTTGCAATATTCCTGCCGCCGATCGCGGTGTTATTTACAGGTAAACCTGGAAAAGCTTTATTGAACCTTGTGCTTACGATGATATTCTTCGTTCCTGGAGCGGTGCATGCCGCATTAGTAGTTAAAGATTTTTATAACGGTGAATAAGAAAAAAAGGTGTCCAAAACGGACACCTTTTTTTAATGGAACTGTTAAACTTCCGTGTTGATTTTAAGGTAAAGCTTCCATTACTTGAAGACTTGATTTTGAGACATTTGTTGAGCGGGAGGTCCAGCGGGGGACGATTTCGCTTTCCGGTCCTGCACGACGCAGGGTCGTTCGACGTTGCCACACGACGTGGCGTTCTTAGTCGAACCTCCTCTTCTGTGCTGAGCTTCCTCGGGCTTAACAGCCCTGCGGGATCTCACCGATCATGTTCATCCCGCAGGAGTCTGCATCGTCCCCCTCCGGACCTGGCCAAATCAGAAACTCGAAACCATTTAAGACATCAATAGGTTAATGAGAAAAAAATCATGTGCATAGGAGGCTATTTTCAGGCTATAACGATGTGAAACAGCTTGTCATAAAAGCATTTAGGACCGATTAAGAAGGAGAGCATTCTCTGTTATAAAATCGTCCGTTATGCTCACTCGTCTGGGTTGGTGGGGAAATGAGGAGACTCCCGTGGGAGAAGGAACTAGGAGAGATCCCGCAGGGAGTGATCACGACCGAGGAAGCTCGCCGTTCCCCCACAGGAAAGCGAGTTATTTCCCCACCAGCCCTCTTCCACATATCGTAACGGACCCCATTTATCTCGAAATCGAGTCTTTAACTAAACGGCCCTATTGTGTAATAATCCTTTTATGGAAAATCAACTATAAACTTTAACAAAGCCTTTCTAATAGGGAACTGTATTTTTCGTGTAGAGGGTAGTTAAACGCCGCGTTTGTTTCCCCAGACCAGAGCATGAACCTGCGGCAGAACGCGGACATGATTTAACTTTTCAGATGCAACCACTTGGTCAATTAACCATTCATACTGATCCAAGAGGTGGCTTGCTAGGGCAGGGGGAGCGTCTTCTTCTAAATCATCATTTCCCACCTGAAGGAAAAAAGGTACATCCGGATAGCGTTCATGGACATGTTCAGCGTAGGTTAGATCTTCATGATTGAAGACGACAACTTTTAAGCTGACGTTTGCCAGTCGTCCCTGTTCCAGAAGCCGTTCGATTATTTTGTCTAGAACCTGCCAGTTCGTTTTCATCTTTGAACTTGGCGGTTTAGGAGAAATAGTTAGATCGTCAATTTCCGGGAACCAGTCCTGCCAGCGGCTGCCCTGCGTTTCAAGGGCTACTTCAATGCCCCTGGCGTGAAGGGGCTCGATTAATTCGTTGAGTTTAGCTAATAGCGCCGGGTTGCCTCCGGAAATGGTTACGTGGTCAAAGTGACGTCCGCCCTCTTCTAATAAGCGATCCACGATTTCATTCGCCGTCAGCCGTTCAATTTCTTCTTTAGCACTCCCGTCCCAGGTAAATGCAGAGTCGCACCAGGCGCAGCTGTAATCACAGCCTGCCGTTCGAACAAACATCGTTTTACGGCCAACTACCATGCCTTCGCCCTGAATGGTGGGACCGAAGATTTCAAGTACAGGGAATTTATTCATTCTCCATCCACTCCCGTCTTGCTTCCGCAAAGCTGGTTGGTGTCTCATAAAGTTTCACGAATTCCACTCGATGCCCCTCGGGCTGACCGGCAAGAGCGGCTTCCATTTTTTCATAAATCCAGACGACCATATTTTCTGCCGTTGTATTCATGTTAGGGAGCGTATCATTTAAATAGCGGTGATCCAGATGAATTTCAATTTGTTCTTTCCAAATGTCTTTAATATCTCCAAAGTCGATCACGATACCAATATCATCCACGTATCCGCTGATCCCAAATATCACCCGATACGTGTGGCCGTGAAGGTTCTTACATTTCCCTTCATAACAGTGAAGGTGGTGGGCAGCGTCGAATGTGAATTCTTTGCTGACCATTACGCGTTTTTTATGGTACTTCAACTCATGACGTTTAATATCCTGATCGATCTTCTGCAGGTTTTCAACAATGGTAAAACCGTACATTATCGATTCACCTCTGTTCCTTGTTCCAGATAGGCTTCGAGTCCTTTTTGCCGCAATTCACAGGCCGGACACTCGCCACATCCATCTCCGCGGACACCGTGATAGCAAGTTAAGGTTTTTTCACGCACATACTCGAAAGCATTGAGCTCATCAGCAAGTGCCCACGTTTGAGCTTTATCGAGCCACATAAGCGGTGTATGAACGACAAATTCATCATCCATGGATAGATTGAGCGTGACATTCAAGGACTTAATGAATACGTCACGACAATCAGGATAGCCGCTGAAGTCCGTTTCACATACCCCGGTTACGACATGCTTCGCTCCAATCTGTTTAGCCAATATCGAAGCAAAAGACAGGAACAATAGGTTTCGACCTGGAACGAATGTAGAAGGGAGACCGCCGTCTTCTCCATCGGTGACCTCAATGTCATCACGCGTCAGTGCATTAGGAGCAAGCTGATTAAGCAGTGACATATCCAGTACATGATGCTTAACTTTAAGGTCCTCGGCAATTTCTTTGGCGACCTCGATTTCCTCGTTATGACGCTGATTATAATCAAACGTGACGACTTGGACTTCGTCATACTTTTTTAATGCCCAAAACAGGCATGTGGTACTATCCTGGCCGCCGCTGAACACAACGACCGCTTTATTATTTTTTTCCATAAAAAAATTCCCCTTTCGCAAAGAAAAAGAGAATTCCACTCACCCAAAAACATAAAAAAACCATACCTAAGGCAAGGTATGATTCCATCCTTAGTTTTTTATAGAGGGTGTAGCTAGAACCTCTCCTGTTTTAAAACAGACTTTATTAAATTGACTTCAATTATTATAACACGACTGTACAAAAAAAGGGAATCTTAGCTTTTTTAAAAGGCTTACGTTGTAGGTTCTCCAGGGGTCGATTCGCTTTCCGGTACGGCGTTATGCAGGACTGAAACTGAGTCTTACGCAATAGAAAGTTTATTTTAAAAGTCAACCCTATGATTTAACAAATCCTTGTATTATAATAAAAGTACATTGTGAAATGTTTCACAATACTGAGTCTGCTCTCTATCCAATAGTTTAATATAATGTGAATATTGAAAGGGTGGTTTTTTTGACTTTCTTAGAGATTTTAACAGCTTTGATGCCTGTACTTGCTGTATTTATTTTTCTTGTAATCTTCCGTCTTCCTGCGGTCACAGCAATGCCGATCAGTCTTGGAATCGTAGCCGTGCTGGCTTTTGTAATATGGAAGGTTCCTGCTATTCGAATTGCAGCCGCTTCTATGGAGGGGGCTATGATTGCCATTTCGATTATCTGGATTGTATTTGGGGCGATTCTACTGCTGAATACTTTACGTAACAGCGGAGCCATGGACTCTATTCGAAATGGTTTTTCTGGAATTACAGAGGACCGTCGAGTTCAGGTGATTATTATTGCCTGGTTGTTCGGGTCTTTCTTAGAAGGAGCAGCAGGATTTGGAACACCTGCAGCCATTGCAGCTCCATTGCTTTTGACACTTGGCTTTCCTCCTTTAGCTGCTGTCGCCGTATCATTGATTGCGGATAGCAGCGCAGTTTCTTTTGGGGCTGTAGGAACTCCACTGATTGTTGGGGTTGATCAAGGATTGAAGCAAGGGGATGCTGTCGCCGAGCAGGTACAAGCTAGTCTTGGAAATCAGCCGCTCGAAGGATTTATTCAAGAAGTTGCTCAGACTGCGGTACTTATGGATCTATTTATCGGGAGTTTCATTCCGCTGATTCTTGTTATTATTCTTACAAAATTATTCGGTGAAAATCGTTCTTTCCGCGAAGGACTTGCTATCTGGAAGTTTGCTATTTTTGCAGGCTTGAGCTTTACGATCCCTGCCTTCATGGTTGCTACTTTCCTTGGACCTGAATTTCCATCTATTATTGGCGGGCTGGTTGGTCTTACTATTGTAGTTCCAGCTGCTAAGAAAGGATTTTTGCTTCCGAAAGAACCTTGGACTTTTAAAGGAGAAGTACCTCTAAGCGAGTCATCTGCTCTCAACAAGCGGACGATGCCTCTTTACAAAGCCTGGCTTCCTTATGTGGCTGTGGGTGTACTACTCGTACTGACACGTGTTAATATTCTGCCTTTTAAAGCCTGGCTTACAGCGGTAGAAGTGAAATGGGAAAATATCCTGGGAACGAATTTATCCACTGCCTTTGAACCACTGTACCTGCCTGGCACGGTTTTTGTGATGGCGGTCCTGCTTACGATCTTTTACCACCGCATGTCTAAAGAAGCGGTTAAAAAAACCGTTCAGGTATCTGCAAGCTCTATGGTTGGCACGATTATTGCCTTACTTACCGCTGTGCCGATGGTAAGAATCTTCATCAATTCCGGAGTCAATGAAGCTGGTCTTCTAAGCATGCCGATGGAGCTGGCTAATCTTGTTGCGGAGGGCGTAGGAGGGGCTTGGCCGCTTGTGGCCCCTATTATAGGCGCCCTTGGTTCATTTATCTCAGGGAGTGCTACATTCAGTAATATGATGTTCTCCCTTTTCCAATTCAGTGTAGCGGATCAAATTGGAGCAAGCGGTCAGCAGGTTGTTGCTTTACAGGTTATCGGATCGAACGCAGGCAACATGATTTGTGTCGTTAACGTCGTAGCGGCAGCTTCTGTTGTCGGTCTGGTAGGGAAAGAAGGAGCGATTATTCGGATTACTCTTATTCCTATGCTGTTTTATGTGGCAATGGCCGGAATTATCGGGTTTATTTTTATAAGTTAATATGCATAAAAAGTGACTGTGCCCATGCAGTCGCTTTTTTTAGTGTCTAATAGGGTATGAAATGTATAGGCTATTTAACTAACTTTCTATAAATTTAAGTTTTTTGCCGTTTTCCTGTTGACTTCCTCACTCAATTTTGTATAATTATAAACATCAAATAATAAAAATACATTCGCAGACGAAGAGAGTATGTATAAACGGAAGCAGCAGCGAGCCGGGGGTGGTGGAAGCCCGGTGGTTCATTTATACAGAAACGCACTTCTGAGAAGATCGGTGAACAAGTAGCCGGTTCCGGGAGCACCCGTTATCAGTTTCGAGTTGGTCTATCTAATAGACAATGAGAGTGGCACCGCGGATGGTTAAAACCAGAATCCGTCTCTTACCAGAAATAAGAGGCGGATTTTTTTATGGAAATAGACATGTTCTACAATTTCTTAGGAGGTATTTATTATGGCGAAACCAAAAGTAGTATTAGCGTATTCAGGTGGATTGGACACTTCAATCTCAGTAAAATGGATTCAGGAAAAATATGATTATGATGTGATTGCTGTTGGACTGGACGTTGGAGAAGGTAAGGATCTTGAAACCATCCGTCAGAAGGCGCTTGATGTGGGAGCCATTAAAGCCGTCATGATTAACGCGAAAGAAATTCTGGCTGAAGAATATCTAATGCCTGCCCTAAAAGCGAATGCCTTGTATGAAGGGAAATATCCTTTATCATCCGCTCTCTCTCGTCCGTTAATTTCTAAGCTGCTCGTTGAAATTGCTGAACAGGAAGGCGCAGTTGCTGTGGCTCATGGATGTACTGGAAAAGGGAACGATCAGGTACGTTTCGAGGTTTCCATCCAGGCTCTTAATCCAGATCTTGAAGTAATTGCCCCTGTCCGTGAGTGGGGAATGACTCGTGACGAACAAATTAAATATGCTGAAGAAAAAGGAATCCCGGTACCGGTTAATTTAGAAAACCCGTTCTCGATTGATGCCAACATCTGGGGCCGTGCTTGTGAAGCAGGTGTTCTGGAGGATCCATGGGCTGAAGCTCCGGAAGCGGCTTATGCATGGACGAATCCATTGGAAAAGACTCCAGATCAGGCGGAAACGATTGAAATCGATTTTGTTGAAGGAAAGCCTGTCGGTCTGAACGGAAAACAGATGGATCTTGTGCCTCTGATTGAGTACTTGAATGAATTGGGCGGCAAGCATGGAATCGGCAGAATCGACCATACCGAAAATCGTCTCGTCGGCATTAAATCAAGAGAAGTGTATGAGAATCCTGGTGCCATGATTCTGATCAATGCGCATAAGGAGCTTGAGTTCCTGACGCTGACAAGAGAAGTTTCTCAATATAAAACAAGTGTAGATCAGCAGTTGGCTAAAATTATCTATGATGGTTTATGGTATTCACCACTTCAGCCGGCCCTGTCCGCTTTCGTGGACTCCACTCAGCAGGTGGTTACGGGTACGGTGAAAGTGAAATTATTCAAAGGACATCATAATGTAATCGGTAAGAAATCTCCGGTCAGTCTTTATAATGAAGAGCTTTCTACGTATTCTAAAAATGACGCTTTTGATCATAACGCTGCGGTTGGATTTATCAAACTATGGGGACTTCCGACAAAAGTACATGCGGATGTTCATAAAGGGAAGAAACTCCTTGATCAAGAACTGGTGACCGTCCATGAGTAAATTATGGGGCGGACGTTTTACCAAACCTACTAATAAGCTGGTGGAAGAGTACACCTCTTCCATCGGTTTTGATCAAAAACTGGCGCTTCAGGATATCCAGGGGAGCCTGGCTCATGTAGAAATGCTTGGAAAGTGCGACATCATAACACAGGAAGAAGTGGATGAGATTCAAGGTGGTTTAAAGGCTGTTGAAAAGAAAATCCAGGCCGGTGATGTGGATTACTCGGTAGCAGATGAAGATATCCACATGAATATCGAAAAAATGCTGATTGATGAAATTGGTCCTGTTGGCGGAAAACTCCACACCGGCAGAAGCCGTAATGATCAGGTTGCTACGGATATGCATCTGTACTTACGGGAGAAAACCAATGGATTGCTCGAGCTGGTGGAGGCGGTGCAGACAGCGCTTGTGAATCAGGCCGAATCCCATGTGGAAACGATTCTTCCGGGATACACTCATCTTCAGAGGGCGCAGCCAGTATCTTTCGGGCACCATCTTCTCGCCTATTTTTGGATGTTTGAACGGGATAAGGAACGATTGCAGGATAGCTTGAAACGAATTAACTGGTCGCCGCTAGGTGCGGCAGCTCTGGCTGGAACACCTTATCCGATAGATCGCCAAATGACAGCGGAAGCTCTCGGTTTCGATAAACCTTATCCGAACTCCCTGGACGCCGTCAGTGACCGCGATTTTATCCTGGAGTTTTTATCTATTTCTTCTATTATGATCACCCATATTTCCCGGTTATCTGAAGAACTCATTCTATGGAGCAGCCAGGAATTCGACTTCATTGAATTGGATGATGAGTTTTGCACAGGTTCAAGCATTATGCCGCAAAAGAAGAATCCTGATGTTCCTGAATTGCTGCGTGGCAAAACTGGACGGATCTACGGAAATCTGATGGGGCTGCTTACTCTCTTAAAAGGGCTGCCGCTCGCTTATAACAAGGATATGCAGGAAGATAAAGAAGGCATGTTTGATACTGTGGATACTTTGGAAGGAGCGCTGTCTTTACTTGCTCCAATGCTCGATTCGATGGATGTAAAAGCAGATCATATGAAGCAGGCGGTTAAGGAAGATTATTCGAATGCGACGGATATAGCTGATTACCTGGCAGTAAAAGGACTACCATTCCGTCAGGCTCATGAAATTATAGGTGAAATTGTATTGTATGCGATCGATCAGAACAAGTATCTGCTGGATCTGACGATGGAAGAATACAAGCAATTCTCTGAGCTGTTTGAAGAAGATATCTATGATAAATTGGCTCCCGAACAGGTAGTAGCCGCAAGGGTCAGTGAAGGAGCTACCGGTTTTCAGCAAGTCTACAACCAAATTGATCTGGCAAAAGAGCACCTTTCTTAAAACAGAAGGCGCTCTTTTTGTCGTTACTCCTTACATAAAAGCTATCCTAAGCGAGTGTCTTAAGCTGCTTATTAAACAATAGGGCCGGATTATGGAAGACTCAGTTTCGAGATATTGTCTGGAGAAAGAGGCTCCAGGGAACGGCTCGCTTTCCGCGGGCATGTGGTGAGCTTCCTCGGGCTTAACAGCCCTGCGGGATCTCACCGATCATGTTCATCCCGCAGGAGTCTTCGCCGTTCCCTTCCGCCCCTTTGCGTTATGGAGAGCTCGAAAATCTTTCCATAATCGCCTTCCCATGAACGAGATCCACACTGGTTTTCACGTGTGTTTACGTGTAGGAACCCTGTTATAGAAGCATTTGAGGCAGATACAGCTTGGCTCCTGTCTTCTATAGCAAGGTCCGTTCACTAGATATCATTGGGGTGGCGGTGGAAACGACGAGACTCCCGCGGGAGAAGGAGCTAGGTGAGACCCCACAAGGAGTGTTAACGACTGAGGAGGCTTGCCAGTTTCCCCGCAGGAAAGCGAGTTGTTTCCGTAGCCGCCCTCATCTAATGTTTGCAACGGACCCGAGTTATCTCGAAACTGAGTCTTCAAGTAATGGGAGCTTTACTGGAAGAGTAACTAGATTATTAAAGGGGCGGAAGGGTAAACGTTTTAAAAGTGACAAAAAGGATATTATACATAGTAGAACACTTTTAAAAGGGGATTGAGACGATGACTAAACATGTAGAAGCATATTTTAGAACGGAAAATGATGCAGAAAGCGCAAAATCATCTTTGCAGAAGTATAATATTGAACAAGAAGCCGTTGAGCCTATCCCGGAAGAAGTGGATCTAACACCAATCGTTCCGGCAAGTGGGTCGGCGAATACCGGCGGAGGAACATTTAATTTTACAGATGTAATCACTCCCAAAAAAGATAATGATGCGATGGCTGATAAACGCCATCTTACTCATGTGCTCAATTTCAAGATTCCTGAAGAAAATTATGACGAAGCACTGAAAGTAATCGTAGAGCATGATGGACATATGGAGCAGTCGAAGCTGTAAATAAACAGATTTTAAATGATATCTCAACAGGACTCTCCCTTACAGGAGGGTCTTTTTTATGTGGGTTCGTTTTCATGAATCCATTGAGCAATCGTCCCTGGCAGCTTGAATGGGATACTTTAACATACTAGGCTTATTTAGGAGTAAACCAGCTTTTAACCGTAGATAAAATACCGGACTTTTGAGATTTTTCTTCGGTCTTTTCTTCATGTTCAGGAACGAAAATATCTTCTATATCGACGGCATAATCGTAAGTTAATACAGCGCCAAGATCTGAATGCGCATCCTTATTCATAACATTCGTGTAGGGGATGTTATATTTAGCTGCCAGTTTCTTTTCTTCCTTCATAAATTTCGGAGCTACGTCACCATTTAGTAAAAGTTTTGTATCTGGATGCTGTTGCATAGCTTTCTCTAATTCCTTAAGGGAATTGTCCTGCATTAATTGACCCTTCGTGATCGCCAGGACTACGCGCTCTCTAATCGTACCTAAAAAGCGCTTACGTTCGGAGGGTCTAATTTGTTTTTTACCATAGATGCCTTCTTGTAATTTATCTTCTATTTCTTTATTACTCATTTCGCCACCTTCTTTCCTTATCATTACTATGTCCATTTTAAAACAAACTTTTTCTTCACGCATCTTGGAAGCACTGAAATAGATAGGACGGTTAGGAAGGGCGTGGGTACTATGTATTTTGTGAATTGTTGATTCCTTAGAACGACTAAAAAGCGATGCCGCAGCAGGCATCGCTTTTTCACATATACATACTGGCAAGAAAAATGCCGATCGTTTCCTGGTAAATCTCATCGAACTGACTGAGAGGGAGGGGGTTCACACCTTCACCCAGTTCCACAGTAAAGCCTGGCTGCCGGTACACTTTTACAAACCAGTCTTTGTATCCTGCGTAACTGTCCACGTAACGAATGGGTTCATATCCACTGACACGACCGAATTCATTAACGATCGTCATAGCTCTTGGTGGTTCAAGGCCTTCATACCCCCAGTAAATAACCTCACCCTGAGTATGGAATGCTAACATTTTTTCAAATAATCGTTCTCCTGCAAGTTCAGCCATGGCGATTGCTTCTGGCTCTGTTAATGGCTGGTAGCCAGGGAAATCCCTGAATGCTGGTTCTTTTGGTTTTCTCGCTGCTTCCACATCCCATTTAGCAGGATACTGATTGTTTAAATCCACTCCACGTATGTTCGCTTTCCAACCTGAGAAATCTGTACTCCCCTGATTGATTCTAAGCGCTTCCTGACCAAATTCGCCTTCAGGAGGGCCATTTAGGACGAGGTTAACTCCATCCGGATCCACCATCGGAACAATGGATAAGGTGACTTGATCATAAAAAGGACCGACATCCAGACCGCGAATCGATTCTTTGTTCGTTAAAGCTAATAAATAATCATTTAAAAATTGCATGATTACAGCGGTAGTAATCCATTCGTTCCCATGAAAGGACCCGTTCCAGTGAACGATTTTCGATCCTCGTCCAATTTGAAGTTCATCTAAATTTTTTCCCATTACGCTCTGGCCGATAGTTTCATTGCGAATGAACGGATAAATTTCAAATAGTTTATTCAAATGTCCGGTTAAAACCTGATAGTCGTATGCCTGATTTCCATCCACTACCCGGTAAGTAACTTTAACAGGAATTCGTATAGATTGTCCGATTTGCAGCCGTCTCGGATTAACAGTGGGATTCAGTAAAGCTAACGAGTCGACAGCGATACGTCTTTCGGTAGCAATTTTCCAAAATGTATCATTCGCTTGAATGTTATAAGAACTTACTTGGTAACCTGGTATTTTAATGATCTGGCCGATAGCTAAGGCAGAAGGGTTCACTTGGGGATTGGAATCTATAATCAGTTTTAATGGTACATTAAATAAATTAGAGTAGTACCAGAGCGTATCCCCGCTTCTCACGTTTATATCCATGGTAGGACCTCCTAAGCATGGTAATCTTTTTACTACTATATGGTAAGGAAGGGATGAGCATGAGGTTATTTAGAAATTAATCCCATGAATACGGATCTTCCTGAGCTGTAATTTAGTCTTTTGCCCTGTTCTTAAAATTCCATGATTAACCACCAGGGGTCTGGTGGTACATATACCCAAGAGGGTTCTTTACTTTAAAAGGAGGTAGAAAAATGGAACAAACAGAAACAAATCAACAAGTACAAATGCCAAGAATTGGAGATGACGCACCAACTTTTAATGCGGCTACCAGCCAAGGAAATATCTCGTTGGAAGATTATAAAGGCAAATGGCTTGTCCTATTTTCTCATCCATCCGATTTTACCCCGGTATGCACAACAGAGTTTGTGGGGCTTCAGGAAATCTATCCTGAACTAAAAGAAATGAACACAGAACTGCTTGGATTAAGTGTGGATAGTGTTCCATCCCATATTGCGTGGATTAGAAGTATTGAAGAAAATTTTAATACGAACATTGAATTTCCTGTTATTGCCGATCTTGATAAACAAGTAGCTATGAAATACGGTATGATTATGCCAGGCGAAAGCCAGGTAGAAACAAGCCGGGCAGTATTTGTCATTGATGATAAACAGAAGATCCGTTCTATCATTTATTATCCACTGACAACCGGAAGAAACATGCAGGAAATCCTGCGTCTCGTGAAAGCTTTACAGACGACAGATGAACACGGTGTATCCACTCCTGCTAACTGGCAGGAAGGAGATAAAGCCGTTGTTTCACCTCCGAAATCGCAAGAAGAAGCAGCGAAACGT
Source organism: Halobacillus sp. B29 (assembly GCF_052246755.1). Taxonomy (NCBI): domain Bacteria; kingdom Bacillati; phylum Bacillota; class Bacilli; order Caryophanales; family Bacillaceae; genus Halobacillus; species Halobacillus sp. B29. The sequence continues at coordinate 413,792 of NZ_JBQQCM010000001.1, forward strand.
GCCGAGGAAGAAGGCATAGAATATATTGACTGGTATATTTCTAAAAAAGACGTATAATCAGGGAAGCAGGCTGTCCAAGCGGGCAGCCTGCTCTTTTTTTTATGGCTCTGCTTTAAAGCTATGGTGATTCTTTAAAAAGGCTTTTTACACAATCGGGCCGTTTAGTTAAAGACTCAGTTTCGAGATAGTTTGGGTCCGTTACGATTTGTGGAGAAGGGCTGGTAGGGAAATAACTCGTCTTGTTCTATCACCCAGCCACTCGAGACATAAGCCGTTCATCAACGGACGGAAAGACCACCGTCCTTTTGATGCTCGGCTTATGCTGGTCGTGTCTTTCGGGGTGATGCCACATTTGAACACTTTCCTGTGGGGGAACTGACAAGCTTCCTAGGGCTGCGCCCTGTGGGATCTCGCCTACTCCTTTCTCCCACGGGAGTCTCATCATTTCCCCACAAGCCCCAGCTTTATTAGGAAGAACGGCCCCTTTGGAAAAAGAGAATTCTGTTCTCCTTAACCTGATTGGAATGCTTATATAACAGGCTCTATCCCATAGTTTCAGCCTGATAAAAGAATATAGCTCATGTAATTATTTATTCTCAAGCGGTGAAGGATAAAACCGTTTCGAGCTTCTGACTTGGCAAAGTCCGGAGGGGAATGATGCAGACTCCTGTGGGATGAAAATGACAGGGGAGACCCCGGAAGGCGAAGCCTGAGGAGGCTCCGCGCATTCCCACGGAAAGCGAAATCATCCCCGAAGGACTGTCCTCTCAACCTAACTCGAAATCAAACTTTCAACAAACGGGAGCTTAAGCGTAATATTAACAATGAGGTTAAACAGAGCTTTTTAAAAGATAATTTCACTAAAAGGGCTCATAAATCATAGGTTTCAGGTACAATAATAGAAGAAGGTTATAATAGGAAGAAGTGATCGTAATGAAGGAAACATTTGAACAACTAGGGGTACGGAAAGATTTTATTGATAAATTAACACAAGAAGGTATTGGCGCTCCCACACCTATCCAGCAAGAAGCGATTCCCGCTTTAATGGATGGACGCGACGTGATCGCTCAAGCGCAGACAGGAACAGGGAAAACCTTTGCGTTTTTATTACCAATTTTACAGAACATCCGTGTAGAGGAGACGTCTGTACAGGCTGTGATTGTCACGCCCACACGGGAACTTGCTCTTCAGATTACGGAAGAAGTGCGAAAGTTAAAGACTGAGGATATGCATGTGCTGGCTGTTTATGGCGGTCAGGATGTAGCCAAGCAGGCTCATAAACTGGATGGACAAGCTCATATTGTCATTGCAACACCCGGGAGAATGCTTGACCATTTACGGAGGGGAACGATTTCCCTTGAAGCGGTGAAATACATGGTTCTGGATGAAGCGGATCAGATGCTTGAAGCCGGCTTTCTACCAGATGTACAGGATATCTTAAGCCAGACACCTGAAGCTAAGCAAACCATGTTATTCTCAGCGACCATCACAACTCAGGTCAATCAGCTGGGCAAGAAAATTCTTAAAGACCCAAGAAGAATTACTGTGCAGGAAAAGACCGTAACATTAGAGGGAATTAAACAGCTGGTCTATGAAACAACGGACCGTGCCAAACAGGATACATTGATTGAAATTATGCAGGAACACCGTCCATTCCTTGCTTTGATATTCTGCCGGACTAAACGTAGAGCAAGGAAGTTGAATGATGCCTTGTTAAGTCATGGGTTTGAAGCAGATGAACTTCATGGCGATCTATCACAGGCGAAACGGGAGAAAGTCATGAAGCGGTTCCGTGATGCTAAGATCCAATATCTAGTAGCAACTGATGTAGCCGCCCGCGGTCTTGATGTGGAAGGGATCACGCACGTGTTCAATTACGACATCCCGCAGGATCCTGAAAGTTATATTCACCGGATCGGCCGCACTGGAAGAGCTGGAGGGAAGGGGCTTGCCATTACGTTCGCTGCTCCAAAGGATCGCCAGGCTCTGCAATCGATTGAAAAAAGTATTAAACAGAAAATTGAACGCCGTTCTCTTGCCAATTTATCCCCAGGTAAGGAAAAAGAAGCTAAATCAGAACCACCAAAGAAAAAAACAAAACGCTCTCAAAGACGAAGATAATACGAGATCCGCTCTTTCCACAGGAGGAGCGGATCTTTTTTTTCTAAAAAGAGGTCTTAAAACTGTTCCGTTGAGCATCCCTCTGAAATATGATACATTAAACATATAATCCCGAGTTTGTTGATAGGGATTATAAAGATTAAGGGGATGGAAGAAAGATGGGCGTAGAATTTGTCGACCTATTTAACCAATGGGCGAGTTCATATGATGATACAGTGTCTGGAAATGATCCAGAATACAAAGAGGTTTTTGAGGGTTATGAGGATATGCTGGAACTTCTGGCCGGTCTCTCCATTTCTCCGGTTATGGAATTTGGTGTAGGGACAGCTAATTTGACTCGTAAGATGATCGGACAGAATAAAGTTGTGATTGGTATTGAGCCATCATCCGAAATGCGGAGGATTGCCAACTTGAAGTGTCCGGAAGCAGCCATTTATGATGGAGATTTTCTTAATTATCCACAGTTGATCACACCTATTCAGTCCATTGTCAGTTCTTTTGCCTTTCATCATTTAACAACCAGTGAAAAAATAGAAGCAATTCAGAAATTTGATGATAAACTGGAAAGTAAAGGCCACGTTATTTTTATCGATACTCTTTTTAAGGATGAAGCTCATAAACAAGCATTAATTAAAAATGCGGAAAAATCCGGTCACTTGAATCTGGCACAGGATTTACAGGAAGAGTATTACGGGTATCTCGATGAGCTGAAGGAAATGTTTTCTAATCAGGGATTTGAGGTATCATTTAAACAAATGAATAAATACGCCTGGTTGATTCAGGCAAAAAAAGGAGAATGATTTATGACACAGATGAACGTAGAAAGCTTTAACCTGGACCATACGAAAGTGAAAGCTCCTTATATCCGCCTTGTCGGTGTAACCGAAGGAGATAAAGGTGACAAGATCTACAAATATGATATCCGTGTGAAACAGCCTAACCAGGAGCATATGGATATGCCGGCTCTTCATTCCCTTGAACACCTGATGGCTGAAAACAGCCGTAATCATCACGACCGTATTATCGATATCGGTCCAATGGGCTGCCAGACAGGATTTTATCTTGCTGTATTAAATGATGACAGTTATGAAAATATTCTTCAGGTTGTAGAGAACACATTGAAAGACGTACTAAGTGCTACCGAAGTTCCAGCCTGCAATGAAGTACAATGCGGATTCGCAGCGAGCCACAGCTTAGAAGGTGCGCAGGAACTTGCGCGTGAACTGCTTAACAAACGTGATGAATGGACGGAAGTTTTTTAATAAACGAAGGGTGAGAGTGCGATGAGTTATGTCAGGAATGTTCAATCGTTAATCGGTCATACACCGATGATCGAGCTTACTCACTCGGACATCCCGAATCAAGCGCGTATTTTTGCTAAGCTTGAATTCATGAACCCAGGCGGTAGTATAAAAGACCGTCTGGGTTTAAAACTGATTGAGGACGCCTTGAATAGAAAGCTGCTAAAGCCGGGCGGAACGATTATTGAAGCTACCGCAGGCAACACAGGCATTGGAGTTGCGCTTGCTGCTGTTGGAAAAGGATATCGCGTTGTTTTTGTCACCCCTGAAAAGTTCAGTCAAGAGAAACAGACACTGATGAGGGCTCTCGGCGCGGAAGTGATTAACACTCCCACAGAAGAAGGGATGCGCGGAGCCATCAAAAAAGCGGATGAATTGGTTAATGACATTCCAAATTCGTTTAATCTGCAGCAGTTTAATAATCAAGCAAACCCCGATGCATACTACGAAACGTTAGGACCTGAGATATACACAGATTTGAATGGAGAAATTGACATTTTCCTTGCTGGTGCTGGAACAGGTGGAACCTTTATGGGAACTTCCCGCTATTTAAAAGAGCAGAATCCAGCGATCAAGACAGTAATTGTCGAACCAGAAGGCTCTGTCATTAATGGAGGAAAGGCTGGTCCGCATGATACAGAAGGGATTGGCATGGAATTCCTGCCTTTTTACATGGACACCTCCTATTTTGATGCTATTCATACGATTCCGGATTCCATTGCCTTTCAACGTGTAAAGGAACTGGCATTAAATGAAGGGCTGCTTGTAGCCAGCTCATCCGGAGCAGCTTTTGAAGCGGCTCTGCGTGAAGCGGAGCAAGCTGAACCTGGTGCCAGAATTGTAACGGTTTTTCCGGATAGCAGTGAACGATACTTAAGCCAAGGGATATATGAGGAGTGAATTTATGAGAAAGAAAACGCAATTAATTCATGGTGGTATTACAGGAGATGAAAAAACCGGTGCAGTTTCTGTACCCATTTATCAGGTTAGTACCTATGCGCAGGACGGAGTAGGAAAGCATCGGGGATATGAGTATTCCAGGACCGGCAACCCAACTCGATTTGCTCTTGAAGAATTAATTAAAGAAATTGAAGGCGGTTATGCCGGCTTTGCTTTTGGGTCTGGAATGGCTGCGATTACCGCTGTACTCATGACCTTTAAACAGGGAGATCATATTATTTTTACGGATGATGTGTACGGCGGAACATATCGCCTCGTTTCCCAAGTAATTACCCGTTTTGGTCTCGAAGCAAGCTTTGTAGATACTAGTGATTCCAAAAACATTGAAGCAGCGATGACCGAGCGCACGAAAGCGTTATATGTGGAGACACCGACGAATCCTTTGTTAAAAATAACGGATCTTAAGAAAACTTCTGAGCTTGCTAAAGCTCATAATTTAACCTTCATCGTGGATAATACATTCAGCACGCCTTACTGGCAGAACCCGATTGATTTTGGGGCAGACATTGTTTTGCACAGTGCAACAAAATATCTGGGCGGACATAGTGACGTAGTCGCCGGACTGGTTGTTGTGAACTCTGAACAATTAGCAGAAGAGGTTCACTTCGTATTAAACTCCTCTGGTGGTATTCTCGGACCGCAGGATGCCTGGCTGCTTATGCGTGGTATTAAGACATTAGGTGTCCGTATGGAAGAAATTGAAGAAAACACGCGAACCTTCGTTGAGTTTTTACAAGGACTTCCAGAGGTTACGAACATTTACTATCCAGGTCTTACAGAGCATGTGGGTCATGATGTTCATCAGAATCAGGCACGCGGAAACGGTGGAATGATCTCTTTTGACGTAGGAAGCGGGGAAAAAGCAGATAAAGTGCTGCGGAATGTCCGCTACTTCACCCTTGCTGAAAGTCTTGGAGCAGTGGAAAGCTTAATTTCTGTCCCGGCTAAAATGACACATGCTTCTATTCCGGAAATGCGCCGGGGTGAGCTTGGTATAACCGACGGGCTTGTCCGTGTATCCATCGGACTTGAAGATATTGAAGATTTGAAAGAAGATTTTCTTGAGGCCTTACGTAAATAATTATGAAAAGCGCCGCCCTTTGGGGAGGCGCTTTTTTTGAAAATTGTTAGTCGCAATCGAGTTAGCTGACGACAAAAATGAGTTAGAGTAAGGTGCCCTTTGAGTAGCCCAATGATCGGTTAATGGCCTTGGAGGATATGATTTACTTTCCATTGTCCAGTATCGTTCAGGGCTCAAGAAAACCAGCGGGTTTTGAAAAAATCAACAAGGAGATTTACCAGCACACTCTTTGTATAGAGACCTGTTCGTAAGCCACACTAAGAAGGACTATGAAGCAGGAGTGGAAAGTATGGATTACGTACACTACAGAAAACAATTAGAAGAAAGACAGATGGAAATAGAGACCCGTTTATTGGAAAAGAATTCATTGGGAATAGAGCGTGGCTTTGCCAGTGATATGGCTTCAGGTGAACTTTCGCAGTATGATAACCATCCGGCGGATTCTGGAAGCGAATTGTATGAAAGAGAAAAAGATATTGCTCTTTTAGGACATTTAAAAGAAGAGCTCTCGGATATTGAGTATTCCCTTAACCAAATGAAAGCAGGAAAATACGGCATCTGTGAAAAAACAGGGAAGCCGATTCCAAATGAACGACTGGATGCATTTCCGACTGCACGCACTGTATCTCAAGCGTCTACGAATCAGGAAATGTCGAAAGATCGCCCCGTTGAAGAAAAGGTTCTTGAAGACCTGGAGGCGAATTACGGAAGGGATGCCGATGATCCTGAATACAATGAGCAGAATGCTTATGAACAGGTTGCTTCCTTTAACCAGAGCAGCATGACTTACGATGATTCATCTTTAATGGACAATCAGGATGGAACTGGGTATGTAGAAGAATTTGAGCCTTTTGTATCTACTGATATGCATGGATACACGGGAGCTGATCATGTGACGTTTGAACGCAATGTTCATTATGACAAGTACATGGATGACATGGACGAAGCAGAAGCGGAACGATCAGAGGACTAATAAAAAAGAGGAAAGGCCACGTAGCCTTTCCTCCTTTTATGTATTAAATCCTGGTGTTGACCTCAAAAAATAATTATTCAAGTATCAGGCCGGATTGTTGAACACTCAGTTTCGAGATAACTAGGGTCCGTTGCCAAAATATAGACAGGTGCGGCTACGGAAACAACTCGCTTTCCTGCGGCCCTACACGATGTAGGGTCGATCGATGTTGCCACAGGACGTGGCGATTTTAGTCGATCCTCCTTTTTACCGTGAGCCTCCTCAGTCGTTATAACTCCCTGCGGGGTCTCGCCTAGCTCCTTCTCCCGCGGGAGTCTCCTTGTTTCCTTCGCCACCCTAAGTTTGAAGAGTGAACGGACCCTTCTACAGGTGATAGATGGGTGCTTGATCTGTTTCATATGGTTCTATAGCGGGAATTTTTCACACGTATTTGCTCATTGTTATAAGTTTATATCCATCATAAACCGTGGCGTTTTAAACATGATTTCGAACTCCATATATTGCAAGGTCCGGAGGGGGACGGTGAAGACTCCTGTGGGATGAACATGATCGGTAAGATCCCGGAAGGCGAAGCCTGAGGAAGCTTACCACATGCCCACGGAAAGCGAATCGTCCCCCGGAGGACCTTCCTGATAAACCAATATCTCTAAATCAAGTCTTACAGTATCGGGAGCTTATATGGAAAATCAACATTGTATATGATAGAAACTTTCGTATAGAAAATGTAGAAAAGGGAGCTTCCGCTTAGTGGGAGCTCCCTTTCTTGTAGATTAATTATAGGTTTAGTAGCCAACTTCGATGGAAGTATTGACCATGTACATTTGATCGTTTTTATCGTCCTTATCTTCTAGAACAATTCCGCTCGTAGTTTTCATGCCGCCATCCATAACTTCAATCGTTACTTCACCATAAGGGATTGCCTTTTTCACTTCCTCATGGTCCAGTTGATCATGATCGCAAGGCAAAGCCAGTTTCACATTTGTTTTCATATTATCAAGCGATTTTTCGGGTAGAGCCTCACGTATGCCTGGCATAGAATTTGTGTGGATAGCATTTTTAATCGCGCGTACGGCGGCTTTCGTAATGTTTTGACCATGAACGTCAATTCCCATTCCTGTTTGAACGAATAACATTTGATCCATGATTGATACCACCTTTCTTACAAAGTGTTTATCACATATTCAAAATTTGAAACCTTTACCAATTAAATTTCTTTAAATGTCCGATTACGCGGCGAATGACGGGGAGGCCTACGATTTTTAAAAAAATCATTCATGAATGTTCCAAATCAAGTTGACACACTATTTCGAATATCTGTATAATCTAATACTATAATTAAAACATAGTAAGTTTATAGGAATTATTGTGTTAGGGGGCCGCCATGTTTTTACAGATCAATGATGTGAGTAAAACGTTTGACGATAAAAACCAGGGAAGCTTTGAAGTGTTTTCTGGAATCGATTTAAATATAGAACAAAATCAGTTCGTATCTCTTCTTGGTCCCTCCGGCTGCGGAAAGTCTACTCTTCTTTCCATGGTGGCAGGTCTTGAAAGTGTTTCAAAAGGTTCCATTGTATTAGAGGGACAGGAAATTAAGAAAGCAGGAACGGACAGGGGCATGATTTTTCAGCAGGCCTCCCTTTTTCCATGGCTGAATGTCAAAGAGAATGTGATGTTCCCTTTGAAGAGCATGGGATCTAAAAAAGATGCAGAAGAGAAGGCGGATCGTTTTCTACAAATGGTTCATTTGAGCCGTTTTAAGGAGCATTATACGCATGAACTGTCCGGAGGTATGCAGCAGCGGGTGGCTATTGCTAGAGCTCTTGCTATGGACCCGAAAGTGCTGCTGATGGATGAACCGTTCGGGGCGCTCGATGAGCAGACCCGTCACATTCTTCATGAAGAATTGATGAAAATATGGGAAGAAACGAAAAAGACTATTCTTTTCGTTACTCACAGTATTCAAGAGGCTATCAAGTTATCTGACCGCGTAATTGTTATGGGAACACGTCCGGGTAAGATCATAGCTGATTTCAATATTGATCTGCCGAGACCAAGGAGACGCGATGACCCTCAAGTCATCGAGCTTGAAAAAAAGGTGATGGGTCTCCTCGAGGTAGAAATTAATAAAGTCCTGAAGGAAGAGCTTAGTTATGAAAGTCATTCTTAAAAGAATTCTATTTTTACTCGCCGTTATAGGAATTTGGCAGTTAGTCTATTCATTAGGTGTTTATGAGAAAATCGTCTTTCCCGGTCCCTTACAGGTAGGGGAGGCACTGATCACAGGGTTCACTACTGGAGACTTTCTAAATGCTCTGGGTGCAAGTTTCAGGCACTTATTCAGTGGACTTTCTCTCGCTATCCTGTTCGGAACCATCCTTGGTGTAATCCTTGGTAAATCAAAGCAGGCCGATGAAACAGCGGGGATGTATTTAATTGCTTTGCAAAGTATCCCAAGTATTGTCTGGGTGCCGCTTGCAATAATGCTATTCGGTTTTTCAGAGTTCGCTGTCGTATTCGTCGTGGTATTGGGCGGAACGTTTGTCATGGCACTGAATGTCCGCTCTGCCATTCATAGTGTCCCACCGCAGCTTGTAAGGGCAGCGAGAACGATGGGAACCAATGGACTTTCCCTCTTTTTCCGAGTGGAAATTCCGTCAAGTGTTCCTTATTTCATGTCCGGTCTGCGTCTAGCCTGGGCTTTCAGCTGGCGTGCATTAATGGCCGGCGAGTTATTAAGTAACGGTCCTGGACTCGGATATTCCTTACGTTACGCGCAGGATTACGCCCGAATGGATCAAGTTATAGGAATTATTATTATCATTGGCGTTATTGGAGCTGTCGTTGATCAGCTTGTTTTTTCAAAATTAGAGAAGAATGTAATGAAACGCTGGGGTTTATTAAAAACATAGATTAGAGAGGGGCAAAGAAATATGAAGAAATTTTTTTCTGTTTTCACGTTACTAACATTAAGTCTGATCCTTGCTGCATGTGGTGGGGGAGAATCCTCTAGTGCAAACGGAGACGGTGAAGGCAATAAAGAAATCACCATAGGCTACTTCCCGAATATTAACCACGTAGCCGGCATGGTTGCTGAAGAAAAAGATTTGTACTCAGAAACACTGCCTGATGGAACAAAAGTGAACTATCAATACTTCCCGGATGGTTCGGCTTTCATGACGGCTCTTGAGACCGGCGATATCCAGGGCGGTCTAGTTGGACCCGGACCAGCGATGAATCACTTTACAAGCGGCGCTAAAATTAATGTTGTAGCGGCTGGTTCAACTGGAGGTACGGTTATTATGGCTAGAAACGGTGCAGATATTACTACACCGGAAGATATGCCTGGAAAGACGTTTATCTCTCCTCGTGTAGGATGTACACATGACGTTCAATTCGAAACGATGATGAAAGAAGAGTACGGCATCACCTCAAGCCGTATTGACGGTCAAATGAAGCACGTAACAGGTAAACCAGCCACGTATGCGAGCTTATTTGAAAGCGGCAAAGTCGATGTAGCAACAGTACCGGAACCATGGGCTTCTTCCATTGAAGAAGAAGGAACTGGAAAAGTTCTTGTGGATACACCAAATGTAGCATATGGAGAAACTCTACCTGCGGCGGTGTTTGTAACTTCTCAGGATCTTGTTGAGAATAACCCGGATATGGTCGATAACCTTGTAGAAGCTCATAAAGAAGCCACGACATTTATTCAAGACAATCCAGATGAAGCGAAATCAATTGCGATTAAAAAAATCAAAGAAATTACTGATCAGGAGCTATCTCAGTCTGTGATAGACAATGCCTGGGAACGTATCGACTTCACGTACGAAGTAGAAGAAAAAACACTTCAGGATTTTGCTAATTCATCCTATGAACTTGGTTTCCTTGAAGAAAAACCAAATCTGGAAGGGCTTGTCGACAAAAGTTTTCTTGATTAATGAATCACATATAGAACCGGAATCCAATGGGATTCCGGTTTTTTGTATGGTTAAAAAATGGATCTGTTAAACTTCCATGTTGTTTCTAAGGTAAAGCTCCCGTTTGTGTAAGATTCAGTTTCGAGATATTTAGGCTGAGAGGACAGTCCTTCGGGGGATGATTTCGCTTTCCGTGGGAATGCGCGGAGCCTCCTCAGGCTTCGCCTTACGGGGTCTCCCCTGTCATTTTCATCCCACAGGAGTCTACATCATCCCCCTCCGGACTTTGCCAAATCAGAAGATCGAAACCGCTTTATCCTTTTATCAAGCTGAAACTATAGGATAGAGCCTGTTATATAAGCATTCCAGACAGGTTAAGGAGAACAGAATTCTCTTTTTCCGAAGGGGACGTTCTTCCTAATAAAGCTGGGGCTGGTGGGGAAATGGCGAGACTCCCATGGGAGAAGGAATCAGGTGAGATCCCGCAGGGAGTGAAACGAGAGAGGAAGCTCCTGGTAAAAAGGTGGATCGACTAAAGTCGCCACTTCCTGTGGCATCGTCGATCGACCCCACGTCGTGTAGGGCCATAGGAAAGCGAGTTATTTCCCCACCAGCCCCCTCCTCACAGCGTAACGGGCCCAATTTATCTCGAAGCTGAGTCTTCCACAATCCGGCCCGTGTAATAAGGTTCTTATGAAAAATCAACATTTAACTTTATCAGATCCAAAAAATATATCGATTGTATGAAACCGTTAACATGATAAAATGAACGGTAAATGAACGTTTACCGGGAGCGTGAAAAAATGCTTGAAATGTTGGAAAATAATCGGGATGGAATATTAGAGACTATTTTCGGCAATGTAAATCACTGTATCGTAGTAGTGGATGAACAGGGAATGGTCTCCTATTTAAATGAGAGTTATAGCGAATTTCTGGAAGTGGATAAAGAAAGCGCGATCGGAAAACATGTGACTGAGGTCATTGAAAACAGTCGTATGCACATTGTGGTAGAAACAGGAGAAGAAGAAATGGCGGATATGCAATTTATTCGCGGCAACTATATGATTGCCCACCGTATTCCACTTCGTGCTGATGGAAAAGTAGTGGGCGCTCTTGGCATGGTTCTATTTCGAGATACAGAAGACTGGAAGAAGCTGAACAGCCACATCAGAGATCTTTTTCTTGAATTGGAATCATACCGCAGCAAGATGAAGAAGCTGAATGGAGTGGATTATTCGCTTCACGATATGGTTACCAGTTCGCCTGAAATGGAGGAGCTGAAAAATAAGATTAAAAAAGTAGCACCAGGGGACGTATCGGTTTTACTTCGAGGCGAGAGCGGAACAGGAAAGGAACTCATTGCCCACAGCATCCATCATTTAAGCGACCGCCATAGGGAACCTTTCGTTAAAGTGAATTGTGCAGCTATCCCTGACCATCTCATCGAATCAGAATTATTTGGGTATCAGGATGGCTCTTTTACAGGTGCTAAAAAAGGGGGAAAAGCCGGAAAGTTTAAGCTGGCTAATGGAGGGACTCTGTTTCTTGATGAAATTGGCGATATGCCGCTCCAGGCCCAGGTTAAAATTCTCCGAGCACTGCAGGAAGGAGAAATTGAATCCCTGGGATCCACTACTCCGGAAAAAATCGATGTTCGTATTATTGCAGCTACCCATCAGCCACTAGAAGAAATGATTGCCGAGCAGCGGTTCCGCGAGGATTTATTTTATAGAATTAATGTGGTCCCTATTTATATTCCTCCGCTTCGAGATCGTCAGGATGATATTCGCTTGCTTGCTAAATTTCTTCTTGAAAAAATAACGAAACGGACGGGAAAGAGAGTGATTGATTTTGAACCGGAAGTGTACGAGAGTTTCCATCAGTACGAGTGGCCGGGAAACGTTCGTGAACTTGAGAATGTGATTGAAGCCGCGGTGTATTTGACGAATGAGGAATCGATCGGCATTCAGGAGTTACCTGAACGCCTGAAAAGGAATCATTCACAATTTGATGATAATAAAAGTTTGAAAGAAATTATGGAAGCCACGGAAAAGCAGACAATTGAAAGAACGCTAAAACAGGTACATGGAGACAAGGAAAAAGCAGCGACTCTGCTCCACATTGGAAAGTCGAGTCTCTATGAAAAAGTAAAAAAATATGAGTTGTAAACCATTCCAGATTTCTGGAAAACCATTCCGAAATCCTGGAATGGTTCTTTTTTTATGTGATGAAAGGGTTTACATGAATTGTTAGTAAACGTATCTCCTGTTTGAATTCCAATTACTTGGAATGGTGTCTGGTTTTTACGATGGTAAAAGGCGATTTTATGAACATTTTCGACATATTTTAAAGTTGGCACGATCCTTGCATGTATTTAGGGGGAAGGGAGCTGGAAGATATGAAAAAAATATATTCGTCATTTGAAGAAGCTGTAGATCAGATTAAGGATCATTCGACCATCATGGTTGGAGGATTTGGGTTAGTAGGTATACCGGAGAATTTAATAATGGCCTTAGTAGAGAAGAATGTTAAACATTTAACCGTCATTTCGAATAATTGCGGAGTAGATGATTGGGGGCTCGGTTTACTCCTGAAAAATAAACAAATTGATAAAATGATCGGTTCGTATGTAGGAGAAAATAAAGAATTTGAACGTCAGGTTCTAGAAGGAGAATTAGAAGTAGAGCTTACACCTCAAGGGACGCTGGCAGAGAGAATTCGTGCAGGAGGGGCTGGTATTCCAGCATTCTATACCCCGGCAGGAGTGGGAACTCCGATTGCGGAAGGAAAGGAAGTACGTATGTTTCAAGGGAAAGAGTATATGTTGGTGACCGGTCTGACCGCTGATTTTACATTAGTGCGCGCAGCGAAAGGAGACCGTTTCGGAAACTTAGTCTATAACAAAACGGCCCGTAATTTTAATCCGGAAATGGCAACAGCAGGTGAAGTTACAATTGCTGAGGTTGAAGAACTTGTAGAGACTGGGGATCTGGATGCCGAACACATTCATACTCCCGGAATTTACGTTCAGGGATTAATACAAGGACAGCAGGAAAAACGAATTGAACGTCTGACATTACGTCAAGAAGCCTAAAAGTTAAAAGGAGGAGTTATTTTGGATAAAGCAGCAGTAAGAGAACGAATCGCGCGAAGAGCTGAACAGGAAATTGAAAGCGGTTACTATGTGAATTTAGGGATCGGCATGCCTACGATGGTTGCGAATTATATTCAGCAGGAAAAAGAGGTTGTACTACATTCTGAAAACGGACTGGTCGGCATAGGCCGCTCACCTTATAAAGAAGAAGTAGATCCGGATCTGATTAATGCCGGTAAGGAAACGGTCACCGCTTCGAAAGGGGCTTCCTACTGCAGCAGTGCTGAGTCCTTTGCCATGATTCGCGGTGAACATCTTGATTTAGCGATTCTTGGTGGGATGGAAGTCTCAGAAGATGGCAGCTTAGCGAACTGGATGATCCCGGGGAAGATGATTAAAGGCATGGGAGGAGCTATGGATATCGTCCACGGAGCCAGAAAAGTGGTCATCATTATGGATCATGTGAACAAATATGGCGAACCGAAGATATTAAAGCAGTGTAAGCTTCCTCTGACCGGTAAAGGTATCGTTAACCGTATTATCACAGATCGCGCCGTAATCGATGTAACGGATGAAGGCCTGACCTTAGTGGAGGTAGCCGAAGGGTGGACCGTGAATGACGTTGTGGCATCGACAGAACCATCCTTGAAGATCAGTGAGCGTTTATCATCAGCTGCATTTTAATTTTTTCTTAAAGGGGATTATTCATAATGGTAAAAAATAAAGTCGTATTTATTACAGGAGCTGCAAGCGGTATCGGCTATGAAATTGGAATGGAATTTGCAAAGAATGGAGCAAAGGTCGTTTTGAGTGACATGAACGAAAAGAAGGTAATGGAAGCAGCGGCTGAAGTTACCGAAGCAGGCTATGAGGCCATCGGTCTGACGTGTGACGTGACGAAAGAAACGGAGCTTCAGGAAGCAATCGATAAAACAGTTGAGCAATACGGTAGATTAGATGTGCTGATCAACAATGCAGGATTACAGCATGTCGCATCCATAGAAGAATTTCCAACCGAAAAATTTGAGTTCATTACGAAAGTGATGCTGGTCGCTCCGTTTATGGCAACTAAGCATGTATTTCCGATTATGAAAAAACAAGGGTTCGGTCGGATCATCAATATGGCTTCTATCAATGGTCTAATCGGATTTGCCGGCAAGTCAGCTTACAATAGCTCAAAGCATGGTGTGATCGGCCTGACGAAAGTAACGGCGCTCGAAGGAGCAGAACATGGAGTTACGGTCAATGCGGTCTGTCCGGGTTACGTAGATACGCCACTTGTACGCAACCAGCTGGAAGATCTAGCAGCTAATCGAGGGGTGTCTCTCGAAAAGGTCCTGGAAGAAGTAATTTACCCGCTCGTCCCACAGAAACGTTTGCTTTCGGTACAGGAAATATCCGATTACACATTGTTTTTGGCTAGTGATAAATCAAAAGGGGTAACCGGACAGGCTGTGGTTATAGATGGCGGTTACACCGCTCAATAATGAAAGGGAAGGTGTAAAAAATATGGAGAATATTTATATTTTAGAAGGTGCTAGAACTCCATTTGGAAGCTTTGGAGGTATCTTGAAAGATGTAGATCCGACTGATCTTGGTGTAACCGTCAGTAAAGAGGCGATCAAGCGCAGCGGAGTAACCCCTGAGGATATTGATTTCACAGTAATGGGGAATGTCATTCATTCAGCTAACAACGCGCCTTACTTAGCAAGACATATGGCATTAAAAACTGGGATTCCCATTCAAAGTCCGGCTTTCGCCGTAAATCGGCTCTGTGGATCGGGTATGCAATCGGTTATATCAGCAGCTCAGTCCATCCTTTTAGGTGAAGGGGAAACAGCGCTCGCGGGCGGCACAGAAAGTATGAGCTTAGCTCCACATGCGATGCGAGGCAGCCGTTTTGGGACGAAACTTGCAGATCCTAAAATAGATGACATGTTGTGGGCAGCTTTAACCGATGAGTATATCGGAGGGGGAATGGGAGTGACCGCTGAAAATCTTGCGGAGAAGCACAACATTTCCCGGGAACAGCAGGATGAATACGCAGCCGAGAGTCACAAACGTGCAGCAGAAGCCCGCAACAGTGGTAGATTTTCCGATGAGATCGTACCAGTTGAAGTTAAGTCCAAAAAATCCACTGAACTGGTAGATACGGATGAACATATTCGGGAGGATACAAATCCGGAAGTCCTTGCCAAATTGAAACCGGCTTTCAGAAAAAACGGAACCGTTACCGGCGGAAATGCAAGCGGGATCAATGATGGAGCTGGAGCAGTTGTAGTGGCCGGTGAAAAGTTTGTAGAGGCAAAAAACCTTAAACCCGCAGCGAGAATTGTTTCCTGGAGTGTTGCCGGAGTTGAGCCGGACTATATGGGAATCGGCCCGGTACCAGCTATTAAACAGGCGCTGAAGAAGGCTGGACTCACGCTTGATGATATGGCAGTGGTGGAAGTAAATGAAGCATTTGCAGCCCAATACCTTTCAGTAGAGAAAGAACTAGGGTTGGATCGCAACCGAGTAAACGTAAACGGAGGAGCGATTGCCCTTGGACACCCAATTGGTGCCAGCGGCACGCGTGTACTATACAGTTTAATTAAAGAATTACAGAGAAGAAATGAAAAATATGGCGTCGCCTCTTTATGTATAGGCGGTGGCCAGGGCATCGCCATGGTAGTAGAAGCCCAATAAAATGCGGATATTAGGGAAGGAGGAATCTTTATGTTAGGAATTTTTCTAGGTCTCGTTGTATTGATGGTTCTTGCCTATGTGGGATGGTCTATTATCTGGGTAGCTCCAATCGCAGCGGGTATCGTGGCCCTCACAGGGGGACTGGATTTACTGGAAGCTTATACGGACACCTATATGGGTGGGTTCGTTAACTTTGCCAAAGCATGGTTTCCAGTGTTTATGCTTGGAGCTATCTTCGGCAAATTGATGGAAGACACAGGAATGGCTCGTTCTGTTGCAGTTGCCTTAACCAAAGTAATTGGAACGAAGCGTGCCATCCTAGGAGTATTGGCCTCAGCAGCTGTTTTAACCTATGGAGGCGTCAGCTTATTTGTTGTCGTCTTTGCTGTGTATCCTCTCGCTTTGTCTTTATTCCGTGAGGCTAATATCAGCAGAAAATTAATTCCAGCTACCGTAGCTCTTGGTGCGTTCACTTTTACCATGACAGCTATTCCAGGAAGTCCGCAAATACAAAACCTGATCCCGATGGATTATTTTAATACAGATCCGACGGCGGCTCCGGTGATGGGGATTATAGCGGCCATTATTATGGCTGGAGGCGGATATTTCTATCTGAGATGGCAGGAGAAGAAATTGACGGACAAAGGTGATGTATTTACTGAACCAAAAGATAAAAAAATAGTGGATGTAGAAGAACAGAGTAATCCTAATTTTTTATTATCGTTATTACCTTTACTTACAGTTTTGATTACATTGAACGTTTTTAAATGGGATATTGTAACCGCTCTCATTACAGGGGTTGTATTAATAATGCTTCTGAATATTACTAAGTTTAAAGGATTTGTTACCTCTATTAATGCAGGAGCAAGCGGTTCAGTTATTGCCATCATTAATACGAGTGCAGCTGTTGGATTCGGGACAGTCGTAAGAGAAGTGCCTGGATTTGAACGACTGACTCAAATCCTTATGGGTGTAAAAGGAAATCCGCTGATTTCAGAAGCCGTTGCAGTAAACGTTCTTGCCGGTGCAACTGGTTCAGCTTCAGGGGGCATGGGAATTGCGCTTGAAGCACTTGGTTCGAAGTACTATGAAATTGCTATGGATACAGGCATTAGTCCAGAAGCCTTTCACCGGATTGCTTCGTTATCGTCAGGCGGACTCGATGCACTTCCGCACAACGGAGCTGTCCTCACGTTGTTTGCTATTACGGGCATGACACATAAAGACAGTTATAAAGATATTTTTGTTGTGGCCGTGCTCATACCAATTATTTCGGTAGCGGTGGTCATTCTTCTGGCTTCTATAGGGATTCTGTAAAAAAATGCATAAAAAACGGAGCATTAAGCTCCGTGTGTCAGGCTGCCGAAAAAAGTTCGGCAGCTTTTTATAATTCATTGGGGAATGGGAAATGAATACTTACTGTCTCAGCTTACTTGCTCTACGGGATGAAAGACATGCATCATCCATTTACCAATATCCTCAAATCC
This sequence comes from Halobacillus sp. B29, assembly GCF_052246755.1. NCBI lineage: Bacteria > Bacillati > Bacillota > Bacilli > Caryophanales > Bacillaceae > Halobacillus > Halobacillus sp. B29. Next base: position 431,417 of record NZ_JBQQCM010000001.1, read on the forward strand.
AAGTCGTTTATAAATACTTCCAGCTTCAGGATTATCGTAGAAGAGGCACAGCATTTTTCCTTCTGCTAATAATTCGTGGCAGAGCTTTGTCATACATATACTCGCATATCCTTGTTTCTTATAGTCAGGGTGGGTGCAGACTCCGACCACCATAGCGGACATGGAATTCTCAGCTGTAGTGGAAGCACATGAAAGCACCTCACGATCATTTTTAATAAAATAAGTGCGTGCAGAGCCGTTTTGAAGACCTCTTTTCATACTGTCCTCTCGACTGTTGTCCATTTCAAACTCTGGGATGAGACTGTGAAGCATAGTAATTGAAGGAATATCACCTAATTTGGCACGCTGAACATTTTTGGTGTCTGCCTTTTGATCCAAATAAGCTGTTGTCTCACACTTGGCATAATACAATGTTCTCGTTTTTGGTGCTGGATGCTGAATGTGAGAAAGGATCTGGCTCGTAATAGACTGCAGCCCGGATAGTTGCATGAAGTCAGTGTCTTCATTGATAATTTCTGCAAATGCCGGGGCATCGAATTCTCCTTCTGCATAGCAGATGTAGTTATTATGGTATTTTAATAAAATAGCGATTAATTGCTGATTATCATCAAATTCGCCCCATAATTTCTGGAAATCCTGTTCATATCCAAAATTCTCAATATCTCCAATAATAAATAAGTTTTCCGCAGGTCTTTTCGCTAATAATTGCTGACAGGCCTGATCATCAGCTTCATGCAGCCTTCGTATCAATTCCAATCCCCTCCTTTATGTAAATTGTTATTTATTGTACCAAAACTTTCTAAAAAAACAATATTTTTATTATGGCAGCCACTCGTAAGGATCTTAAAAAAATTCTACAGCCGCTGTAATTTTTTCTGATTGGGTCAAACTAAAGAGTACAGGAGGGATTAGCTTTGAAGCAGGTTTGGATAATTATTATGGCAGCTATGTTTATCGTCAGTGGTTCAAACATAGGAGAAGCGAAAAGTCACTATAAAATTAAACATAAAGATCAAATTACGCATGATTGGGAAATACATGTGGATTATCCTTTATTTGATCAACTGGAGGATAAGGATTTACAGCAGGAGGTCAATACAAAAATTGTCCAAAAACTTGAAGATACCTTTCGAGATGTAAAAAGGGGAGCGAGCGACTTAATGGGGATGCCCGTTCTTTACTATGAAGAAACAGGGGTTTACAGAGAGAAGGACCTATACTCGGTCGTCATGACCTCCCATATTTCGCGTGGAGAACAATACAACTCTACGGTTACTTCTGTAAATTTTGAAAACAAGGATCATGGAAAGGTGGTTCCGCTAAATAAACTGGTCGACATGAAGAAGTTAAACCAGCGCGTTCAGAAAGTCATCGCTCAGGAACCTGACACCTACAACAAAGATAAATTCACCAAAGTAAGAGATAATACGGCTTTTTACGTCGCGGATGATCAGCTGTTTTTAATATTTAACAAATATGAAATAGCGGCAGGTGTGCATGGTACACCTGAGATTCAAATTCCTTTAAATGGAATAGAATTGGAGCAAGCGGATGAAACGAATGCTCCGTTTCCTTCCTTCACATTAAATTATCCACAAACTATTCAATCGGTGAACAGGTAGTTAACAGACTTACCCACTATATTAACAGGGTTGTGGATAATTTTTATCCACAGGTAAAAAGAAGGGAAATGAAAAAGCATAAGCACTGCTTATGCTTCTAACATTTCCTCATTTTGTTCTTGTTCTCCGTAGTAGTGGAACATATATTGTTCTTTCGTAATGACAAACAAGTCATAGATATCTTCTTTCCGGTTCACCCAGGAGTGGATGTCAGGATAAGATTCGTTTCCTAAGGTTACATAAGGAATTTTAAGAGCAGCTTTCATGGATCTTACGTTGGTTCTTCTAATTTTCATGAAAATAGCTTCAATGCCCAGCTGGAAGAACGTTTCTTCAAAGAAGGCTTCTTTAGCTATCTGGTTGTAACCTTTTCCAAAATATGGCCTGCCGAGCCAGGTGGCAAGAAAACCCATTTGGGAATCAATATCAAAAAGGTTGATGGTTCCGATCGGCTGTCCCCATTCATCAAGGATGGTACGTGAAATTAATTCACCCCGATCTTCTGCTTCTATGGTTTGCTTCGTCAAAAAGTAAAACTCGTCACTCGACGAAGCTTTATGACGGACATAGGGAAAAACTTCTGGGTGGCTCATCAATTCAAAAAGGACCGGGGCATCATGTAAATCACGTTTTTTTAGCATAAAAAATCCCTCCTTGATTAAAGGAGGGTGATCTAAACCGCGCGGGAAAATAACGCTGAATAGTAGGCTCAGACCACCCTCGAATTTTTATCAATTGCTCACAAAAATTCGGGGTGGGAATCGAACCCACTAGAACCAGGATATCCCCTGGTGGCGCACCATTTGCCTTCCCTAGCTAATACAGCATCATCTAGATTTATAATAATCGATTTTCTCAAAAAAGTGAATAAAAATTTTGTAAAATCCATATTAATTTTTTGAGTGAAATATGTTCTATTTATGAACTGGAAAGAACAGTATAAACCGCCAGTCTCTCCGTATATTCCTGCGCTTCATCATCGTAAGGACCCGTGCAGGTAATCAGGTTCAAAGCCTTCTCATTCGTAGGGCCGAATAATTCACGAATCGGGGAATCGTCCAATGGATGAGCCACGACTTTCTGAACGGTATACGTCAGTTTCTCTCCGTCTTTTCCTTCTACATAGATTGAATCCCCCGCTTTAAGGTCTTTTAAATCGTAAAAGACAGCAGGACCGTTCCGCCCATCTACGTGTCCAGCTATAACAGAATTTCCGGTAGCTCCCGGTTTCGTGCCGGGCTCGAACCAGCCTACTTCTGTCACACTGTTAGGGACAGCCATTCCGCCTTGCTCCGTGTATCCCTGTGGTGCAATAGGAGCATCGACATCGATAGAAGGAATGGTTAGTCGGACTGGAATTATTCCTTCTGCTCCATCTGTGGGAGCCATCACTGCCGGTTCATAATTTTTTTTGATCGGAGCTTTTTCCAAAACATCTTCCGACTGAGTACTTACTTTATTATCGATCGTTTCCGCTTGAGTTATAGTTGGTTCAGGTGAATTAGAAAGAACCCTGGTTTCCTCAGAGGGTTCATCTTTAAGCAGTTGAAAGCTTAGGACAAATACGAGGAAACCCAGGGTTATAGGATATACAATTCTTCTCATAATTAAGCTTCAGATCGTTTGCGGAAAACGATGAATCCAGCACCCATAGCCATTACTCCGAATGCAGCGGCAAGCAGCATAGCATTAGAACCAGAATCAGCTGTTCCACCGAATCCTGTTTCTGGCATTTCAGAAGGCATAGCAGCGGAATCTTGAAGGAGTAGAACTTCAGGACTGTCGGCTGTACCTACCGCAAAAGCACTATACACTTTACCAGCTTCTACTGTAGTTCCAGAAAGATCAATCAATTGGGTGCCATCAGTGGTACGTACTTCAAGGTCGTATGTTCCAGGCTCTAACTCTTTATAATCGGTTACCATTGGGAATTCAGCACCTGCAAATAGGGCTTCGCCACCAATAGGACCTACATCAACGGCTGGAGCTCCAGGAATGAAGTGTCCTACACGAACTTTAGCCATTTCTTCTGTTGCTTCCATAGAATCTTCAATAGCTTTTAATTCAAGACTTTCTAAGTTATTGATGGCAGCAGCTGTATAAGCTTTACCAGCTTCTACCGTTACATCTGCAGAAATAACAGCGTCCTGTTCACCTTTGGTACCAGCTGCATAAATTTCTACCGTATGTTCTCCCGCAGGAAGTTCCATGTAATCCGTCGCAGCTTTAAATTCAGCACCTTCCACAACAGCGTTTCCATCTACGTAGACGTCAACAGCAGGGGCATCAGGGGAAGCGTGAAGGACACGAACCATAGCCATATCTCCATGATGATCGGCGAATACTGCAGGCGCAAATACTCCCAAAGCTAAGACAAAAGCAGCCAAAGAGGATAGTAGTTTTTTCATTTTTCCACTCCTTAAGATTTTTTTATATAAAATTGCCGATTAGCGGCAACTTATATCGAAGGGGATATGACGAAGTTTATCAAACATTGTACAATTGTTATACATACATCATATACACCATTTTGCTAATTTTCAAACTAATTGATGTGCTCAATGTGTTTTACTAAAAAGTTTCTATCAAATCTCCGTGTTAATTATTAAACATAAGCTCCCTTTTCTGTAAGACTCAGTTTCGAGATAATTCGGGTCCGTTGCAAACATTAGATGAGGGCGGCTACGGAAACAACTCGCTTTCCTGCGGGGGAACTGGCAAGCCTCCTCAGTCGTTAACACTCCTTGTGGGGTCTCACCTAGCTCCTTCTCCCGCGGGAGTCTCGTCGTTTCCTCCGCCACCCCAACGATATCTAGTGAACGGACCTTTCCAGAAGAGGAAAGTTCTTCTCCTTAATCTGCATTAAATGCTTTTATAACAGGCTATCGTGCATCGTTACATCCTGAAAACAGGTGTAAAACCATACGTCTTAATTCCACATCAAGCAGGTATGTTTGATGTGATTTCGAGCATCTGATTTGGCCAGGTCCGGAGGGGGAAGATGAAGACTCCTAGGTTAAAAGCGGAAGCACCTTGGTCAGCGTCGTATGGACTGGACTGAGCTGGCGGAGATAAAGAAAACACGAAGAGCGGAGCGATTCGATGTTGCCTTATCGTACAGAAGTGAGGGAAGTCTCACTAGACGCTAGGTGCTGGAGCTGGATAGCTCTCCATGTCGTTTATGTTCTGATATTTGAATAAGACAAAATAAAGTGTAAGAACAGGATGAACATGATCGGTTAGACCCCGGAGAGCTTTAGCTCGAGGAGGCTCAGCACAAGGGATGTTCGACTAAGACCGCCACGTCCTGTGGCAACGTCGAACGACCCTGCGTCGTGCAGGGCCGCGGAAAGCGAAATCGTCCCCCGTAGGACCTTCACGGCAAACCAATATCTCGAAACTGAGTCTTCAACTAAACGGCCCTTTAGCGTAATAAGTCTCTAATAGAAAACAATAATAATCTTTAACAGAGACATTGCAACAAACACAAAAAAACACCGGTAGATTATACCGGTGTTAGCATTTGTTACTATTCTTGAAAATATACCATTTTTCCATCAATCATGGTCCAGATAGGCTGAGATAGATATTCAAAAGGATGGCCGCTCCATAAAACTAAATCAGCGTCCTTGCCTTTTTCAATGGAACCTACACGGTCATCCACTCCCAGGTTTTTTGCAGGGGTGATCGTAATTCCTCTTAGTGCATCCTCAATTTCCATTCCTTCACGAGCAGCAAGTGCTGCGCATATATTCAAATATTGAATAGGTGTATAAGGGTGATCGGTGGTAATCGATACTTTTATGCCGTGATCATGCAATATCTTATAAGTCTGCCACGTTTTATTACGCAGTTCGATTTTAGAGGCCCGGGTGAAAGTAGGACCTACCGAGACCTGTAAATCTCTAAAGGCAAGCTGGTCTGCGATCAAGTGGCCTTCTGTACAATGTTCAATTCTGAGATCCAAATTGAATTCTTCTGCAAAACGAACGGCTGTCATAATATCATCCGCGCGGTGCGCGTGAATTCTGACCGGGATTTCTCTGTTCAGAGCTTTCAGAATGGGCTTGACTCTTAAGTCAGGTTCCGGTTCTTTCATAGCTGCATAAAACGTTTCACGGAGTTTCCCCATTATTCCAAGGCGTGTAATCGAAGCATTTTTCGATTGGGAGTGGATCCGTTTCGGGTTTTCGCCCAGCGCCAGCTTTAAACCGGCTATTTCTTTAAGGATCATCCCGTTTATCGTATGCCCGACCGTTTTGATGACCGCTGTCGTGCCTCCGATCATATTCGCGCTTCCCGGCATAATATGTGCGGTGGTTACACCGGCCTTTCGAGCTGAGAAGAAGGCGGGATCTAAAGGATGAGCGCCGTCAATCGCCCGTAAATGCGGAGTAATTGCTTCAATGGTTTCATTGGCATCACTGCCTGCCCATCCTGTTCCTTCATCATACAGTCCTAAATGAGTGTGAACATCTATAAACCCTGGATATAAATCCATCCCTTTTCCATCAATATACTCGGCTTGTTCTGGCAGAGGGATGTCCCTGCCATAATCATTAATTTTTCCATCCACAATGTGCAATTTTGCATCCTTAATTGAAGCAGAGGTGACAGGGTGGATGGTAACATTCGTAATAACGGTATTCATTCAACATACAGCCTTTCAAGTAGTATTACTAACTATTATACTGGAATTTATTAGTTTAGAGCACAAAAAGAACGAAGCTTTTTAAAACTTCGTCTTTTTGTGTCTCTTTATTGTTGCACAATGGATTGAAGGGCGGGCTTTAAATCAGGGTATTTGAACGTGTATCCATGTGCGAGCGCTTTTTTAGGAATGACGGACTGACCATCTAATAGTAATATACTCATTTCACCGAGGGCACCTTTTAGAGCGAAAGAGGGAGCGGTCAACCAATGAGGTCGATTCATCACTTCACCAAGTGTCTTTCCGAAATCTTTATTTCTGGAAGGGTTTGGAGCCGTGCCGTTCACAGGACCTTGTAAATCAGAATCGTGAATAGCGAAATCAATCAGTCCGGCAACGTCATCCACATGAATCCACGACATCCACTGTTCGCCTGAGCCAACATTGCCGCCAACCATTAGTTTGTAAGGGATCATCATTTTAGGTAAAGCACCTTCTTCGCCCAGGACAATACCAAAGCGTACATAAACCGTTCGGACTCCTTTTTCCTTAGCTTGAGAAGCTCGTTCTTCCCATTCGGTAACTACATTAGCCAGGAAGTCATTTCCAGGGGTTGTCGTTTCTTCCGTAAAGGTCTTCGTTTTAGAACGTCCATAGTAACCAACAGCGGAGGCATTCACCAGGACCTGAGGTTTTTCAGGTAGTTGGTCAATCAAATCGAGTACGCCTTCTGTAGCTTGAATACGGCTGTCGAGAATAGAACGCTTTCTTTCCTCTGTCCAGCGGCCGCTGTTCAAGGATTCTCCCGCTAAATTTACGATGGCATCAATCTTAGGCAGATGTTTTTCGGGATGATGCTCATCTTTTAACCAGCCTACATGGGTGATTTGACTCGTATCCTGATGCTTCTCGGGACTACGGGTCAATATGTAAACGTGGTGTCCATTTTCAGCCAAGTGGTTGGATAAGTGACTGCCTACAAAACCTGTTCCTCCGGTAACGGCTATGTTCATAAATAATTCCTCCTTCAAATACTTTCGTTCCCATTATTTTACTAAATGGTTTTCGTAAAAGCGATTCTTTTCGCTGAACGGTAAATCCAAATCATGCTAAACTATGAAGAAAAGGGAGAGTTAGAATGGCGAAACTTACAAAGATTACGACTCAAAAGAAAAATAAAGGACGCTACAATATCTTTTTAGATTATGGTCAAGGGGAGGCTTACGGATTCAGTGTCAGTGAAGATATTCTGATCCAATACCATCTCCAAAAGAATATGGAACTGGATGAATCGACCATTCAAGCGATGATTCAAACAGACACGATCCATAAATCCTATACCCTTGCCATCAACTATTTAAGCTATCGAATGCGTTCAGAGAAGGAAATCAGAGATTATTTAGATGAGAAAGAGGTAGATGAAGAGCACATTGATGAGATTGTCTCCCGTTTATATAAGGAAAAACTGCTTGATGACCAGGAGTTTGCCAATTCATTGGTGCGAACGCGTGTCCTGACCTCAAGCAAGGGACCGCTTCTTGTAAAAAAGGAACTGATTGAAAAAGGAGTCCAGGCTTCTCAGGCAGACGCTGCTCTTGAACACTATCCTTTCGATGATCAATACAGTAAAGCTATGAAATTCGCTGAAAAGAAGTTAAAAAGCGATAAGAAGAAATCCGCTCGCCAGCAGATTCAAAATGTCCAGCAGACCCTAATGCAAAAAGGCTTTAGCGGAGACGTTGTAAAAGAAGTCTTATCTGACCTACCAGAGGAAGAAAGTGAAGATGAGCAGTGGGAAGCGGTCGTTTACCAGGGAGAGAAGTTACTCCGTAAATTTGCCCATAAAGCAGAAGGGTATGAATTAAAACAAAAGATTAAGACAGGTTTATACCGTAAAGGATTTTCATTTGATCTAATTGAACGGTTTTTAGATGAATATGTGGAAGAGTAAGTAGATTATTTCAGTACTGGTTTGTTGAAAAACCCATTTCTACGTGAGGATTGTTTTCAGATTGTTATGATTTGCTGAAGGGGATGATTAGGTGAAAATAGCGAAAAAGATTGTACTAATAGCTTCAATTGCCCTGTTCATTTTTTTCTTGGTATCAATAATAGCAGACTGGAATATAGGTAATTTTCCTTTATTATTGCTAGCTTTGACAGTAGTCACTTCAGGAATCATTTCAATTAAGGAAGGATCAAAAGTAGAAGGGTATGTAAATTCAGTACTCGCTGGACTGCTGTTAATAGTGTCTAGTTTGGGATTATTCTTATAATATATGGTGGCCAAAGCGGTCGCCTTTTTATTTTTCTATCATGAAAAAATAGAATTGTAGAAAATGTAGGAAACGAATATCCAGATAGCGAGGAGAGAGGTAATATAAACATCGATTGGAAGGAACTTTTTAAAGAGCTCATATTTTTTTGGAAAGATCTAGATACAGGTGAATTTAGGTGGATAGGTTTCATAACAGAACTCCCTCTTTTAATTTGCACTATTTATTTTACAATTTCCTTAATTGTCTGGTTTATTGGTTTGTTGTGAACTAACTATTTTTTTACCGGTTGTTTTATAAACTCTAAATTCCTCTTTATAAAATGAAAAAAGCAGAAGGTGGTCCCTTACTACTGTTAGAAATCAAACCAAAGTAAATAAGTTATTCAACAATAGGGCCGGACTGTGGAAGACTCCGTTTCGAGATATATTAGGTCCGTTGCTGATAAGGAGTGAAAGGACCCTTCTATAAGAGAGGTAATCGTTCTGGCTCAGCCTTAAACCCTTATATATCAGGGGTTGTACACTTAAATAAGCTAGATACTCTTTTGCTCTTCAGTTAATTTTAGTAGGCAGTTTTGGTGGATTTCGAGTTTCTTATTCGGCCAGGTCCGGAGGGGGACGATGTAGACTCCTGGGGGATAAACATGATCAGTGAGACCCCGGAAGGCTTTAGCCTGAGGAGGCTCACCTCATGCCCACGGAAAGCGAAATCGTCCCCCGCAGGACCTTCCACTCAACAAATATCTCGAAATCAAGTCTTCAAGTAATGGGAACTTTTCTATAAGAATTAATTTAGTTATTTAATTGAGGGCATAAGAAAAAAGTGCTTGATTAACTTAAAAATAATTTTCGTGTATACTATATAAAGGTGACAAAAGTGCTATGACAATACGGAGGAGACCTATGATTTATAAGCGATATACATACCAGATAAGACCTGAACAATATGAACCTTGCACACGTTTCTTTCACGAATACATATTGCCCGCTCAATTAGGACATGGCGCACGTCTAATTGGGAGGTATGTAACAACGGCTCGCGATGAAATTACTTCTATATGGGAGTATGATTCCTATGAGGCCTGCGAAAGAATTACAGAAAACATGCAGGCCTCCGAACTTTACCATAAAGCCTCCCAGAGAAAAGAAGAATTAAGTCCGCTCTTTGAGCACCTCAAAGAAGACTTTATTGAAAGTACTGGAGATTACCATTTCACTAAGCATATCGTATCGGTTTCTGCCTACATCACCAATGAAAAGGGAGAGTTGCTGCTTGTGAAAAACGAACACCGGAATGATACATATGAAATGCCAGGGGGAAGAATGGAAAAAGAGGAAAGTCTGGAAGGAGCGATCCGGAGAGAAATTTATGAAGAAACGGGAATCCATGCTCACATAGACGGGATTACAGGGGTTTACCACAATATGAGTCAGGGAATCGTGTGCATTGTTTTTAAAGGAAGGTATGAGAGTGGGCACTTGAAAATCTGTCCTGGTGAGACAGAAGAGGTCATGTTTCAGGATTTATCAGAAGTAGAATTAACCGAATTGGTAACAAGAGATCAATTTATAACCAGAATCAAAGACGCCAGGGATAGACAAGGGGTAGCGGTTGAAAGTTACTATGTAAGACCGTATGAACTTCTCCACCGAATGGAACAATAATAAAAGCTGCTGACTAATAAAACGTCAGCAGCTTTTAATCTTATAATAATCCTTTTTTCTCTAAATCTTCAATCGCTTCATGCACATGGTCTACAACTGTGTTGGCTTTCTCCTGGACCTCTGGATGAGCTGTGGACATCACATAGTTATGAGGCGTAAGCTCGAACATGGGCAGATCGTTGAATGAATCTCCAACGCAAGCGACTTCGTGAGGATGGATTCCCAGTTCGGCGATTAGTGAATGCAGTCCGCTGCCTTTATTAATGGACTTTGGCATAATATCAACACAAGTCTCATGGGAAATAAAGCTGTCTGTTCTTTCACCAAAAGCTTCATCGATCCTCTTGTAGGCGGCGATCACGTCGTTTTCTTTCCCGTGCAGAGTAATTTTCGACGGTGCGATGGTTGTACCGAACTGGTCGGCCATTTGAGGTTCAACAATAATGTCATGAAACAATTGTTCAGAAATCTTATCAATCCATTCATTGTGTTCCTTTGTAAAGGTTTTATCAGAAGTTGAAACAGTCTTTATCATAGGCTCTTGTTCAATGTGGTTCATAACCTTTCTGGCCAGCTCGCCTTCAAACGTTTTAGAATGAATGTGGCCGTCCGATTCATTGAAAACAAAAGCACCATTTTGACTAATGCGGTGTCCCGGCACTTTGAGACGGCTCAGGACTTCTTTTATTTCATGGTCCATGCGTCCGGAGGCTACCGTAAGAGGAGTACCTTGTTCGACCATCCGTCTCAGCGCGTCTATATCTTCATTTTTAATATAGTGGTCCATTCCGAGTAATGTCCCATCAAGATCACTGACAAACAGTTTAATCATGGATGAGGCTCCTTTCCTTTATCCTACCTGTAATACTTTTTTACACCCTAATGATTGTACATGACGAAAGCGCTTTTAGACAAAGGAAAATATCTGATCGATAGGAATCTTGTAAAATAAACTTAAGAACTATAGGATAGAGAAACAACCACTTGAAACCGTTTTATAATAAATTTGAAATACTTGGAACTTAAGGAGGGAGGATAGGATGGAGCAAAACGTCGTTATCAAGAAAGTTTTAAATAATAATGTGATTATTGCCGAGCATCCTTCCTATGAGGAAGTCGTATTAATTGGAAAAGGGATTGGATTTAATCGAAAAAAAGATGATTCGGTTTCCTTCAACAAAGCGGATAAGACTTTCCTTTTGAGTAATGAAAAGGAAAAGCAGCAATATGTTGATCTGGTTCCGCACATCGACGAAGAACTCATCGATTTTACGAATGATATCTTGTTTCACATCGAAAAAAGGATGGGGGAAGAGCTGAACCAGCACATCCACGTGGCTCTTACGGATCACTTAGCTTTTGCGATTAATCGGGCCAAGAAAAACATGCAGTTTTCCAACCCTTTCCTTCAGGAGATTGAATCGCTTTACCCTAAGGAATACCAGATCGCTATGGAAGTCGTAACCATGATTTATGACAAATTGGGTATACAATTCCCGGAAGGCGAGATTGGATTTATTGCGCTTCACATTCATAGTGCGGTCACGGATAAAACGCTGCGGGAAATTAATCGCCATAACCAACTGATCAACCAGTTAGTTCAGTTGGTCGAAGATACGATGAAGGTCACGATTGATAAGAAAAGTATTGATTATCACCGCCTGGTCCAGCATTTGCACCGGGCCATTGATCGCGTTCATCAGGGAGAAAGTGTTGGGGAAGAAATTAAACTCGCAAACATGTTGAAAGAAGAATACCCAGTGTGCTATAATTTAGCTTGGAAGTTGATAAAAGTGATGCAAAAGTGGCTCAAGAAGCCAGTAGATGAATCAGAAGCTATATATCTGACGATTCATTTACAACGATTAACCCATAAATCCTAACGTTACGTGTTACTGACACGATCAGGCATGAGTATCGGAAGATTTCGCGGTTATCATAAGGGTGTAGTGTACCCAATGATAACTGATTAATCTTCTATACTCATGCCTTTTTTATTGCTCTTTTGGAATGAGACGCGTCCTATGTGACGCTTTCATTTTTAAAATAAATGTAACCGTTTTATCTGTTAGGAAGCGGAGTCAGTTTTGGATCACAATTTATAATTAAGGAGGAAATCACATGTTCAAAAATGCTTTTGGAACGTTGCAAAAAGTAGGTAAAGCCCTTATGACGCCTGTAGCTTTGCTGCCGGCTGCCGGGATCCTGCTTGCTTTTGGTACAAGCTTTGCTCAGGACAGCTTTGTTGAAAAAGTACCTTATTTTGGCACCCCATGGGTTCAAACCTTGTTAGAGGTTATGGCTGAAGCGGGTGGTGTAGTCTTTGATAACTTACCGCTCTTATTCGCGGTGGGGGTTGCGATTGGATTAGCTAAGGGTGACGGGGTCGCCGGATTAGCCGCTATTATTGGTTACTTAATTATGAACGTCGTTATGGGTGTACTCGGAAACGTGGACGCTGACATGACCTCAGAGCCTGCATACGCGGAAGTGCTCGGTATTCCTACCTTACAGACCGGGGTCTTTGGAGGGATTATAGTCGGGATACTCGCCGCCTTCCTGTATAATAAGTACTTTAATATTGAATTACCTCAGTTTTTAGGATTCTTTGCAGGAAAACGATTTGTTCCGATTATCACAGCTTTTACGTCTTTATTTTTAGGTATCATTATGCTTTGGGTATGGCCATTTGCACAGGCTGGATTAAATGGTTTGTCCCACTTAATGCTTGAAGGAAACCAGACGATTTCGGCTTTCTTCTTTGGTTTAATTGAAAGATCATTAATTCCTTTTGGTCTTCACCACATTTTCTATTCACCATTCTGGTTTGAATTTGGAAGCTATACCAATGAAGCTGGAGAAATTATTCGCGGTGACCAGACGATTTTCTTTGAACAGCTTAAAGATGGAGTCGATTTCACAGCAGGAACATTTATGGTTGGTAAGTTCCCGTTTATGATGTTCGGGCTTCCAGCTGCAGCGCTCGCGATTTATCATACGGCGAAACCTGGACGTAAAAAAGTTGTCGGCGGTATTATGGCTTCTGCTGCGCTAACTTCTTTCTTAACAGGAATTACAGAGCCGATCGAATTCTCATTCTTGTTCGTAGCTCCTGTCTTGTTTGGTATTCACGCTGTATTCGCCGGCCTTTCTTTCATGACTATGGAAATCTTAGGAGTGAAAATCGGCCAGACTTTCTCAGGCGGACTGATTGACTTTATCCTATTTGGAGTTCTTCCAAACCGTACAGACTGGTGGTGGGTCATCATCGTCGGACTGATCTTCGCTGTGATTTACTACTTTGGCTTCCGTTGGGCGATTCTTAAGTTTAATTTAGCTACGCCGGGACGTGAAGATGAAGCGGATGACGAAGAAGATCAAGGTGAAGTAGGAGATCTACCATATGAAATTCTGCAAGCTATGGGTGGTCAGGAAAATATTTCTCACTTAGATGCTTGTATTACACGACTACGCGTTTCCGTAAACGATAAAGAGAATGTAAATAAAAATAGACTTAAGAAACTTGGTGCTTCCGGGGTTATGGAAGTAGGAAACAATATTCAGGCGATCTTCGGTCCAGTTTCCGATACGCTTCGTGGACAGATGCAGGACATTATTGATGGCAAGACGCCTCGTTCCCGTGAAGATGTCGCAGAAATTGTAAATGAGGAAAAAGCCGCTCAAGCCCCTGTATCAAAAGGTGAACTTAACTTCGTCAGCCCGATAAAAGGTAAAGTTATGCCGATTACAGAGGTGCCTGATCAAGTGTTCTCTGGTAAGATGATGGGGGATGGCTTTGCAATTGACCCGCAAGATGGTAAGATAGTTTCGCCGGTAAACGGTAAAATCCTTAATATTTTCCCTACCAAACATGCGATTGGGTTAGAAGCCGAGAACGGAATGGAAATTCTTGTTCACATCGGAATCGATACCGTAAGCTTGAAGGGAGAAGGCTTTACAGCACTTATTTCCGAAGGCGATGAAGTGAAACAAGGTCAGGCGATAATGGAAGTGGATTTAGATTACATTAGAAATAATGCTGCATCCGCTATTACGCCGATTGTATTCACCAATTTAGCCGAAGAGCAAGAAGTCCGTGTCAAAGCCTCTGGAGAAGTGCAGCATAACGATCCAGATATTATTGAGATTACAAAATAATATTTAAAAAAGGAGAGATCGTCATGAAGGAACATTCGATGAAAATAACTGCGGCTGACGGCGTACACGCTCGTCCAGCGACAGCACTTGTCCAAGTAGCTGGAAAGTATCAATCTGAAGTAAACCTTGAGTATAAAGGAAAATCCGTTAACATGAAATCCATTATGGGTGTAATGTCCTTGGGTATTCCAAACGGTGCAGAAATCAAATTCACCGCTGAAGGTTCTGACGAAGACGAAGCTGTAGAAGCTGTTGCAGCTAAAGCTAAAGAAGAAGGTCTTGGCGAGTAAGACTTGATAAAGAAGAAGCTGGTCCATTGGGCCAGCTTCTTTATTTGTATCTGATTTTTTATCTTTAACTAAGGGGAGATAATGACTTATTTGCGGGCGACCCACGGCCCGATTAAGGTGATGAACGGCCCAATCGCAGGTGGCACGGCCCAATTCTGCTAGAACCACGGTGATATAAAATATGATTTCAATAAAAAACCTCGCAAAATGCGAGGTAAGTTAGAAGCTTACTGGTCGATAATAATTTCTTTTCGTCCATCATCTTCGTTATAAATTTGTTCAGCTACGCCTTCAGGCCCCTTTAGCTGATCGGGATTGGAGACGTGAGTGGACTCCTTCCAGAAAGGTGTATTCATGCCGCCCATAAAGACGGAAGTGGCGTTCAAAGGCTCTTCTTCCCACTCTTTTTGCAGACTCTCTGTAAATCCTTTAACGGCAAATTTACTGGCACAATAGACACTTTCATTTTTCTTCCCGCGCAGTCCGGCCGTAGAGATAATGTTCAGTACTCGTCCATTTGCTTCCTTTAGTTTAGGATAGGCGGCTTGTGTCACTAACATGGTACCGCGGACATTTGTCGTCCACATGTCATCCATTTGCTGTTTCGTGTACGTATGGAGTTCGCCAAATATTCCAAGCCCGGCATTATTAATCAGGACATCTAAATCATCGACCTGTCGTAATGCCTCTGAAATAGAGGCTGGTTCCGTCACATCACAGACAATAGCTTCTGCCTGTCCTCCTTTTTCTTCAATTTCACTCTGTACTACTAATAACTTTTTCTCTGTGCGCCCGGTAACGATGACTCTGTATCCGGCAGATCCGTACTGGTGGGCCAATGCCCTGCCTAGTCCTGATCCGGCGCCAGTAATGAATACGGTACTCATGAACCTCTCTCCTTGATTATCTTTTGTATATCATTATTCATTGTGAAGAAAGCCTGATAAAATGTAAAGAAAGGCGTAACATCCTTTTAGTATGTAAGGTTTTGAGGAGGAATAGAATGGAACGTCGATTTAGTGATATGAGTCAGGAAGAATTAAGGCAGGAAATTGCTGACTTGACGGAGAAAGCGCAGAAAGCTGAACAATTCGGCATGGTTAATGAGTTTGCGGTACATGAGCGTAAAATCATCATGGCTAAATCATATATGATTAACCCGGGGGACTTTGGACCGGGGGAACTTTATGAAATCGAAGGTGATCCTGAGAACACTTTTTATATTCAATATATGAACGGAGTATTTGCATGGGGATACCGCCGCAATCAAGCCGGCGTTAAAGTGACGGAAGAATCAGAAGAGGCTCTTCCAATATCCATGTTAGGACAAAAAATAGAGAATTAGAAAAAACAGCGCGCGAATGATCGCGCGCTGCTTTTTTACATGCGTTTTTTAGCTTGAACTTCAGTAATGATATCAGACTGCGTTTGTTCTGTTTCGCCATTTACTTTATTACTTAAGTGCTTAACCCCTCTATGAGCGTAGAAAGGCGATGCACTTGGTCTAAAGTTTTTCTTACCCACGGCGATTCCTCCCGATTTGGTTAACGTCACGTTCTCTGGACTTAGCCGCCCGCTCTTGCGGCTGGTTATTAATGGTTCCATTTGGACGTAAAGCGAGCATATCGCTTTGATCATCCGGTGAGTGTGTCATTTTTACATTCGGAAAGTTTTTAGACTTATTACGCATTGGATACCCTCCTGTGGTCCCTTTGTGGGGGACAATTATAGTATGTGCAGGTGCGTAGTAAGTATGTGATACAATGAGGTTGTAATCCTTGGTAAAGTTGAGGTGAACCACACAATGAATGAAATATTTGAGCGATTAGCTGATCAGCTCTATTATAAAAACGGTCATATGACGATAGAAGAAGCAAGAACCTGGGTGGAGTTACTATGGGAAGATTTTGATTCCACAAGGGCAAAGGCCGGGTACGATTATCAAGGAAAGCAAGTGACTGAACAGATTGTTACACGCTGGATTGAAAACTATGGACCCAAACTTCATGAATATGTCGCTACAAATCCTAAATACCAGGAACTTTTTGAGAAAAAAAGACGCATGCATTGATAAAGAAAAAGCCGTGCTGTTTGATAGCACGGCTTTTACATTGATTTTAACCTTTTGACTCAGGAATCGGACTAACCTTATTCTGAAGCTTTTCTTCCGTAAACACCCATCCGGTATAGGAATTTAATATCTTTAAGTCATCTCCATGTTCGTCATCAATCTGAACAAGGGCAACGAACGGATAGCGACCTTTAGAACGATAACGTAAATCAATAAAGCGTACCTCTGTGTATTCATCAAAATAGGTGATTTCATAGCGGTACACAGGAGAAAAGGATAAAAATGCTTTGATATTATGATCTGTTAAAGCCTTTTGCACCACAGGATCCTCATAATCAATCGGTTTATTTACGAATTTATCCAGTATGGTGATATGGCCGTTTTCGGCACGTCCTACATAATAATTCGTAGGTGTAGTTATCGCTATTCTCCAGATGTTCTGCTGGATGGTCGGAGATGTAGCAATTTGTTCGACCTGGTCGAAATTTTCATTAATTAATCGAACCATTTCCCGTTTATCAAAATACCGTTTGACATAGTAAACGGCGATGACAAAATAGATCAGGAGCCACATCAACCCAGGATCTGCACCAAGATTCCATGCTACAATTCCGGCAAGGTGCAGAATGAAAATATAAGGGTCAAATGTGTTGATAAATCCATAAGCCACCCACCTGTTGGTAAAGGGCCGGTAAGCCTGAGTTCCATATGCATTGAAAATATCCACAAAAACGTGCAAGATAACAGCTAGGAAAGTCCATAGCCATAGATGCAGAAAACTCACTTCAGGGGTGAATAAATAGATGAGGCTCGGAATACTGAGTCCCCACAAAAGAACCGCGGGAACGGAGTGGGTAATTCCTCTATGGTGTCTGATATAGGTCGCATTATCTTTTAACTTCAATACAGTATCACAATCGGGGGCTTGAGAACCTACTAAGGTCCCGATTAATACGGCATTGAATAAAGCAGGGTCGGATTGGACGACTGGATCAAGTGTAGCGATCCCTCCGAGTGCCACACCCATGACCACATGTGTGCCGGTGTCCATGCTGATTCCTCCTTTGGGCCAGCCATTCTACTAGTAGTTTATCACGAAGGAAGTTGATCCATGAAAAATTTAGAAAGAGTCCAGCAAATTATTCAAAATTTTGATCGAGAATTATTTAGACAGAATCTTATTCAATGGTTTAGAAATGAACAACGGGTTTTACCCTGGAGAGAGAACCAGGATCCTTACCGCGTGTGGGTATCAGAAATTATGCTCCAACAAACCCGTGTTGATACGGTCATTCCGTACTTTAATAACTTTTTGATGAAATTCCCAACGCTAGAAGCCCTGGCAGAAGCGGACGAACAGGAAGTGCTCAAGGCGTGGGAGGGTTTAGGTTACTATTCCCGAGCTAGAAATCTGCAAAACGCAGTAAGAGAAGTTGTTGAGGAATATCAAGGGGTGGTCCCTTCAGAGCCGGAAGAAATCGCAAAGTTAAAAGGTGTCGGCCCTTATACCAAAGGGGCGATATTAAGTATTGCCTATGACAAGCCTATTCCAGCTGTAGATGGAAATGTTATGCGGGTACTATCCCGGATTTTGCATGTAGAAGAAGATATTGCGAAACCAAGTACAAAAAAACTATTTGAAGAACTCATAACAGAACTGATTTCCCATGAAGATCCTTCTTCCTTTAATCAGGGTCTTATGGAGCTTGGGGCATTAGTATGTACTCCGAAAAATCCGTCCTGCCTGCTCTGTCCAATTCAGGATCAATGCCGCGCCTTTGAACAGGGGATCGAAGAGGAATTGCCGGTTAAATCCTCAAAGAAAAAACAAAAGAAAGCCCCTTATATGCTGCTGATGATTCAAAACAAGCAGGGGGAAGTCCTCATTGAACAAAGACCCTCAAGTGGTCTCCTCGCTTCATTGTGGCAGTATCCCATGGTACCACTTGCGGATGTAGACCGGGAATCAGCTCCGCATTGGTTTTATGGGGAATATGGTTTAACCATTGAATTAAAAGAAACGAAACAAACCATCAAGCATGTATTTTCTCATTTAATTTGGGAAATGGAAGTCGTAACAGCGGAAATCATCGGTGGTGAACTTGACCATGAGCGTGCCCGCTTTGTAACCCTGGATGAAAGGAACGACTATCCATTCCCCGTTTCCCACCAAAAAGCTCACAAGTACATTAATCTATAAATGTAGAAGCGTCGCTTGTCCAAACAGCTTCACGTTGTTTGAGACCTCCGCGGCGCTTTATTTCTTCATTTATTTCCCTCAATATGGTTACTCCTTCAGAATTTAGATATGGAGCGGTTTGAGATAAGGCATAATGGAAATAACCAAGCTCTCCATCCTGCCAATCCTGCTTTGATTCCATAGATAAACGCGTAAAATCTCTTCCTTCATACAATTGAAATCCCTCCTCGATTTACTTTATGTTGATTGGGTTGAAGCATACCCGTCAATAAAAGGAATTCAGGACTTTAGACACCCCGGAATGAATAATTAACACACTTGTAATAAAAATGTAATATGGTTTTGTGAATATAGTAGTACCAAAGGTTCAGAAGAATGTGTCGTGTTTTGTTTATGTTTAGGACTATTTACTTTTTTATCGATTTTGTGAATAATTAGTTTCAGAAAGTAGATCAAAAAATACATATGAAACAGAGGGATGAGGAATGGATAAAAAGAGATGGGCAGCAGCGGTCTGTAGCAGCTTAGCAGGTGCAGTGCTTTGGGGCACAGCCGTATTTGCAGAGGAAACTCACCAAGTAGAATCAGGAGATACCTTATGGAGAATAAGCCAAAAGTATGAGGCGTCCGTTACTCAGCTTAAATCATGGAATGATCTTCCATCCAATGTCATTTATGTGGGACAGCAATTAATTGTCGTCAAGACAAAGAACTCAACCATTGAAGACTCAGATTCTCCATCATCTTCAAGCGCTCGTAAATATACAGTTAAAAGTGGCGATTCTTTATGGGCGATTGCGAATAAGCACGGGATGTCTGTATCAGCATTAATGAATTTAAATCATCTTTCCAGCGCAACGATTTACCCCAATCAAAAATTAAAGGTAAGTGAAAGCTCCTCCCCTGACGATTCGGTTTCTTCATCCAATTTGACCACCCCAGAACCCGTATCCTCCTTTTCAAGTACAAATTTGATCAAGGAAGCTAAGAAATATTTAGGGACTCCTTATCAGTGGGGAGGAGAGTCCCCTTCAGGATTTGATTGCAGCGGTTTTCTCCAGTACGTTTTTGCTAAAGAGGGGATCCGTATTCCGAGAACAGTGGCTTCTATTTATACTCACTCCAGCTTAGAATCCGTGAGCCATTCTAATCGTCAGCCGGGAGACATCGTTTTTTTTGAGACGTACAAACCAGGAGCTTCTCATGCTGGGATATATCTTGGAAATAACCAATTTATTCATAGTGGATCTACATATGGCATATCCATTGCCACTCTAACCAGTAATTATTGGTCGTCCCGCTATATTGAAACAAAAAGAATAATGAATTAACAGCTTGGTACCAAAGGCGCTTCTATTCGAAGAGGCGTCTTTTTTCATGGAGCTGAAAAAAAATAATTCATTTTTAGAATGAAATCAGGGAGAAGTGTACACAATAATCTTTGCGGAGGTGATAAACATGGCTAAGCAACCAAAACAAAACAAAACAGCTGCTGGTACAGACAAAAAACACGTTAAACAACAAAACCAACAAGCTGCTCAACAAAATCAGAACCAACAATATGGTGCTGAATTTGCATCTCAAACAGATGCTCAACAAGTACGTGAGCAAAACCAACAATCTCAGGCTAAGAAAAAATAACCTGATTGATGGTTAAGGCTTGTCCAGGCTGTTTTATTAGCCTGTATCAATCCCCCGAATAAGAGAAGCCGCCAATTGGCGGCTTCTTTTTTACGTGAATTTTTAAAGAGGTTAATTATTTTCATTCCTTTCCAATTGTAGTTATAATAGACAGAAGGCATGATCGGATTACAATAGGGAAGGGGGATCAACATGCCCGGCCCAGAAGCAGGAAAGCGGATTGAAATTCAAAGTTACAAGCATAATGGATATCTCCATCGTGTTTGGGAAAGTACCACGGTTTTGAAGGGAACCCGCCATGTCGTTATTGGTGCCAATGATCGGACCACTGTCACCGAAAGTGATGGGCGGAGATGGACGACACGTGAGCCCGCGATCTGCTACTTTCACTCCAAATACTGGTTTAACATTATCGGTATGTTGAGAAATGATGGAGTATACTATTATTGCAATATCAGTTCTCCCTTTATTTATGAGGATGAAATGATTAAATACATTGATTACGATTTAGATATTAAAGTGTTTCCGGATATGACCTATAAACTTCTCGATGAGGATGAATATGAAATCCACAAACGTAGAATGAATTATCCTCATGTGCTGGATCGTATATTGTATAATAACGTAGAGATACTTATTCGCTGGATCCGCCAGAGGAAAGGACCATTTTCACCGGAATTTATTGATCAATGGTATGAACGCTATTTAACGTATAGGTAACGTCAGATGCGCACTTCTAGATAAGTGCGCATCCTTGTTGTTCGTAAGGTAAGGAAAGGAAAGGAAAGAAGGTGTTCGTTTGGACAGTATTAAACGCTATTTAAAATTTGTAAAACCCTATAAGGGAAAGATTATCATTACCGTTCTTATAGGTGTCGTAAAGTTTTCGATTCCATTATTAATGCCGTTAATTACGAAATATGTGATAGATGATATTATCAACGCGGATTCGCTGGCACAATCTGAAAAAATAGATCAGCTATTATGGTTGATGGGCGGGGCTTTTTTCGTGTTTATGATCATACGCCCGCCTATTGAATACATTCGTCAATATATGGCTCAGTGGATCGGAAGCAATATCCTTTATGATGTCAGGGAAAAGCTGTTTGATCATATTCAACGGCTCAGCCTGCGATTTTATTCAAAAACAAAGACAGGCGAAATTATTTCGCGTGTGATTCATGATGTGGAACAGACCAAAACATTCGTCATTACCGGCCTTATGAACATTTGGCTCGATATGTTTACGATTATCATTGCAATTATAATTATGCTTACGATGAATGTTTGGCTTACACTTGTTTCAATTGCCCTTTTCCCGTTATACGGTTTTGCGGTCAAGTATTTCTATGCCAGGCTCCGCCACTTAACCCGTGACCGTTCCCAGGCACTTGCTCAAGTCCAGGGTCACCTGCACGAACGCGTTCAGGGCATTCCGGTGACCCGAAGCTTTGCACTCGAGAATTATGAACAGGACCAATTCGATGTGCAGAATAAAAACTTTCTTGATAAGGCCATTACGCACACGAACTGGAATGCTTACACGTATTCTGTTACCAATACCATTACAGATCTGGCCCCGCTGCTTGTTATTGCCTTTGCGGGTTACCAGGTTATAACTGGTTCGCTAACTATTGGTACAATGGTTGCTTTCACCGGCTATATGGAACGGGTTTACAGCCCGCTCCGCCGTCTGGTTAATTCTGCGACCGTTCTAACTCAATCGATTGCCTCTATGGACCGTGTGTTTGAACTCGTCGACGAAAAATACGATATCGTGGATAAACCAGGGGCTAAGAAACTGGAGAAAGTAAAGGGTGACGTTTCAGTTGAAAATGTTTCCTTTAAATACGACGAAGGTGAACCGCTTGTACTGAATAACGTCAGTTTAGATGTAAAACAAGGAGAAACGGTTGCTTTTGTTGGAATGAGTGGTGGAGGTAAGTCCACCCTGATCAGCCTGATTCCTCGTTTTTATGATGTCACGGAAGGCAGAATCACGATAGATGGTATGGACATTCGGGATGTAGAGGCCCGTTCCTTACGAGATAAAGTTGGAATGGTGCTGCAGGATAACATTCTCTTTAGTGAATCCATCTCTATGAACATCCGTATGGGTAATCCTGATGCTACGGATGAAGAAGTGATTGAAGCGGCTAAAGCTGCGAATGCCCACGAGTTCATCTCGAATCTCTCGAACGGATACAATACACTAGTTGGAGAGCGCGGTATTAAATTATCAGGCGGCCAAAAACAACGGGTAGCGATCGCTCGTATTTTCTTGAAAAATCCACCGCTGCTCGTGCTGGATGAAGCGACCTCAGCTCTTGATCTGGAAAGCGAAAGTCTTATACAAGGTGCTTTAGAACGCCTCGCTTCAGATCGTACTACCTTTATCGTGGCTCACCGCCTTTCGACCATTACGCATGCGGATCGAATTGTGTTAATTGAAAATGGTGAAATTGTAGAGGTAGGTTCTCACCGTGAATTAATGGATAAACGAGGAAACTACTACAATCTATATCAAATGCAGGAACTGGATGATAAACCCGGTTCCAAGGAGTATTTACAAACTTAAAAGGTACCATTGAAAAGGGCTGAATCCTGCGGGGTTCAGCCCTTTTCTGTAATTTCTGATTGTGCTTGTGACGGTACTTTGTAATAATGACACTATTACTTCATACAGCCACAAGTTATTCGGAGGGGAGAGGAAAGCATGAGCATCGAAAATATTCTCATAGGAGTAGGATTGGTTTTCTTATTCTTACTGATTTTCGCTATCTCAGCAGGGAAAAAGTAACACGCGGCGGCATGTTGATTACATATAGCTCTTAAAAATTTTAGTAATCTTCAACTATAGGGCCGTTTAGTTGAAAACTCAGTTTCGAGATATTGGTTTGCCGTGAAGGTCCTGCGGGGGACGATTTCGCTTTCCGTGGGCATGTGCTGAGCCTCCTCAAGCTTCGCTTTCCGGGGTCTCACCGATCATGTTTATCCCACAGGAGTCTTCATCGTCCCCCTCCGGACCTTACTAAATCAGAATCTCGAAACCACATTAAACATCACCTGCTTGATGAGGCCTTAGACCATGTGGTTTTCTACCTATTCTCAGGATGTAAAGACCCGCAATAGTCTGTCACAAAAGCATTTCTTAAAGATGAAGGAGAACCTTTCTGTTCTAGAAGGTCCGTTCGCAGTATTATAGTTAGGTTGGTGGGGAAATGGCGAGACTCCCGTGGGAGAAGGATCTAGGTGAGACCCCACAAGGAGTGAAACGACTGAGGAGGCTCTTGGCCAAAAGGAGGATCGACTAAAGTCGCCACGTCCTGTGGCAACGTCGATCGACCCTACGTCATGTAGGGCCACAGGAAAGCGAGTTATTTCCCCCCCAACCCTTATCCATCTATCGTAACGCACCCATTTATCTCGAAACTGAGTCTTCAACAAACGGGAGCTTTACTTTAAAACCACCTTGGAGCTTTAAGGGAGGTTACATAAAAAAGCTCAGAGGGAAAATCCTCTGAGCTTTGTGCATGCGCGTATATCTTTATTTTTCTGTGGTTTGAATATAATCATTAGGGTGGTGGCTTTGGTAACTTTTTAGTAACCTTTTCAACTTCTCGAGCTGGTAGTGATATTCCATCAACTGGGAAGCTAAAGGTAGAAAGACCAGCTTATCCGGATTATTGGTCTTCTCGTACACATGCATCAGTCGCTCCACCAGGAGAGGAATATCGGGCTCCTCGATTTGACGCAGTCCCTGTTTATGTGTGCGTTTAATTCTGCCTTTCAAGCTGAGAACCAGTTTTTCATGAGCATTAATCAACTTGTCCAGTTCATGCACAAGGGCATCCTGGAAATCCTCCGGAATCTGCTCAATTTTGTGATCCAATCTGTAGAAAGCCTTCAATACATCGAAAGATTTCTTTGTCGTTGTAATCAACTGTCGGAAAAGCACCAGTTTTCTTCCTTTTGAAAAGCGTCTGCCTTTAAGGTAGGTTCGCTCTTCGGAATAAAGCAGGTACGTATGGTCTGTCCAGCGGAGATCATCCTGGATACGGACGATTTCATATTTCAATGCTGGTTCATCTGACAACTGCCGGGTGGTGACTCTGAGCCATTGAAGAATATCCGTCGTAGCCAAATCGATTTTCTTAAATAGCCGTGTTTCATAACGCGGTGGCAGAAACACTAGATTCACGATAAATGCAGCTAAAATTCCTAAGATCATGGAAGAAAAACGAGAACTCGCAAAGTACATAAATGTCTGATCGGTAGAGTCCATCAGGGCAATGACAGCCACGACCGCCAGAGCAACGGTGTTTTCATTCATTTTTAAAGTAGTCGTGAACCCAATGACGAGTATGATCGCAAACCCAACGACAAAGGGATCGTTCCCAAGGGTGAATACAGCAACTACTGCAATGAGAGCTCCAATGGTATTTCCCTGGAGCTGTTCGATTATGGATTGGTAAGATCGATAAATGGATGGCTGGATTGAAAAGACAACGGCAATGGCTGCAAGTAATGGGGAAATAAATCCAAAAAGGTTCCCAATATATAGAGCTATAGCTACAGCTAGTCCCGTTTTCATCATACGTGCGCCAAGTTTCATAGCAAACATCTTCCTTCAATTAAAATAAACAATGGATTTATTATAACGCATTTTATGTAGAATCGTACCCATATTTATTCCAAAATTAAAGAGAAAAAAGAATGGAAACAAAAGAAGAAGCTAATGCGAAAAACCGCATTAGCTTTAAAGGGGGCTCTAGTTCTCACCAGAACCATGAAAAGGGAAAGAAATGAAACAAAGATCATAATTCAGTAGAGTTTTCAGAATTATAAATCTATTTTAGCATGATAATTTAGAATTTTCAATTAATTATAAGAGTTTATATAAAAAATTCCGGAGAATCGAATCCCCGGAACTGAATATTTACTCTTTACTCATAATTTGGAAAGTGCGATCGATCGCTTGAAGCGTCTGGTCAATATCCTCATCTGTGTGGGCTGTAGTCAGAAACCATGCTTCATATTTGGAAGGAGCCAAATTGATGCCTTCTGCGAGCATAAGCTTGAAGAAACGGGCGAAACGATCGCCATCAGTGTTCTCAGCCTGTTCGTAGTTGGTAACCTCTTCGTCCGTGAAATAAACGGTTAAGGCGCCTTTTAATCGATTAATCGTTAGCGTGATGCCGTATTGGCGAGCACTTTCGAGTATGCCTGTTTCCAGTTTTTCTCCAAGACGGTCCATTTGTTCATAGACGCCTTCCTGCTGCAGGACTTCTAGGCAGGCAATTCCTGCGGACATCGATGCGGGATTACCGGCCATGGTTCCGGCCTGATAAGCAGGGCCCAATGGAGCCACCTGTTCCATAATATCTGCACGTCCCCCATAAGCTCCGATCGGAAGACCGCCGCCAATAATTTTACCCATGGCTGTCATATCCGGTTCGATGTCGAGAAGCTGCTGGGCACTTCCATATGTGAAACGGAAGGCTGTGATGACCTCATCGTAAATAACTAAAGAGCCTGCTTCATGAGCGAGTTCATTCACTTCTTGAAGGAATCCAGGTTTAGGTTCCACAATACCGAAGTTTCCGACGATCGGCTCGACAAGCACTCCGGCAATCTCATCACCATATCGGGCGATAGCTTCTTTAAAAGGTTCAATATCATTGAAAGGAACGGTGATGATATCCTGAGCAATCGAAGCGGGCACTCCGGCTGAGTCAGGTGTACCGAGAGTAGACGGTCCTGAACCGGCAGCGACCAGTACAAGATCGGAGTGGCCATGATAACAGCCGGCAAACTTAATGATTTTATTTCGTCCAGTATAGGCACGGGCGACACGAATAGTTGTCATGACCGCCTCGGTTCCTGAATTTACAAATCGGACTTTTTCCAAAGAAGGAATGGCTTCCTTGAGCATTTTCGCAAACCGATTTTCAAGTACGGTCGGTGTACCGTATAGCACTCCGTTCTGGGCAGCCTTCGTAATCGCCTCTGTTATATGAGGGTGGGCGTGTCCCGTAATAATAGGCCCGTAGGCACCTAAGTAGTCAATATACTCATTACCGTCCACATCATAAAAGTGAGAACCTTCTCCGCGATCCATGTAGACAGGCGTGCCGCCGCCAACCCCTTTATAAGCGCGGGATGGAGAGTTTACACCGCCGACGATATGTTCTGTTGCTTCTGTGTATAATTGTTCGGATGTTTTTATGTTCATAGTTACCTCCTTACTGACATTCAGTATTCATTGTAGCATGGACATTGGTATTGATGGGATGACGTGCACAAAAAATACTCTTCCCAGTGCAGGAAGAGTATTTTTAGATTTAACGCCGTTCGTGTGCGTAAGGAAAAAGCACCTCGCTAATCACTTTTGGTGGTCAATAGGTGCTTTTACTGGAATGATCTTAGTATAGATACGCTGCACCAACGATGACTAGAAGGATGAAAAGCACAACAATCAGCGCAAAGCCTCCGCCATATCCGTAACCCATTCACAATTCCCCCTTTCCGCTGTTTACTGTATCTTATGCTGCGATGAAGAAGAGGGGTGTGCATTAGCCCGGTCTCTAAAATAAACAAACGTAAATCCCAATTACCCCCACCTCAGGTCATCCATATTATGGATGACCTGAGGTGGGGGTAATTGGCTTAATTGAGATATTCTGTCTGTCGGCATAATTGGAGAGGGATGCACATAGGTAAACAGTAGAGTACTGCTTGTCTCTTCCCGGGAGGAGTGCGTCATGATTATTATTGCGATTACTACAATGAGTCTGATTTTGATCGCGGGCAGTCTGCGTCAAATATTCGCTTCCCTCGAATTCGAACATAAGATTTTTTCTTTTCAACTGTTTCTCTCCATATTGCTTCTTTATACGATCGTTATGATTGGATTTGCCATTATTTATGTTTCTTTGATTGAACATGGGGTAATGGTGTACCAGGAGGCTGGTCAGTTTGAACCCTTGCATTGGAAGGAAGAAATAGCAAGAAGCATGTACTTCAGCGGAGTAACCTTATTCACAGTCGGGTACGGAGAAATGGTACCGGTCGGTGTTGGGCGCTGGATTGCTATTTTTGAAGCCATGATCGGTTATTCACTGCCGGCTGCTCTCGTTGCCAAGGTATGGCAGCACTACAAGATTGAACATTGAATTGGAAGTTTACATTCGTATAAGGTAGGCTAGATATATAATTATTTTTAGGAGGGTTACGTATGACAATTGAAAAAGGAAAACAAGCACCTGACTTTACATTGCCAGCTAACAATGGAGAGAACGTATCATTATCTGACTATAAAGGAAAGAACGTCGTACTGTACTTTTATCCAAAAGATATGACTCCAGGCTGCACAAATGAAGCCTGCGATTTCCGTGATCACCACGAAAGCTTCGCGGATCTGGATGCTGTTATTCTAGGCGTCAGCCCGGACCCAGTAGAATCTCATAAGAAATTTATTGATAAGCATGATCTCCCATTCCTACTACTTGCGGATGAGGATCATCAAGTTGCGGAAGATTACGGCGCATGGGTTCTTAAGAAAAAATCAGGCGAAGAATATTACGGCATTGAACGTTCTACTTTCATTATTGATAAAGAAGGTAACCTTGCTGAAGAGTACCGTAAAGTGAAAGTAGAAGGACACGTAGAAGCTGCACTAAGTTACATTCGTGAGAATCTTCAATAGAGACCAGGAAAACCATAGCCGGAAAACCGGTTATGGTTTTTTCTTAAGAAGCTTTAATTTTGAGTTGGTCTGGAAAAACAATTACTATAGAAGAAAGAGAGGAAAGGAAGTGAGAGGATGAAGGTTGTTTCAGCGATTAAAAGGGTCCCTGAAGATATCCAGGACAGACTGAGAGAGAATTTTAATGAAGTTGAGTTTCTTTTCTGTCACGGAATCGAAGAAGCGGAACCCTATTTAAAGGAAGCTGATGTATTTATTACATACGGGGAAGATTTGACTCCGGAACGCATCCAGCAGGCCCGCCAGTTAAAATGGATTATGGTTTTATCTGCCGGTCTTGATAAAATGCCATTCCAGGAAATTCAGCAAAGAGAGATTCTTGTAACCAATGTCAGGGGCATTCATGCTGAACCAATGGCCGAGTATGCGATCTCCATGCTTCTTCAGGTCTCAAGAAATGCGAAGGCCTATGCGGAATTAGAAAAAAATCACGAATGGAATCGACGAATGATCAATCAGGAAATCAGCGGCCGGACCATGGTTGTGCTTGGAACGGGAGCTATTGCCCAGGGAGTGGCGAGGCTCGCTCAGGCTTTCCGTATGAAAACCATTGGGGTGTCGAGATCTGGAAATCCAAAGCCTCACTTCGATGAAACGTATAAAGTAGAAGAGCTTCACCAGGTGCTCGACCAGGGAGAATTCGTGGTGGCAGTGCTGCCAAGTACGAAGGATACACAGTACTTATTGAATTTGGATCACTTTAAAGCCATGCCTGACCACGCCATCTTTCTAAACATGGGAAGAGGAGACCTGGTTCAATCGGACATCATTCTGCAGGCTGTTCAGAATTCTTATATTGCGCATGCTGTACTCGACGTATTTGAAGAGGAACCGCTGCCAGAGAATCATCCATTCTGGGAAGAGGAAAAAGTGACGATTACTCCTCATACATCAGGTCAGTCTCCGGGGTATGTTCCGCGTGGTTTTGATATATTTGAAGAGAATTTGCATACGTTCTTAAATGATAAGGGCGAAATGAAAAACAAAATTGATCCTAAACGGGGGTATTAAATCATGCGTATTTATACAAGATCAGGGGATAAAGGACAGACATCTTTAATTTATGGCAATCGTGTAGCCAAAAATGATATACGAGTCGAGGCATATGGCACCTGTGATGAAGCGAACTCAACGATCGGTCTTGCGCTTAGCCACCTGACGAAAGAAGACTGGGCAGATAAAGATTCGTTCCTTGAGGCGATGCAGCGCATCCAAACCATCCTGTTTCACGTTGGAGCTGAGCTTGCAACCCCTAAAGGAAAAGAAGTGAAATGGCAGGTGAAGAAAGAGCATATAGAAGAGTTAGAACAGCAGATTGATAAGTGGGACGAGGACTTGATTCCATTGAAGAATTTTATTCTCCCATCTGGTCATTCAGCTTCAGCTGGGTTGCACTTAGCCCGCACAGTTGTGAGAAGAGCAGAACGTTCTGCGGTTGCATTGGAAGATGAATTGGTCAATCCGCTGGTTGTTTCGTATTTAAATCGTCTGTCCGACCTGCTTTTCGTAGCGGCAAGGTACGTTAATCAGCAGTTGGGCGGTAAAGAAACTCCTCTTGATCCAGACGTGTAATTTAATTTGCCGGGGAAGACGGCTTTTTATTGACATTAGATTTACAGACAGGTTACACTAATTATAAGGATTCTAATTTAATAATATTATAAATCAAGAATCAGTTTATGAAAGCGAGGTGCATGGCTGTGTCTGATCATCGATTGCAAGAAGCGGTGGATACACTGAAAGGTTCAGGTGTGCGAATCACTCCACAGCGTCATGCGGTGCTTGAATACCTGCTGAATTCTATGACTCACCCAACAGCTGATGAAATTTATAAAGCGTTAGAAAGTAAATTTCCGAATATGAGTGTAGCGACGGTTTACAATAACCTCCGCGTATTTAAGGAAATCGGGCTTGTACGTGAACTTACGTACGGAGATTCATCAAGCCGTTTTGACTGTAATACATCGGATCACTATCATGCGATCTGTGATTCATGCGGCAAAATTGTTGACTTCCACTACCCAAGTCTCAATGAAGTTGAATCATTAGCTGAACAGGTGACTGGATTTGATGTAAGTCATCATCGCATGGAAGTGTATGGAACGTGCTCTGAATGTAAGTCTAATAATACGCACTAAAACTGGAAGCCGCGAGCTTCCGGTTTTTTTGTGTAAAAAAAGAACCCGCTGCTTAGAGCGGATTCTTTCATTAGGATTGCTGCTGAGTCTTATTCTTTTTATATCGTTTGGAATTATATTTCTCATCAAACTCTTCGCCCTCTAACGTTTTATCCATGGTCAGCGGCTGGTTGCAGTGCATGCAGGCATCTACACGTCCAAGCATTTTGGTAGGCTTCTCACAGGACGGACATATAATCTGGATGGTTCTGGTGGAGAGCATGCCGATCCAGAAATAAACGAGCGTACTAAGACCAACAAAGCACATACCGAGAATCATAAAAAGGGCCATTAGCCAAGTGGTTTCTTTGAAGATCAATCCTATATACATGACGCCAATTCCGCCGAAAATTAACCAAAAAGCAAAGGAACGAATCTTATTAATTTTACTGCTGTATCTTAATTCCACGCAGTTTCCCTCCTTACTATCTACAAGGTAGTATAGCACATTTCTTCCATTGATTATATTTAGAAAAAAAGGAATTCGCCAAAAAGTATCGAATAAACAAAACAAGCTGATATAGAATGTGGGGGACCAGAATGAAAGACGTACTACGCCCGATTTATCAAGAAAGAGCAAGTCAGAGCAATACATTAGGGGTCTTAATTTTAGAAAAGATGAAACCGATCAGTCCAGTGACGGACAATTTTGATGTTATTTTATTCATTATTGTAAAGGAAGCAAAGGAACTATGGTATGTAAAGCATTACGAATTCGAGAATAAATCAGCCGCTATGCACACGGTAGATGAAAAACTTTTGCATCACTGGATTGATACAAGCTCCTATCGCCGTGCCGTGGAATGGGTGATTAACGGCACCGTTATATTTGAAAGGAATGAATATGTAACCGAGTTAAAAGAACAGCTCCGGACGTTCCCACAAGGGAAGAGAGATCTGAAAAAGGTGATCGAGTTTGCTAAATTAATTCGCAGCTACAGCGAGGCCAAAGATCTTTACGAATCCGAGCACTATCTGGATTCCTTCAGCCGGATGGTTCATTCGCTTCATTATTTAGCGCGCCTTTCCATTATAGAAAAAGGATTTCACCCTGAAGTTACGGTGTGGAATCAAGTGAAGAGAATTGAACCTGAAATCTACAAGCTGTATCAAGAGTTAATTGAAAGCGGCGAACCTACTGATAAAAGAATCCATCTTATGATTATTGCAGTGGAACATTCCATTAGTAAGCGAGCCGAGTCCAGTACTCAACATTTATTAAGTCTTATGAAAGAACAGGAAGAACCATGGTCATTTGGAGAGTTAAAAGTCCATCCGGAGATCCAGGAATATATATTGGATTTATCTTCAATGATCGAATACTTAGTGGAGAAGAATATTATTGAAGTCGTATTACAAGAAACAAAAGGAGATAATATCTTTCACCGAACCTATAAACCCTCATAAAGCGCTGCGATCTGCACGTATCATCCCTTTCTTTACAGGTTTTAATAGAGAAAGGGAATTTTTTTGCTCAAAGTTGTTGACGGTTAATGACGTACCATGCTATATTATTACTTGTCGCATTAAGACAGAGCGGCAAGCCGGCAACGGCAAGCAAAAAAATCATTTAAAAAAGTTGTTGACTTAAACGAGTCACAATGATATGATTATTAAGTCGCTGTTTTGAAGCGGCAAACGAAAACTTTTGATCTTTGAAAACTGAACGAACCAACCAGTACGTCAAGATATTCTTTCAATAAAGAAGGAATTCAAACAAGCACATTCGGTGTGCAAAGAGCTAATCAATCTCAACTTTTATGGAGAGTTTGATCCTGGCTCAGGACGAACGCTGGCGGCGTGCCTAATACATGCAAGTCGAGCGCGGGAAGCAAGCGGAT